>JADGRE010000214.1 GCA_017881185.1 Pseudomonadota bacterium | reverse complement strand
GTGCAAGTGGTGATCGAGCTGAGCACCGAACAGCCCGTGCCGCTCTTGGCGCTCACCGACCCGTTGCCTGCCGGGCTCGAGCCGCTCGACCCGAACCTCGCCACCGGCAACCTGGCGGGTTGTGCCGACTGCGACAGCGCCAGCTGGGGCTTCGATCACGTGCGTCGTCGCGACGACCGCATCGAGGCCTTTGCCGAGCACTTGGCCGCAGGCACGCACACCATCCGCTACCTCTTGCGCGCGACCATCCCTGGCAGCTTCTCGGCCCCGGGCGCCGAGGCGCTTCCCATGTACAGCCCCAATCTATTCGCGCGCAGTGAGGTGGGGCGCGTGCAGATCACTCACTGAGTGCAGTGCTGGGCTCGGGGGCCTGGGCCGCGTCTGCTGCTGGCCCCCCATGCAGCGCCCAGGCCTCGCCCACGCGCCTGCGCACCTCGATTTGCAGCTCGCGTGGCGTGGCGAAGCTGTCCGCCGCCAACAGCGGCAGCAGGTGCAAACGCAGTCGAATCGGCTCGCGCGGGATCGCGTACCAGGGTTGGTGCTTCTTCAAGCCCGCGGGCTCGGCCGTGATCAGCAGGGGCAACACCGGCGCGCGCGTGCGGGTGGCCAGGTGGAACGCGCCGCTACGAAAGCGGTGCATGCCCTGGGCCGGCGAGCGCGTGCCTTCGGGGAACAAGAGCACACGGTGGCCATCGGCCAGGCGCAGCGTGCCTTCGTTCAGCATCGCTACGCCCTCGGCCTCGCCGCGTACGCCGCTGTCGATATGGCCGCAGCAGTGAAACAGCGGGCCCAGCAAGGGGTTGCGAAACCACGCGCTCTTGGCCACCACGCACAGCTCGCCGATGGCGGCGATCATCGCGGTGACGTCGACCAGCGTCGGGTGGTTGGCGACGATCACCAGCGGCCCTTCGGGCACCAGCGCGTTGCGTAGGGCCCGCGGGTCGAAGTCGACCAGGCCCAAAAGGCGCATGTAGTCGTGGAAGAGCACGAAGCTCGCGCGCACCACCCGCTGGCAACGGCGCCTGCGCACCGCTTGCTTGCCCACAATCGACAGCAGCGGCAGCACACACCACGCGAGCAGCACCCCTCCCAGGCCGAAGCCCACGAAGGCCGACCCGGCACCCAACACCCGCAATGCCTGCTTCAACCTGGCCACTGGACCGGCTTGCTGCTCTAACAGGAAAGCCGGCGGCTGCCCACGGCGGCCGTACGCGGCGAGGGCGGCGCCTGCAACGCCTGGATTTATCGCGCTTTTGCGGCCTGGTGGCGGCCCGCGAGCGTCCGGCTGACCGATTGCGGGCGCTTGCCGCGCGTGGTATCCGAGGCGGCCCCGGCGCACGCCTTCCCCGGGTTTACGCTACGCTACAGGCGCGCTTCACGCCTTCGCTCACGCTTCTGTTCACGTTTGGGTCTCCGCATGCCGTCGTTGGAACAAGACCTCAAGGAACTCATCGTCGAAGCGTTGATGCTCGAGGACGTCAAGCCGCAGGACATCGAATCCGAGGCCCCGCTCTTCGTCACAGGGCTGGGCCTCGACAGCATCGACGCCCTCGAGCTCGCCATGGCCATCGAGCGCCGTTACAAAGTGTCGTTCGACCCGGACGACGAGCGCAACCGCAAGATCTTCTCCTGCGTGAAGACCCTCGCCGACCACGTGCGCGCCCACAGCGGAGCCACTTCATGACCGACCGCACGGACAACGCCGTCCGCACGGCCCGCACCCGCGACGAAGTCTTCCAGGGCTTGCAGCGTGTGATGGTGGAGCTCTTCGAGCTGCCGCCCGAAGCCATCGTCATGGAAGCGCACCTCATCAACGACCTCGACCTCGACAGCATCGACGCCATCGACATGGCCGTGCGCCTGCAGGAGATGACGGGTCGGCGCGTGGCCGAAGAAGAGCTGCGCAGCGTACGCACCGTCGCCGACGTGGTGGACTTCGTGCTTCGTCACCTGCAGTCGGCGCCCGCCGGGTTCGACCCGCCGCGCGCTTCCTGAAGGGGTAGTCCGCATGCGCGTGCTGCTCGCGATCTTGGGCACGGTGTTCGCGCTGGCCTATCCGGCTGCCGTGTACTTCGGGCTCACGCACCTGGGCACGCGCCAGCTCACCTTGGGCCTCGCGGCGCTCGTGGTGACGGGCGCAGTGTTGAAGCTGCCGAGCGCAGGCCGGCGACACGCGCTGGCTGCGCTCAAGGGTCCCGCGCTGCTCTTGCCGCTCTTCGGGCTGTCGTTCGCGCTGAACGATGCGCGCTTCTTGTTCGCGATGCCGGTGCTGATCAGTCTCGTATTGCTCGGCAGCTTCGCTGCGTCGCTGCGTGCCGGCGCGCCGATGCCCATCGTGGAACGCTTCGCGCGCATGCAGGTGAGCGACTTGGCCCCGGAGGAGATCCGCTACTGTCGCAGCGTGACCGTGGCGTGGTGTGTCTTCTTCTGCTGCAACGCCGCGATCGCCACGCTGCTTGGCTGGCTCGCGCCGGTGAGCTGGTGGGCTGCGTACACCGGCATCGTGGCCTACCTGCTCATGGGCACGCTCGGCGCGACCGAATATGTGATTCGCAAGGCGCGCTTCGGTCGTTTCAATGCCGGCCCAGTCGATCGCATGCTGCAAGCGGTGCTCGTGCGCGGGCGGGTCAGCTCATGAGCGAAGCCAACTACGCGCTGCATGCCTTCGCGAGCCCCGACGAGCTCGTCGCCGTGGGTGGCGAGGGCGACAAGACCCTCAGGCAGCTCGAAACCGACGTCGCGTGTCTGGCCGCGCAGCTGACGGCTGCAGGCGAAATGTTGCTCGCGTGCAGCGACCGCTATCGCTTTGCGGTCGCGCTGCTCGCGTGCCTGCGCCGAGGTGTGACGCCTGTGCTTGCGTACAGCCCCCAAGCTGCGGCGTTGGCCGAGCTTGCCGCCGCTCGCGGCAGCCGCGCGTGCTTGCACGACGCAGACTTGGCTGACACCGCCGAGCTGCGCACGCTCGACCTGCGGGTCGTACTGCAGAAGCCCGCGCTCGCGCTGGCAGCACCCATCGCGCCCCTGCCTGCAACGCAGCGCATGGTCACGCTGAGCACCTCGGGCAGCACCGGCACGCCGGGCTTCTTCGACAAAAGCGCGCGTCAGTTGCTCGGCGAAGCGCACGCGCTCGGGCGTCAGTTCCCGGCCGAGGGCACTCGTTGCGTGCTCTGCACCGTGCCGCCGCGCCACATCTACGGCCTCTTGTTCGGCGTGCTGTGGCCGTGGCAGCTGCGCTTGCCGTTCGTGCGCGAGACACCGCTCTTGCCCGAAGCGATCGTGGAGATGGCGCGCCGCTTCGGCGCCGACACGCTGGTCGCCGTACCGCCACACCTCACTGCGCTCGCGAGCGCAGTGGCCATCGATGGCTCGGGCATCACGCGCACGTTCTCGTCCGGCGCGCCGCTGCCGAGCGCCACCTTACGCACGCTGACCGAGCGCCTGGGCTGGCGCACGACCGAGGTGCTGGGCTCGACCGAGACGGGCGGCTTCGCGTTTCGCTGCGCTCCAGACGCGCGCTTCACACCCTTTGCGCAGGTGCAGCTGCGCACCGACGCCGAGGGCACACTGATCCTGCGCTCGCCCTTCCTGCCGAGCGATGCGCCCTTCGTCACGCGCGATCGTGTGGAATTGCACACCGACGGGACCTTCACGCACCTGGGTCGCAGCGACGACATCGTGAAGGTCGGCGGCAGCCGGGTTTCGCTCAACGCCATCGAAGAGCGCGTGCGCGCGTTGCCCGGTGTGCGCGACGCTGCGGGCCTGAGCGTGGAGGTGGGCGGCGCCCGCGGCACCGAAGTCTGGCTCGTGGTGGCCGCCACCGGCTGGGACGCCACGAGCTTGCGCACCGCGTTGTCTCAAGCGCTCGATCCGCTGGCGTTGCCGCGTCGCTACCGCTTCGTCGAGCAGCTGCCACGCGACAGCGCCGGCAAGCTGCCCAAGGCCGCGCTGCAAGCGTTGTTCGCCGCAGGCTCGCTCTCGGCCGCGCCACCTGCTGCACCCCAGCTGCGCCGCGACTTCGACGTGGTCGCAGGCCAGCCGCGTTCGCTCGCCAGCCGCACCCAGCTCTTGCTCGACGTGCACGTGCCGGTCGATCTCGTGTACTTCCAGGGACACTTCGATGGCGATCCGATCTTGCCAGGCGTCGTGCAGGTGCAGGTGCTCGTGGTGGGTCAGGCGCGCAAGGCCTGGCCCGAGCTGGGCGCGCCGCGCGAGCTGCGGCGCTTGAAGTTCACGCGGCCCATCCGTCCCGACGAAAGCTTGCAGCTCTCACTCACGCGCAGCAGCGACGCCGCGCGCGTCGACTTCCAGATCACGGCAGGCAACGAGCCTTGCGCTTCGGGCACGCTGCTCTTCGGCGCGCCGGCGGTTGCGCGATGAGCCCCTTTCGGCCCTGCGTGGTCATCCCGACCTATGACAACCCCGACACCATTGCAGCCGTGGTCAGCATCGTGCGCACGCACCTCACCGACGTGATCGTCGTCGACGACGCGAGCCACGAGCCCGCCGCCAGTCGTATCGCAGCGTTGCAGGTCGATGGGCTCGCGCAGGTGGTCCGACGCGCACACAACGGTGGCAAGGGCGCAGCCGTGAAGTCGGGCCTCGCGAAGGCCCACGAGCTCGGCTTCACGCACGCGCTGCAGATCGACGCCGATGGCCAGCACGAGCTCGCGGACATTCCGCGCTTTGTCGCAGCGGCGCAGCAAACACCCGCAGCGCTGGTGCTCGGTCAACCCGTGTTCGACGCCAGCATTCCCAAGGCGCGCCTCTACGGCCGGCGCATCTCCGTGTTCTGGGCGCGCGTGGAAACCTTCGGCGACGTCGTGGGCGATCCCCTGTGCGGCTTTCGCGTGTACCCCGTGGCTTCCGCGCTCGCAGCGCGCGCCCGGGGCGATCGCATGGACTTCGATCCGGAGATCGCCGTACGCCTGGCCTGGCTCGGCGTGCCTGTCGTGCGCTTGGCCACGCGCGTGCGCTACTTGCCGGCAGAGCAGGGTGGTGTCTCGCACTTCCAGGGTGTGCGCGACAACCTTCGCATCAGCTGGATTCACACGCTTCTCGTGATCGAGGCCTGCGCACGCAAGCTCTTCGGCCGCATGCCGGCGCTGCCGAAGGTGCGCGACGACGGTGCTGCACCATGAGCGCCAAACCGAGCGCGGAGGCGCAGCGCTGGCTGCAAGCCAGTGAAGTGGGCAGTATGGCGGGCCTACGCTTCTTGGTCATCGTGGCCACGGCCTTCGGTCGCGCGCCCGTGCACTTGCTGCTGCGCGTGATCGTCTTCTACTACGCCCTGTTCGCGCGGCAGGCCATGCGTGCTTGCCGGCAGTACCGCGTGCGCATGGGCCTGCCTCACGGCTTCTGGGCTTGCTACGGGCAGGTGCTGCGCTTCGCGCAGTGCGCCACAGATCGCTGGTTTTTCGTGCGCGGTCGCAGCGAGCTCTTCGAGATCAACACCCACGGCAACGATCTCCTGGTCGCGGCCAAGCAGAGCGGGCGTGGCGCGGTGTTGCTCGGCGCCCACCTCGGCAGCTTCGAAGCCATGCACGCGGCCGGTCAGCGCGAGGGCTTCGTGATCAACGTGGTCGGCTACTTCCGCAATGCCGCGCGCATCAACCAACTGCTCGCGAGCTTCGGCGGCGGCGTGCAAACCCGCTTGCTCGAGATCGACCCGGGCAACATCAATTTCGTGTTGCGCCTGCGCCAGTGCATCGAGCGCGGCGAGTTCGTGGCGTTGCTCGCCGATCGCGTGGTGGCCGGCAGCTCGGAAGAAGTACAGTTCCTGGGTGCGCCGGCGCGCTTTCCTACCGGCGCGTACGTGCTGGCCGCGGCGCTGCGCTGTCCGGTCTACATCACCTTCGGCTTGTTTCATGCGCCGCGCCGCTACGAGCTGTACTGCGAGCCCTTCGCCGACCCGCTGCTGGTGCCGCGCGCCGATCGTCCGCGCGCCTTGCGTGAGCACGCGCAGCGCTTTGCCGAGCGGCTCGGTGAGTATTGCCAGCTCGCTCCCGACAACTGGTTCAACTTCTACGACTTCTGGAGTCACGATGGCTGAGCTTCCCACCCTCACCTTGGGCACCTCGTTCGTGCGCATCGAAGAAGTGGTCGCGCTGGCGCAGGGTCGCGCGCGCGTGGCGCTGTCGAACGACCCTGCTTATCGAGCGCAGCTCGAAGCCAGCCTCGCGCTCCTGCGTCGTGCGCTTGCGCAAGGTCAGGCCGTGTACGGCGTGACCACCGGTTTCGGTGATTCGTGCGAGGTCGCGGTTCCCGAGAGCGAAATCCGCACGCTGCCCATGAACCTCGTGCGCTTTCATGGCTGCGGCACGGGCACGCTCTTCACCCAAGAGCAGTGCGCGGCCATCTTGGCGGCGCGTTTGGTGTCGCTCGCTCGCGGCTACTCGGGTGTGCGACCGCGCATGCTCGAAGCGCTGTGCCAGCTGCTCAACGCGCGCGTGATCCCCGCGATCCCTTCCGAGGGCTCGGTGGGCGCGAGCGGCGATCTCACTCCGCTGTCGTACGTGGCCGCCGTCGTCGCCGGCGAGCGCGAGGCCTACGTGGACGGCCAGCTCTGCGACGCGGCGCCAGCGCTCGCGCACGCCGGCCTCACTGCGCTAGCGCTCGAACCCAAGGAGAGTCTCGCGATCATGAACGGTACCAGCGCCATGACGGGCCTTGCGTGCCTCGCGCACCACGCCGCGCTGCGTCTGTCGCGCCTCGCCACGGCGCTCACCGCCATGGCCTGCGACGTGCTGCACGGCGTGCCCGCACACTTTCACGAACGCATCAGCGCGCTCAAGCCACACCCCGGCCAGATCACCTGCAGCCGCTGGCTGCGGGAAGATCTGCAATGGAACAGCGACGCGCAACATTCTCGCCCCCGCGACCGCCTGCAAGATCGCTACTCCTTGCGTTGCGCGCCGCAAGTCATCGGCGTCAGCCTCGACGCGCTGCAGATGGCACGCGGCATGATCGAGATCGAGCTGGGCAGCGTGAATGACAATCCCATCCTCGATCCCCAGAGCAACGAGCCCTTGTTCAGCGGCAACTTCTACGGCGGCCACATCTGCTTTGCGATGGACGCGCTCAAGAACACGATCGCCAACCTCGCCGACCTGCTCGATCGCCAGCTTGCGCTCTTGTGCAACCCGGTCACCAACGCCGGCTTGCCTGCGAACCTGGTCGGCGCGCCCGGTCCCGCGGCGCAGGCGCACTTCGGCTTCAAGGCCATGCAGATCACCTGCTCGGCGCTCACCGCCGAAGCCCTGAAGCTCACCATGCCAGCCAGCGCCTTCAGCCGCAGCACCGAGAACCACAACCAAGACAAGGTGAGCATGGGCACCATCGCCGCGCGCGATTGCCTGCGCATCGTCGAGCTGAGCGAGACGGTCGCCGTGATTCACTTGCTCGCGCTGTGTCAGGCCGTCGATCTGCGCGCTGGAGCCAACTGTCACGCACGCAGCCGAGAGCTGCACGCGGCTGTGCGCACGGCAATCCCCGCGCACCGCGAAGACCGCCGCATGGATCACGACATCCAGCAGCTCTTGCAGCGCTACCGCAACGACGAGCTGCCGATCGGTGAGGTGAGCCCATGAGCCGACACATCGAGCCCGAGGTCAGCGTGGAGCTCGAGGTGCCCTTCCACGACGTCGACATGATGCACGTCGTCTGGCACGGCCACTACTACAAGTACTTCGAGCTCGCGCGAACGGCGCTGCTCAAGAAATACCAGCTCGACGGCCAGCGTCTGCTCGAGACGGGCTACATGTTCATGGTCATCGAGAGCCAGTGCCGCCACACCTTCCCGCTGCGTTTTGGCGAGCGATTTCGCGTGGGTGCAGCCTTCAAGGACCTCGACTACCGCCTCAACATGGCCTTCGAGGTGCACAACCTCAGCACCGGCCGCCGCGCCGCCTACGGCCACACCGTGCTGGCTACCGTCGACTCCAAAGGTCAACTCATGCTCAGGACGCCCGATGTCATTCGCCAAATCCTCGGCCGCTGACGGCTGCAGAGCTGCTAGCTGCTGGCTGGTGTTGGCCGGCGCGCTGACCGTCCTGTCGGCGGCGACGCACGCGCACGCTCAAGGCAAGCCGCCGGCGAACGCTGCCGACATGCAAATCACCAGCTTGAACGAGTTGCTGCAGCAGCTGTCCAAGATCTCCACCCTGCGCGCCAACTTCCACGAAGAGAAGTCGATCAAGCTGCTCAAGCAACCGCTGCGTGCCGAAGGCGCGGTCTACTTCACCAAGCCCGGCTGGATCGCCCGCCAGACCGACAAGCCCGAGCCTTCGCTGCTGGTCTTGCGCGATGGACAGCTGGTGGTCAGCGATCCAAGCGGCAAGCGCAGCTTCGATGTGTCGGCCAGCCCTGTGCTGCGCGCCTTCGTCGAGGGTTTCGTGCAAGTGCTCAGCGGCGATCGCGCTGCGCTCGAGCGCAGCTACGAGCTGCGCTTCGCGTCGCAGTCGGTTGGCGTTTGGCGTCTCAGCTTGAAACCCAAGCTGCCCGCACTGGCGCGCTTCCTCACCGAGTTGACCTTCGTAGGCAAGGGCAACCACGTGGAGCACATGTCCCTGCGCGAGCACAGCGGCGACGAAACACGCACGGACTTCAGTAACGTGCAGCTCGGTGGCGCGTTCAGCGCGGCAGAGCGCGAGCGCTTGTTCGCAGTGCCCGGACGTTGAGGCGTCGCCAGCCCGTGTTTTGCGCTACGCTCGACCGGCATGCACCAGCCCAGTGCCGAAGAGATCCAGCGTTTCATCTCTGCAGCGTTTCCTGTTTCGGAGGTGCGCCTGTTCAGCGAAGGCAACGACAAGCTCGTCGCCCACGCGACCGTCACCTACGCCGTGATCGTCCACGAAGCAGCCACGACGTAGACGCCGCCAGAGCAGTCACGGTGGCGGTGGCAGGCTGCGGAAGCGTCACGCGGAGGCCAGCACGAAGTCCACGCTCGGCGTGGCCGCGGCGACCCCCGGCGCCGGGGGTCGCCGCGCGCGCGCCCTTGACACCCTGCATATGCACTCATATGCATATGCAGGAGCATGCAACTCGACGCGTTCGAAGTCTTGGCGGACCCCACACGGCGCAGCATCGTGGAGGCGTTGCTCGCGGGTGAGCAAGCGGTGAACGACATCGTCGAG
>JADGRE010000060.1 GCA_017881185.1 Pseudomonadota bacterium | reverse complement strand
GCTCCAGCGCGACCGCCGGCGGTTCACGGCACTTGATAGTAGTGCGGCTGGGTGATCGCGTAGTTGTTCAGCCCGAACGGCGAGAGCCCGTGAACGAAGATGGTCTGGCCGGCATAGGCGGCGATCGCGTCGGCGCCGAGGCGCAACGCGAAGCGGTAGTTCGTGCCGCTGGCCTGGCACACGGTGGCCACAGCGGCCTCGCTCGGCAGATTCGCGGTGCCGCTGGTGTAGTAGTGCTGGCCGCTGCCGTCGCTGTTGCCGAGATACAGGTGCACGCCGAGCGAGACGTCTGCGTACTGCGCGCAAATCCAACCGTAGACCGTATACGAGCCATCGCCGTTCGACGTTACTCTGTCGATGTAGCCCTGGATGTCGGGTGGTTGAATGCCCTCGGTCTTCTGCACGAGCACATCCCCCTGGTTCAGTGGGTAAGACCTTGGGGTGCTGAATTGGCTGGACGTATAGAACGACTGAGCCCCAGTCATGAGGTCGGTCACCCTGAACCACGGGTAGGCGCTCATGCCCATCTTGTCGACCGGCGTCGTGAACGACACCGTGCCGTTTGCCGTGGCGCGCTTGGCCACCACCGTGATCGCCAGGTTGCCCGACCACATGGCGTACGGTTCGAGGTCGACGCCCGCATACTGCGTGACCTTCGTGATCTTGGCCGAAGACAGCGGGCCGCCGTTCGTGGAAAACACGTTCGCGTACTGCTTGCGAAGCTGGATCAGCTTCTTCACGCGGTTGTAGAATGCGAGGTTGGCCGTCTTTTGAGCCCAGTGCAGCTGACTGAAGTACAGCGGATCCCCTGGCGTTGACTGGTTCGCGGTTGCGTTGAACTCCTCGCCCATGAAGAACCGCGGGCTGTAGGGCGACAGGACCGAGCCGTACGCAAAGGCACTCAGCCTGCCTTTGACCTGATAGTCGGCGCTGCCGTGGCTCGAGATCTGGTTGGAATAGAAATTCTCCGGCGACGCCTTGATCGTGTCCACGAGATTGGCGCTGCCGTCGTAGAAATCGCCGGGATCGCCCGCGCGCGACGAGATCCCGGTATCGCCCTCACCGAGATCGTAAAGGTACGCGCGCTTGCTCGGAGAGCTCTCTGGCAGCAGCGCGATCTGCTTGTTCGTGTACTGCAGAACGCCGGCCCGAAATGGGCCCCACAGCGCCGGCCCGGCGACACCCGGTTCGAGATCCATTCGGAATCCGTCGACGCCGTATGACTGCACCCACGGCAACCCGATGTGCCAGGTCCACCAGTCTCTGAGGTTGTGCGAGGTCCAGTCGAGGGCTGCGGTACCCCACGTCGTCCTGGAAACCGAGCCATCCGCGTCGTGCGAGAAGAAGTCCGCGGGCAGCGCGCCAGGCCCGCTGACATACGGGCTGCCGTAGGCAATCCCGTGCACGACGTTGTCGACGACGACGCTGATGCCGAGCGAGTGAGCCTTGGCCACGAAGGCCACGAAGTCGGACTCGGGTCCGAGCTGCGGATCGATGGCGTCGGGGTAGGCGGCGCTGTACAGGTTTCTGCCGCGGACGTCGGGGGTGAAGGGACCGGCTGCGATCGGGTTGAGCGAGACCACGCTAACGCCCAGGTCTTGCAGCTGCGGCAAGAGCGCGGTCGCCGCGCGGAAGTAGCCGCCGTCCGCGGCGCCTTCGGAGAAGGTCTCGATCCGCAGCTCGTAGACGATCGCGTCTTTGACCCAGCTCGGGCTCTGCGGCGACGTGTTCTGCCCCGCGCTCAGGCAGCGCGTGGGCTGCCAGCGTCCCATCACGGGGATCGGCAGCACCCCGTTCTGAACACCGGTCGGAGCCAGATAGTCGATGAGGTCGGCAGCCCCACCGCCCAGCACGTAGCGCTCGAGCAGCACGCTGCCCTTGTACAACGCCATGGTGTCGGTCGCAGAGCTTGGATTGAAGCGCCCCGCGAGGGCACGGTACGGACTGTTCGTGCCGCCGTACCGAAACGATGTGCTCGTCGAGTCGTTGGGATTGTTGGTCAGCCTCAGGAGAAACATGCCCGTCGCCGGCTCGTACAGTCCGACGCGGCTGATGCCGTCACCGACCCAGTCTCCGACGATGGGAATGCCGGCGTCGCCCGCGGTCCCGAACGGCAACACGATGTCAGCTGCACCGCCGGTGTTCGAGTTCTTGAGATAGAACGCGCCGCTCGAGCGATTGTAGAGCCCGATCGAAGCGTAACCCTTCTTGGTCCAGTCTCCGGCCAGTGGAACCCAGCCTCCGTTCGCACTGCCGTACCAGATGGCGGTGTCGGTCGGGCCGGAGGTCGTGGCGTTCTTGAGATGAAAGTACGACGTCTTCGGATCGTACAGGCCCACCGAGTCGTAGCCCCCGGCCTGCCACTTGCCTGCGATCGGGAGCCAGTCTGGCTGTGCGTCGGAGATCGCCACCTCGCTGACCGCGCCGGAGCCATCGGAATCGCGCAGGTAGAACGTCTTCCTGCCAGGGAAGTACTCACCGAGCACTGCATGTGCGCTCGCGTAGTTCGCGCAAGGGGCGGCCCGAGCCACCGCGATGGACGCGAGCCATCCGCACACGCAAGCGATCACTGCGACAGACACACGCGGAGAGCAGGGCAGCGAGGGTTTCATGGCTCTCATTCTATGCACGAGTTGCGCCACAACGATTCGCCCGGCTATCACCGGCGCAAGGCTGCGTGGAGCGCTCGGTGCATCAACGAAGTGATGCACTGGCCGCAGCCAGGTGCCCCACGACGCGTCGCAGGCCAGAGGTCGAAGCGCGAGCGAAACGGGTCGCCGCTGGCGCCAAAGCTGCTGCGAGGCCCGCAGCACCACAGGTCAGGTTGAACGCAACGACGCCCGGAGCATCGACGATGCCCGGGCGTCGTTGCGTCCAAGATCTAGTGTTCGAGCACGTGGCCGGTGAAGTCGCCCGGGGGCGGCTCAGCCGCAGTCGATGATCTCGAGCGTGCCCGCCTGACGCTGCCAGTTGTCGTTCTCGTTGACCTCGCTGATCTTCGAATCGTCGTCGACCTGGTGGTAGAGCGAGTAGACGCCGAGCGGCAGGCCGCGCTGGATGGTCCAGGTGAACGTCAAGGTGTGGTTACTCTTGGCGGGCAGTGAATCGCCCACGACGTAGAACAGATTGAGATTCGGCTGCGACGGCGAGCCCGGCGACTGCTGGGAGAGGTAGATCCGCTGGTGGAACGCCACGCTGGTGGAGCCGATATTGACCGCGGTCATCTTCACCGTGACGGTCATGCCGTAGCAGAGAACCTGATCGGTGGTACGCACGTCGGCGATGTCGCTGCCGGTCCAGTACTGCGCCGACGAGAACAGGTTGGTCGACGCCGGTGTTCCGTAGAGCGCGTTGATGCCAGCGATATCGTCGCTGAAGGGCTGCGCGTGGTCGCCACCTTGGTCGCCGCTCAAAGGTCGGCCGGTCGAGTAGTTGTCCATCATTGCGAAGCCGGTGATGTCGTCCAGACCATACTGGTGGCCGAATTCGTGGACCATGGTGGCTCGACCGCCGCCAAACGTTCCCTTCGCGCGGGAGGTGTAGTGGCTGCCATTGGGGCTGCTGAACTGCTGATCGCTTGCGATCTGCGAGTCGGTTGCTCCGTAGTTGCCGCCGCCCCATGGGTCGCAAACACACCCGTTGACGTGCGCGTAGGTGGTCAGTCCGTTGCCATTGATCGAGGCGCGCGGCACCAACGCGACCTCGGTGTTCCAGTCGCTCAGGTTGATCGTGCAATCGGACTTCGGGCGAATGTACGAGGCGCTGATGGCGATGCCCGAATAGGGTTTGTAGTGGTTGATCGTCTGGAAGTACGAGTCGGCCTGCGCACTGCCGTCGCCGAGACTGCACGGGTTTCGCGTCTCCACCAGTGGACCTGCGTCTTTGATGTCGGCCGAGCCGCAGCAGTAATTGGCGAAGCCGTAGGCGTACGAGCTGGCCGGGCAAGCGACGAACACGGCGGTGGCCGAAAGCAGCGCGATGCGCATGGACGTGTGGCTCATGATGTCTCCTCCGCGCCTCAGCGCAGCGCCGCAAATGGTTTGCAGAGTGCGGACTCGAAGTGGCTGTCGAGCATGACTTCCTCGACACCTCCCAGCGCGCTATCGACGTGCCGGGGGGATTGGATGCCCAGCGCCTGCGGCGACGCGTAGCACTCGATGTTGTATTCGGTCCGGAAGCTGTGCTCGGACGCCGCTGCGCGCCGTGCTTACGCGGACTTGGCCTGCCCGTGGACGGCGAACCGGCGATGCTCAGCGGCGGCCGGCTGAGCGCAAGCGCGGTCCAGCGCAGCGCGGAGCGCGAAGCTCGTCGGCGTTGATCCGGACGCGTATCTGCGCGCAGCCACGGCTGCGGCGCTGCAGGCGTGCGAAGCGCGAGTGCACGTCCGCCTCGGTCGGCTCGGGCAAGCCGAAGTCCCGTGAGCTGGCCGAAGGCTGCGCGGACATGCGAAGCTCGACCAGTTGAACAAAGCCGCAACCATCGAAGGCCTGCGAGCGCCGCCCAACAACCGCCTGATGAAGTACAAGGGCGGCTACAAGATCAGAGACGCCCAGCAGAAGATGGCCAAGCGCGCCTGATGCCTTGCGGGCCATGGAAAGTCGCCCGGAATCACAGAAAGGAGTGCAATGAGTAAGCGTCTCGATGTTCGCTTCCAGTCGGGCGAGACCGACTGCGCGGCTTGGCTCTATCTCCCGGAGGGCACGCAGCCGTGCACCGTGGTCATTCTCGGGCACGGGCTCGGGGGCACTCGCGAGATGCGCCTTTCCGCCTACGCCGAGCGCTTCTGCGCTGCAGGCTATGCGTGCCTGGTGTTCGACTACCGCTACTTCGGCGCCAGCGGCGGGCAACCGCGGCAAGTGCTAGACATCGAGTGCCAGCTGCAGGACTGGGCGGCGGCCATCGCGTTCTGCCGGACACGCAGCGAGTTGCGGCCAGAGAGCGTCGTGCTGTGGGGCACGTCGTTTGGCGGTGGCCACGTGATCGTGGCTGCGGCGCGCGATGGGCGGGTGGCCGCCGTGATCTCGCAGTGCCCATTCACCGACGGGCCCGCATCGATGCGCACGACGCCTCCCGGCACCGCGCTCAAGATCGGCGCTCGCGCCGTGCGCGACCTCGTCGGCGCGCGGTTCGGCAAGCCACCGGTGATGGTGCCGCTCGCGGGTCCTGCCGGGTCCACCGCGCTGATGACCACGTCCGATACGCTGGCTGGTTACCTGGCGCTGCTGCCGCCCAACGCGCCGTTTCGCAACGAGGTCGCCGCCCGCATCGGCCTGCACATCGGCAGGTACATGCCCGGCCGGTCTGCTGCCGACGTACGCTGCCCGATCCTGTTTTGCATCTGCGAGACCGACAGCGTCGCGCCGGCCAGCGCCGCACAGCGACATGCGCGCACTGCGCCGCACGCCGAGATCCAGAGGTATCCCTTCGGCCATTTCGACATCTACGTGGGTGCGGCGTTCGAGCGCGCAGTCACCGACCAGCTCGCGTTCTTGCAACGCCACGTGGCCAGCGCGGAAACCAACGAGCGCTGAGCGCGGATGGTGGCGCGAGGGGTGGATCCGCCAGCACCGCCGGAAGCGGTAGTGCAGTGTGGCGGCGTGTTTGCCAGCAAGGCCCGTCTAACACTACTGCGTCACGCCCCCCAATGGCATGGCGACTGCGCTGACGCGCCGCGCGATGGCCTGATCGTTCACGACGAGCGGGAGCATCGCAGGGAGCGCCGCCGACCGCTGCGTGGCGAACTTGCATTGGGCGCAAAAATGTCCCGCCGCACGTTGGGTGCGACCCGCAGAAAAGGGCCTCGCTAGGCCGCAATTTGCTTGGCACAGGCGTTGCTTTGTCCGGAGTCGCGGCAACGGCGCAGTCGACCGCCCCCGGGAAAGGAAGAAACATGAAGTCGATTACCGCGATCTGCGTTTGCAGCTGTTCTCGGTTGTGGGGTTGTCCGGACAACAACAACGGCAGCAGCAGCTCGAGCCAAACATCGTGCGTCAAGACGTGCGATGACGAGCAGGTCGCGTGCGCAGGCGGTTGCAAGGACAATACGTGCAAAGGCAGCTGCACCACGACTCATGACGGCTGCAAGAATCGCTGCATCACGATCACCACGACCGTGATGGACGCTGGACACTAGCGCCGGTTTTCGCAGGCGCCGGTGCGTCTGTGTGAACCGGCTTCATGTACGCGCAGAGGAGCAGGTTTTCATGATCAAATATACATTCGGTATGGTTCTCTTCGTGCTCGCGCTCGCGAGCGCAGCCGCTTGCAGTCATAACCAACGCTCGGCCGAGCACAACGGGCCTGTTGCGTCCGGCCCCGCGCGTGAGCTCAGCAGCGCCGTGGACGATCTTACTGCAGCACGCTGCAATCTCGAGCAACGCTGCAAGCACATAGGCGATGGGCAGACCTATGCAAATCGCGAAGCCTGCGAGACGAAGCTGCGCGGCTCGATTGCCGATGAGCTGAATACTAGTGATTGCCCGCACGGCATCAAGGACTCGAAGCTCACCGCCTGCAAGAACGACATCAGGGAGGAGAGCTGTGGCAACCCGATCGATGCCATGAGCCGCTGGAACGCTTGCCGCAAGGGCGAGATTTGCGCCGACTGATTCAGGCGCACGCGCGCAACTGGCAAGCACCGGTGTGCCGGTCGGCATCACACCAATCGCGAATTGCCCAGGCTCGCGGCCCTGCCCTCCGCCATCGCGGGTATCGGGGTGGGACCGCGAGCCGAGGGCTCGCACTACAACTCAAGCCGTTGTCTTACGCACAGACCACGCTCGCGTCAGCGCTGCGCCGAATAGGAAGACCTGTGCTTGGTAGTACGTCCAGACCATGAACACCGCCACAGAGCCGATCGCGCCCTGCAGCCAAGCGGGCGCAACATGGCTGAGGTAGAGCCCCAGTAACCAGGTTCCGAGCAGCATCAGCGCCGACGTGAGCATTCCGCCGACCCAAACATGCGACCAGCCGAGGCGCACGTCCGGAAGCACGCGGTAGAGAATGGTGAACGCGACGGCGCCCAGCACGAAGGTCACGCCCGTCTGCGCCGCGAGCGCTAGCGCAGACGTGACCGAGTTGCTGCCGAGCAGCCCTTGGGTCGCGCTACCGAGCACCGCGGCGACGCCCTGGGCCACGATCGCGACCAGCAAGAGCGCAGCGCAGCCGACGACCATCACAAACGACAGCAAGCGTTTGTGCACAAGACGGCTCAGGGCTTCGCGGGTCGAAGCAGCGGGAGGAATCGTCACGCCCCAGATCAAGTTCAGTGCGTCTTGCACTTGAATGAACAGCCGGCTCGCGGCGATCAGCAGCGCGCAGCCTGCGACGATCGCGGCGACCCGTCCGCCGCCGGCGTTGGCCGCGTCGATCAGCTTGAGCGCCGTATTCTGCAGGTCCGCGTTACCAAGACGTCCGAGCTCCGCGAGCAGCGCGGCGCGCGCGCTCTGTCGACCGAAGACCCAACCTGCGAGCGTCGTTGCGATCACGATCAGTGGGGCCACCGACAAGAGCGCATAGAACGACATGCCCGCGGCGAGCACATCTCCGTGTTCGTTGAACCGTGTCCAGCTGTCAATTAGCACGCGTCGTAGAGATCGCATCGGTCAAGGCTCCCATGTCAAATCGGTGGACCAGCGCTGGCCAGGGCCGTACTGCGCCTGGCCGACCAGGCTGCGCGGGAAGCGCAGCTCGATCAGAACCGCCGCGCCCGTCTGCGAAGCGGCTTGACTGTCGCTGGTGGGCGTTCCGCTGCTGCTCTGGCGCTCGCTCAGGATGCCTTCCACGTACGCATCGACCACGAGCTTGCGCAGAAATCCAGGAATCAAGCGCTGTGCATCGGCGCCGGCGCGCACGCTGGTTGCGCCGCGGCTCTGATCGATCGCGAGCATCGGGACCCAGTCACCGAGCTCCCGCCGCGCGCCCAGCGTCAGCAGCCCTGCAGCGATGCCAGTCGCGACCGAGCCCACCTGCGACTGCAGCGACGCGCCGCCGTCGTTGCCTGTCTGCGTCCCCGTCAGCGCAGCCATGGCATCTGCTGCCGTGACCGAAGCGTCGTCGACGAAGAATGCCAGCACAGGATGGTGCAGCGGACCGGTCGCCTCGAGGCTGACCTTCCTGCCGCTCGGCATGCGGCGGCTTGCACGCAGCTCGAGCACCGGCTCGATCGCGTGGCCTCCGGCGAATTCGATCTTGCCGCGTTCGATGTCGAACAGCTGACCCAGCAGCTCGACGAAGCCGCGCTCGATGTCCACCTGACCACTCACGCTGGGCGGATTGTCCCCGTCGATCTCGAGCCGTAGGTGGGCGCGGAGCCGCGCGGAAAAATCTTTGCGGCGCATCCAGAACGGCTCCGATGCGTCGATCTGCAGCACGAAGCTGCCCGTATCCACCGCGACCTTCTCGCGCTGGGACCGGCCCCGCGCATCGGTCCACACGATCTCCGGGTTGCTCGCGAGCGTTTGCGCGCCCGCAAGGTCGACGTCACTGAGCTCGATCCGAGCGCGGCGCAGCGACAGCGTGAGCTCGGTGCGCGCTGGCGTGACCTTGGCGTGCAGCGTGGCGTTGGCGGTCACGTTCGCGAGCACGGCCCCACTCCGGCGCACGGGGAAGTTGGCGGCGTGAGCGCTCAGCTCGGCTTGCCAGGTGTGCAGGCTCGTCAGCTGCAGCTGGCCCGAGACCTGAGCTTTGCCGGCAAGGTCGCGGACGGTCGTAGGCTCGAGCACCAGGCGATTGTGGTCGATGACGACCTCACCGGTGACGTGCTCGAACGGCTGTCCGAGATCGGCGATCACTCCGCTCACGTCGTGCAGGCGCAGCCTGCCATCGAGCAGCGGGGCGCGCAGCGAGCCTGTCAGCTGTAGCTGCCCGCTCAGCTCGCCGCCGCGCGCGTGCACGATCTCCAGCGGACCGAGCAGCGCGCGCACGTCGATCTTATCGAGCCGAACGAGCGCTCGAATGGGACCGTCGAGTGGGACCGTGGGCATGCGTCCGGCGACGTCGAGCGGGAGCGTGCCCGTGATCCGCGCGAAGCCGGCGCCGAGCGCGATGCGCGCGTCCGCGCTGACCTTCTCGTCCTGCGCTTTGGCCGAGACGCGCAGGTCGTAGCTCGGACCCTTGCCCCAGCGCAGCGCGCTGCCGTGCAGGTCCATGTCCAGCCGTGTGCTCTGGTAGAGCGCGCGCGACACGACCACGGTTCCGTCGAGCTGGCCATCCGCGACCTCGCACACCTCGGGGAAGTCCGCCAGCCGCAGCGCTGACACGCGAACCCAGACGTTCACCGGCTGCACGCTGCTCGGCCGCAGCCAGTCGTCGAGCGGCGCCTTGGAGCTCCAATCGAGCGCGAGGACCTCGCGCTTCGCTACGACGACACGGATCTTCGTAGCGAGCGCGCCGTCCTGCATGTCGACGGTTCCCGCGATGCGAGGCTCGGTCCACAGACCGCAGCGCTCGTCGTCGCTATGAGCGGCCGGTGGAGGCCAGACCGCGTCGACCTCGAGCTTGCCAACAGGCTCGGCATGAGGCTCATGACGGATCTGCGCGTTCGCCGACACCTTCGCGGGCCAGAGGCCCGGGCTCAGGTTGAGCGCTTTCGCTGCGGGCAGCTGATCGAGCCGACGCGCCGCGAGTGAGAGCGAGGTCTCCCACGAGCGATCTGCCAGCTGGCCCGCGACTCCGCCCTGCTGCCTCTTGGCGCCGCCAGAGCCTTCCAGCTTCGTGTGCACGCGGGAATGCACGAGCGGACCTGCGCTATCACTGCCGTCGATCGTGAGGTCCAGCTCCGAGCGCGTGTAACGTCCGGCGAGCGACACCCGAAGCGGCGCGTCATCGCCGGTCCAGCGCAACTGACTTTCCAGCTGACCGTCCAGCACCGGCTCGCCCCAAGTGCCCGCCCCGTGCAGCCGACCCGACACGTCGGCGACACTCGGGGCGAAGGCCGACTTGGGCCACAGGTCGAGCTCCGCCAGCGGGAGATGGTCTAGACGCAGCGTGATCTCGTGCCGCCCGCGTTGCAGAGCGGCGAGCGAAAGGTCGCCGCGCCAGCCACCATGGGCGGCGCCATGCACCGCTGCTCCCCTCGCGTACGCGTCGGTCTGGAGCTCGAGCAGGCGCCGGCGACCGTCCACGCGCAGCGCGAGCACGACTCGGGCATCGCGCAGACCGGCGAGATTGGGAGCTCGATAGCTGGCGTCGAGCGCGAGCTCGGGCTTAGCGGCGCTGCCGCGCAGCGTCGCGGTGGCCAGCGCTGCGCCGGTGATCGGTCGGTCCGTGAACGCGCGCGTGGCTGCGTCGAGATCCGGAACACGAACGTGCAGCGTCAGCTGGGAACCTGACCGCGCGTCGAGCGTGCCAGCGGCATGCAGCGTGGCGCCACAGTACTCGAGATGCGCGCCTTCGAGCGTGAGTCGCCGCGCCCGGTAGCTCAGGCGGCTCACCCCGGCGCGCAGCCAGTCGTGCGGCCGGACCGCCACTGCCGCGCGCACGCTCGCCGTCCACAGTCCGCGCACACGATCGGCGCGCGCCGAGAGCCCACCGCGCGAACCGAAGCCCGCATGCGCTTCGTAGTGGCCCAGAGCGCCGACGACAGTCAGGTCGAGCTGCGGAACTCCTGCGCGCGCGAACTGAAGCTCGTCGGTATGGAGACGCGCAGAGATCCGCCGTGCTCCGAGCGCCGGAAGCGCTGCCTCGACCTCGACACCGAAGCGCGCCGCCGCGACCTGCCCCTTCCCATAGGCCAGGCGACCGAGTGCGCCGAATGCAGCCACGCGGAGCGTGCCGCCCGCTTCGCCCTGCAGGTGAACGGTTGCGTCGGCTCGCCCCGAGAGCCCCGGAGCGACGCGCGCAGCCTGCGACAGCGCGGCGAGCGATGAAACATGCGCGCGCCCATACACCTCGAGCGTCCCGTGTGCGGTGAGCTTGGCTTGGGCGTCGAGCGAGCCCGCACCATTCGGGTACGACGCGTACAGCCGCTCGACCCACAGCACGCGAGCCTCGTTCGCGTGCGCTAGCAGCTGGACGTCCGGAAGCGGGACACTCCCGTAGTACGCCCGGTCGAGGTGCAGCCACGCGTCGGCAGCGCGCAAGCTGTCTTTGCCATTCACATGGACGCGCAGGCGCGCGGAGACGGTTGGCAGCGACACACGCAGAAAGCGCTGCAGTTGCAGCTGCACCAGCGTCAGGGTCGCGTCGAGCGTGTTCAGGTCGCGGAGGCTACCTTCGAGCTGCGCTCGGCCGGCCGGCGTTTCGAGCGCCGCAACGTAGCGAATCGCGCTGCGACGTCCCCACGCGCTGACGCGCAGATCGACCGGTGCGGAGAGCGGGCCGGCGCCGAAGCCGAAAGCGCTCCATGTGGTCGGGGACAGGCGCTGCACTTCCAGCTGCGCCCAGACGCGGGCGTCCCGTTTCGTCCAGCCGCGCTGCAAGTCCAGCCCGAGCGTCAGCTGGCACTGCTCCAGATCGATCAACGCGCGACCGTGCAGCTCCGACTCCGCCGCGAGCTGCAGCTGGACGAGGCGAATGTCGCCAAGCGGCTGCCCATCGCGCGATGCGCGCGCGCTCAGCGAGGCCACGCGCAGGCCGAGCTCGGTTGCCGACTCGACCCCTGCGAGAGCTTCGAGCCGGTCCACCCGGAAGCGCGAGCCCGCCAGCGTTGCTTCGACGCTGCCGCGCCGAACGCGCACGTGGCGCAGCTCGACCGTTGGAACGGAGGACGACGACGGCTTCGGCCCGCTCGCGCTCGGCGCCTTGAATAGGCCTGGCAAGCCGCCACCTTCGTCGAGAGGCGCGCCGAGGTCCACGAAAGGCTGCTCCACGAGCGCGCTCGTGATCAGCACACGACCCCGCAGGAGATCCCAAAGCCGGAAGTGCGCGCTCAGCTGCTGTGCGCTCGCGAGCTCGTGGCCGTGCAGGTCCAGGATCCGCACACCCTTCAAGCTCAGGTACGAAAGCGAGAGCGCCTCGATCTCGGCGATTGTCACCCGCGCGTGAAGCGCGTTGCCGATCACCGGCGCTACGCGCTCGCGCAACATTCCTCGCACGGCGGGCGCGCGCGGCGCGAGCGCGAGCGCGAGTACGAGCGCGAGAGGTAGGCCAACGATCAGAGCCGAAACGATCAGCGCTGCGCGGCGCAAGCCAAGCTTCCAGCGGACAGCCATCAGAAGCTCTCGCCGATGGTGAGATGTACAGCCGACGGCAGCGCGCTCGTCTTCAACACAGGCTCTGGCCCGCCGATCACCTGCCAACCGGGGATGCGCCAGCCCGCGTCGAAGCGAATCGGCGCGAACGGCGTAAAATAGCGCAGACCGAGACCGGTCGCTGCGTTCAAATGATCGAAGCGCACGTGGGCGTTGCGGCTGACATCGCCTGCGTCGAAGAAGAGCGCCAGACCGATGTCATGCGTGATCGGAACGCGCAGCTCGAGCGAGCTTTCCCAGCGCCTGATGCCACCGTCGATGCCATCGCCGAGCCGGCCGGCAGCAAAGCCTCGATCGCTGGTCGCGCCACCGCCACGCAGCCGATACGTCTGCGGACCGAGCGCGCTCGACACGCTGTCGAGGCCCGCCGCACGATCCAAGATGAACAGCGCACCGAACGCGAGGCGTTCCGCCAGCACGATCCGCCAGAGCAGACGTTGGTAGGCGCGGGCCTCGGGCAAGACGCGCACGTAGTCCCAAGAGCCGTAGCCGAGTCTGACGGCCTCTTGAACTGTGGCCGCGAAGTAGAAGCCGCGAGTGGGTCGCTGCGGATTGTCGCGCAGATCCAGGTGCGCAGCCTGCTCCGCGAAGGGCAGACGATAGCTCGACACGTTGCGGGCCGAGTGCGCGCTGGTGATCTCGTAGAGGTCGTGCTCGAGCGCAACCTGCAGCTCCAGGCGCTGGTGATAGAACTTGCGTCGCAGGCCAACCTTCACGGCCAGGTCGTGCCGAAACCAGCCCGTGAACGGGTCAGGTCCGTAGTCCCACTGGTTGTCATTGAAGAAGACCGTTCGGCTCTCGATGAAGCTGGGCTGCTCGAAGCTCGTGATCACGGCGTTGCCGAGCGCGGGGCCACCCTGCGGCACCTGCGGGAAGTCGCGCAGCAAGATCAAACGCGGGCGGTCCTCGAGGCGCAGCTTGCGCATACCGCCGAGGAAGTCGTCGTCGTGGTACGCGAAGCGCAGATGCGCGTCCCACTCGGGAACACTCTGGGTTTCGTCGGAGGTGGCGCGCTGCAGCGAGCCGCTCATCATGCCCACACCGATCAGCCAATGCGCGCGCCGACCCGGCGTGACGCGCAGAACCAAATTCACGACCTCGCCCGTTTCGTTCGGCTCTGGATCGATGCGCACGGTCGAGAACACGCCGAGCGAGTACACGGCCAGCTCGCTGTCGGTCACGACCCGTTGGTCGTACGGCTTGCCGGAGGGAATGCCCGCCGTGCGGGTGATCACGCCGGCATCGAGCTCGGCATTGCCTACGACGCGCACCTGGCCGAAACGACAGAGCGGGCCTGCTTGCACGAGGTAACGCACGTGGGCGGCGAGGCGATCGCGATCCATGTCGACCTGCCCGTGCACCTCTGCCCGCGCGTACCCGTCGTCTCGTAGCGCCATCAGCAACGAGTCCTTGTCGGCTGCGTACTGCGCCTCGTCGAAGCGCATCCCAGTGCGCAGCTGCAACATTTTCTGCAGGCGTCGTTGCAGCTCGGGTGGCAGCTGCGCTATGCCGGCTATTTCGACCGACGTCGCCTGCACCGGCTGGCCTTCCACCAGCTCGACCTGGATCGTCAACGCACAGTGGTCGTCGCCGCAGACGTCGGGTGACTCGACGGGCTTGCCGTCGACGCTGTAGTCCACGTCGAGAATGCGGGCTTGGTAGAAACCGCGTGCTGCGTACCAACGCAAGATGCGCTTTTGGTCGACGTCGAACACGGCCGAGTCGTAGAGCGACCAGTTCGTCCACGGCCAGCGCCACAAGCGGACCTTCGGCGTGTGCTCGTCGAACGGAGGCTCCCCGCAGCTCGTGCTGCCGAGCCCGAGCCGTAGCTCGAAGCGCTCACGTGGCTTCGTGATCAGGCACGGTTCGAGTGCTTCTGTGCTCATGCGCTTCGGGCCTTTCCACTCGATCGCTTTCACCCCGTAGCGGCCCTTGGGAATGCTGGCGCAACCTGCCGACGATGAAAGCAGACACGCGCTCAGGCAGGCGAGCACGCATAGCGCAGGCCGGTGCTCGCGTTGGCGTGAGCGCGCGTCGACCATCGAGCTCGATCACTCGGCTGATGACGCCAAGCGCTGCGTGCCGGAACGCGTGCGCGTGCCGTTGTTCTGGGCGTCGTGCTCGTCGTGTTCGTCATGCGCCTCCGCCGCATCCAGCCTTCGCAGCGCACGCATTTTGTTCTTGAAGATGTCCTGGAGCATGACGCTGCCCTTTTCCAAATGACGGAAGATGTCGACGAGTCGATCTGCTCTTGCAGTTGCCGTACCAGTCGCTTCGATCCGGGGAGCGGCTCTACGCGCGCCTCGCAAACGCAAGCGCGTCCCAACGAGGCGAAACGCCCCGTGCAGCCCTCGTCATCCGGCCTCGCGCAAGCCCCGCCGTGCACGGTTCTTCGGCCCAGACAGCTATCGCTTCTGCGCGTTGCTCGAGCAGTGCGTCCCGTTGCAGAAGCTGAGGCGCTTGGGACGAGACAGCAATCCCCATTGGGGCGATGTTGCTGCGTCTACCGGGTGTTCGTTCCAGCCCAGCCAGCTGATTCGCAGTCCAGTACCGCCGCGACCATGCCGGTGTTAGCGTAGTGCTTTGCTCACGCTCCAGGCCTTGCTGGTTAGGTCCTCGGGAATGGGTCGCCGTCGGCGTCGGGCGGATTGGACGTGTCGGTATCGTGCGCAAGCTCTTCACTCCCGGTGGACCCCACGAAACGACCGTAGCCACCGTCCAACGCAACGCCCCGCGTCTGTGCATGTTCGAGCTCTCGCGGTGCGGATGATGCGTCTTCTCGGCGTCGGAGAATCCTGCGCTCTGGGCGACATGTACCTGCGCTTGGCGGCGGCTGGACACGAGGTGCGCGTATATAGCTCGGAATATGCTGAGTCGGGCGTGATGGCGGGCATGCTAACGCACGTTGCTGATTGGCGGGCGCAACTCGATTGGGTCCGCGACGCCGGTGTGGACGGCGCGATCGTGTTCGAGAGTGCGGACACGGGTGCCGAGCAGGACCAGCTGCGGCGGGACGGCTTTTCTGTGATCGGCGGCAGCGCTCTGGGTGATCGCCTGGAAAACGATCGAGCATTCGGTCAGGCGGTGCTGGCCGATGCCGGCATGACCACGGCCGCGACGCACGCCTTTTGCGACTTCGAGAAGGCCATCGCGTTCATTCGCGAACACCCGCGACGCTATGTGTTCAAGCTGAACGGTAGCGAGCTGTCTTCGTGGCGCAATTACGTGGCGCAGGCAGACGACAGCAGTGATCTCATCGCGCTCCTGCAAGGACAGAAAGCACGCCTCGCAGCCGTCGGCAGTGCAGATGCCACCTTCCTGCTCATGGACTACCTGAGCGGTGTGGAAACCGGGATCGGCGCGTATTTCAACGGCGAACGTTTTCTCGAACCGGCCTGCCTCGACTGGGAGCACAAGCGCTTCTTCGTGGGCGATCTCGGTGAGCTGACTGGCGAGATGGGTACGCTCGTCACCTATCGTGACACCCATTGCCTGTTCTCACTCACGCTCGCGAAGCTGGCACCCTGGCTGCGCGAGTCCGGCTACGTCGGGTATATCAATCTGAACACGATCATCAACGAGCATGGGGTCTGGCCACTGGAGCTCACCTGCCGCTTTGGCTATCCGGGCTTTGCGATCTTGGACGCGCTGCAGTCCGACGGCTGGGCAAGTCTGTTTCGGACACTGCTGGGGCGTCACGAAACAGGCTTCGCGACGGCGCCTGGCTACGCGCTGGGTGTGGTGCTTACGGTGCCGCCCTTCCCCTATCGCTACGGCTACGCGGAGATATCGAAGGGGCTGCCGATTCACATTCACTCCGAGCTCAGCGCCGAGCAGCGCGGGCGCCTGCACTATGGTGAGGTCGCGCTCCTCGAAGGGCAGCTCGTGGCGAGCGGCGTCATGGGTTGCCTGATGGTTGCGACCGGGATCGGCGCGACGGTGCCGCAGGCACAGGCCAGCGCCTACGAGCTCGCCAGCCGCGTGTTCGTCCCGAACCTGCGCTACCGCACGGACATCGGTGATGGTTTTCTCAAGACTGGCCGTGCGACGCTACAGCGGCTGGGCTACTTGCGCTAACGCCGAGAACACGCCGATAGCACTCGAAGCAGCGCGCGCCAGCCTGCAAGCGCATGAGCGCGCCTTCGGCGATGGCTGTGGCCACACTCGGTTCCTGCGCCACCAATGGTCGAAGCACCTCGCGATTCCAAGTCGCCGAGTGCTTGAGATCGAGCGTCGCGTGCAACGCGAAGTAGCGGCGCGCTTCACCGCTCACGCCTAGTCGCTTCAGACCGGCGCTCACGGCGACCGCGCGGCCGGGCGCCGTGAGCTCGATCACCCCCAGTGCACCGATCGACTGGTATGCGTAATGGCGATTTGCAGCGAGCGCGACCATCAGGTTCGCTAGCGCGAGCGATTCCCAAACCGCGGTGTCGTCGGCGACGATGCCCAGCTCGAGGCCCAGTCGTTCCAGCATGGGACCGTGCATTGCGCTCGGGTGACCTTGGCCCATTTCATCCCAGTAGTTGCGAGCCAGCTCCAGCTTCACCGGCGTTGGCAGCTTGATCTGCGTCAGCGCCAGGAGATCCTCGAAGCCCGCTTCGCCCGCCATCTCTTGCTGCAGAAACCAGGTCATCTCTTTTCGCGTCGCCTCGTGCGCGAGCCACTCGAACAAGGGATCGTGCTGTCCCGGTCCACACTGCTCGAGCCCTTCGAACCACACTACGAACGCATCAGGGTTACGCGGCGCTTGCTCGGCCCCGGCGCGCACTTGCTGGCGCTCGTCTTCGACGAAGTGTCCTTCGAGTACGCGCAGCGCGTATTCGGCCCTGATTCGGGCTTCCCAATCGAGGGCGTCGCGCCGCGGCGTCAAACGCATGTGGTTGAACGTTGCCAGGCGCCGGTGAAGCGACCGCACTGCTACGTGGGTATCGACAGGCAGTACCTCGATTGGCTCCCGCTCAACTCTGGGTAGGTCTTGCATCTTGCGCAGGGGCTGCAAGAGCGATGCCAATCTCGCGATCAGGCTAGACGCACGCCCGTGTCCCGGTGTGGCAATCTGGCCGTCATGGGGCGGCCTTGCGAGCGTTTGCGCTCAGCCCACCTCGACTCGCAAACCCACCGCAGCGATCCGCTCGACGTCGGCGTAGGCAGGCCGCTCCAGCTCCTCGCCAAAGACATCGGGGTCGAGCTCCTCGTAGGCGAAGTGCACGTTCGGTAGTTGCAGCAGAGGCGTCAGCTCGCGCAAAAAGGTGTCCTCACCACCAACGATTGCTGCGCCCGTATACACGATCAGCGTGCCACCCCGACCGAGCCGTCGCAGCGCGTCGCGCACGATGCGCACTGCCAGCGCCTGGCCATGCGTGCCGCCACCGTCGCGATACACGCGAGCGCTCTCGTCACGCATGTAGGGAGGATTGGCAATCACGACGTCGATGTGACCTGCGACCCCATCAAGCACGTCGCTCGCAACCAGTTCGACGAGCGCGCCGTTGAGCACAGCGTTGACGCGCGCAAGCTCGAGCGCGCGAGGGTTGATGTCTGCGAGCACCCAGGCTTGTGCTCTGCTGGCGAGCGCGATCCCGGCAGCCCCGCTGCCACAGCCCACATCCACCGCGCGGCCACCTGGGGGCATCCAGCGCCGTACCAATGCGCAAAAGCGGTAGGTGTCTGGACCAAAGAACACCGCGTCGGCCTCCGCGGTCGGGAAGGCTGAGTGTACGTAGAGGCCGCCGTCCAGCGTTGAGAACCGCACGCGCGACCGGAGCAAGTCACCTTCGTACTCGAGCGCGTCGGCGGCTGTGAGCAGCTCGACCCAATGCGCCGGCAGGAGCCCCGCCTCGAACGGGCGGCTCCATCCGAACACGTCACGTGCCGCTTGGGAGGAGTGCGCGAGTCTGCGGCCACGTCGCTCGGCGTTGGCGTTCACGCGCCGATGCGTTTCGGGCGTCACGGTCACGAAGTTATATCCGCTATCGCGCAACGCGCAGCCGAGCTCGATGAGAGCATGGGATGAGGGGTGCGCGGGATGCTCGATGCGAGAGTGGTCGTCTCCGCTGCCCTCGGGCTTCTGAGGCTCGGTTGCAGCGACCTTGTTCGGTGTCATGCCCTCCCAGTCGGCGCGCTCCCGCTGCAACTCCGTTTGAGTCGGCGGAGGTGAGTGGCCCTGGGCTCGGGCGGTACGGAGCTCTCCCGGATCTGTTCTTGGCACGGTGGTTCCCCTGAAAGTCACCACGCAGCAGCAAAGGACGTGCCAGCAGCAACGGCTCCCAAGACCACCACACCTCCGGCAGGCGCTTGACCCAAGTCCAGGTAGGCGCGCGCCCGACCCAGCGAGCGGCTCAACCCACGCCCGATCTGCACTGAGCGCGCCAAGCAGGCGCACAACTGCCCCGTCGATTGGGACATAAACGCCGCGCGAGACGAGTTTGGACGACGCACCTGCGGTTGGATGTGGCTACACGTGTTGGCGTAGCCCTTGCATCTCGAGCGCACACGGGAACGGCTGCGAGCTCGCAGCCTCCATGTTGACCAGGGAGACACTTCATGAACCGCATGCGAACCATTCTCATCATGAGCGCGCTGTGCGTCGGCTCCGTCGGGGCGAGCGCCTGCAACCGCACCCCCGAAGAAGCGCACACCGACGCAGTAGAAACGCAGAAGGAAGCTGCGCGCGATATCAACGTCAACAACCAACAAGCGCAGAAGGCCATCGACGACGCCCAACGCGAGGCTGCAAAGACAGCCGCGGCTGCGACGCAAAAGGCCAACGAGGCTGTGGTCGGCGCAAACGAGAAGATCGCCGAGGCGCAGCAGGAAGCCCGTCACGACAACGCGGAAGTACAGGCCAAGGCCAACGAGAAGATCCGCGCAGCCAACGTCGACGTCATGGGTGACAAGGCGGAGGTTCGAGCGTGGGGCCAAAAGCAGATCGACGCCTTGAACGGCAAGATCGACGACGCACGCGTGAAGGCACAAAAGGCCACCGTCAAGACTCAGGCTGCGTTCGAGGTCGGCATGAGGGACGTGCAGAGCAAGCGTGACGAGCTCACCACCGAGCTCGCGTCCATCGACAGCCAGGCCGCGGACAAAGCCTCCGCATTCAAAACGCGCCTCGCAAGCGAGGTCGGTCTCCTCAAGACGCGCGTCGCGAAGCTGGAGAGCGCCCTGTCGATGACCACTGACAGTCATCGCTCCGAGCGCTGAACGCAGCTGACACTGCGTGGCATCGGCCGCCAAGGAGAGCTTTGGCCGCTTGGCGGCGTGCGCTGCGCTACCCCTAGCCCGCCACGACAGCGGAGCTTGCCGATCAGCGCGGTAACCAGCTCGTGCTTTGGCTCAGCTCCGCGAAAGCATCGTTCGTGACGCGTGCGTACTACGCGGTCGACGGCGGTTATCTCGCTGCAGGGTTTGGATCTTGGTTTGGCATGGCTCATACCCCTGCTTGCCAGCGCACGCGAGCTTGGGTACGTTCAGCGTGTGGCGTGGGACGAAAGCGGCACGGCATGCCAAGTCGCCCCGTCTTTGTCGCGCTGCGCTGCGCTCTGGGCCTGGATCGACTGGCGTATCGCCCATGGCATGACCATTGCTTTGGTACAGGCATGCTTCGTCGTGCTGCTCAAACGCCTCTAGTGTCTGCGGACGTCGTTCAGCGCCGGGTGCTCGGCGCGTTGGCGGCCGCGCTCGCGCTCTTGGCGTTCCTCGTGATCGCGCCGTGCAGCGTCGCGCTGATCCTGGCCTCGTGGTTCGCGCTGCTCACGCGTCCCTTCATGCTGTGGCTGTCCAAGTTGCTGCACGGTCGGACCAAAGCCGCGGCGGTCGTCACTTCCCTCGTCGTCCTCGGCACCCTGGGTCCGATCGTGCTCTCGCTCATACCGCTGGTGAGCTCAGCCTTGCAGCTGGCCAGCGAAGTCGGTCGTTCACGTCAGTGGCATGACGCGGCTGCCAGCATCATCGGCCAGGGTGCGGGTGGCGCCGATCTGATGAAGCTCGCGCGTACGCATTTCTCCACGGCCTGGGGCGCTGCCGCCATGGCGCTACGCACCTCGGCCACTGTGCTCTTCAACGTGGCGATGTTCATCGTCGCGCTCTTCGCGTTGTCCACCAGCGGCGAAAAACCGCTCGCGTGGCTACGTGCCCACTCGCCGCTCAAGCGCTCGCACTTCGATCGCCTCGCACAAACCTATGCAGAGGTCGGCCGCAGCTTGATCATCGGCGTGGGCGTGACGGCGCTCGTCCAAGGCCTGATCGCCACGCTTACCTATGTCGCGGTCGGGATTCCGCGCGCGTTCGCGCTGGGCCTGCTCACCACCGTCGGTGCGCTGATCCCTGGAGTGGGCACGCTGCTGGTCTGGGGCCCCGTCACCATGATTCTCGGGTTCGGCGGCTATCCGGTGAAGGCACTGGTCGTCGGTCTGAGCGGCGCGCTGATCATCGGCTCGGTCGACAACTTCCTCAAACCGTTTCTCTCCACCCGCGCTCATCTCGGTATGCCCGCAGTCCTGGTCTTCATCAGCATGCTCAGCGGCATCGCGGCGTTTGGTGCTGCGGGCCTCTTGCTCGGCCCACTGTTCGTCAGGCTCGCCATGGAAACGTTGGCGATCGCGCGCGAAGAGCAGTGGCTCGGCGTGGACGACCACGCGTCCCTACGCAAGCCCGTCACTCACAATTTGAATCGAGCGCCGTGATGGACCAACAGCGCATACGAGCGTGGATACGACGCCTGTTGCTGGGTGCGTGTCTCACATTGCTCGGCGCACAGCTCGTGTATCTGCTCGCGGCGAACACGATCCTGCGGACCCGCAGCCTCGATCGCTGGATCACCGGCTCGACCAAAGATCTGAGCCTGAAGGTCGAGTCCGGCTGGACACTGTGGCCGGGCCGCGTCCATGTGCGGGGTGTCGAGCTGCACTTCGCCGATCACAACCTGCAGTTCTCCGTAGCGTTGGACTCGGCCGTGGTGGACTTGGCGCTCTGGCAGCTGCCCCAGAAGACGTTCCATCTGACGCGCGTGCGCGGACAGGGCGTGCGCTACCTCTTCCGCCACCGCGTCAAAGATAGTGAAGGCATCGAGCGTCGCCTAGCGCTCTATCCCAAGATCGCCGGCTATGCCGACCCGCCACTGTTCGAAGGCCCTGCGCAGCCGCCGCTCAGCGATGCGGACTACAACCTGTGGACGGTTCAGCTAGACAACGTCGACGTGGCCGTCCGCGAGCTGTGGTTTCTGGAGTTTCATTTCACGGGCCAAGGTCGGGCGCGCGGCGCCTTTCGCCTGCAGCCGCAGCGTGACGCGCGCACCGACGCGTGCTCGCTCAGCTTGGACGGTGCGCTGCACGCTGGCGACCAAACGATCGCTTCGAAGCTCACCGGCCGCATCGAAGCACAGCTGGATCGCCACGACCCGCGGCTAGTCAAGGGCGCAGAGATCTTCAAGAAGCTCTCGTTCGACATCGATCTGCACGCCGACCTGCCCGACTTAGGCTTCAGCCGCCTGTACTCCCACGACGACGGCATCAGGCTGCGACGCGGCGCTGGCCGCGTGTCGATACGCGCACAAGCGAGTCATGGCGCATGGAGAAGCAACACCGCGCTCAGCTATGTGACCACGGACGTCGCCATCTCGCAGGCGCACGCGCCCGGCGTGACCGGCGCGCTCAGCCTGAGTGCAAAGATCGTGAAGCCGGGCGTCGACAGCCGCTTGCAGCTGTCGGCAGCGTCGCGACAACTGCTGCTTTCGTTCGCCGGCACAGCCAAGCGCGTCGAACATCCACGCGCGCGCGATCTCCAGATCGTTCTGACCACCACGGCCGACCTGACCCAACCAATTCGCGTAACCGCAATGGACGCGCACCTGCGCCTTGCTGCCCCTGCGCTGCGCTGGTTGAACGGCCCGCTCGACAGCGAAGATCTGTTCAGCAACGGTAGCGCCACGGCGAACGCCCAAGTGCACTGGTCCGAAGGCAAGCTCGCTCGCGTCCAGATCGCGATGAACGCGAAAGAGGCCGCCTTCACGCTCGGGGGCCGCGCAGTGCAAACCTCCGGCGCGCTCGACTCGCGGCTCAGCTACGACCCACGCACCCACCGAGGCGACGTGCAGCGACTCGCGCTCGAGCTGCCACTGTTGGCGGTGGCTGTAGCCGGCACGTGGAAGTCAGTGCCCGGTGGCCTGCGCGTGCGCACCGAGCGCTTCGCCTGGCGCGGCCTGCCACCGGGCAGCTTTCGCTCGCGCTTCGCGCTGGACACCGACTCGATCAAACCGCTCGTGCCGCTACTGATCTCGTCCAGCCTCGTGCGCGGTCTGGCGCTCACCGTCTTCAAGCTGGGTCAGACGCACGCCGTCGTCGAGGTCGACCGAAGCGTCGCGTTGCTCGAAATGCGTCTCACGCACGCACAAAGTGGCAGCGTGCGCGCCTCGGGCGTGCTGACGAAAGAGAACAACGACCACGACGTCTGCGGTTGGTTCTTCATCAACAGCGCGACCGTCAACGTGGGGCTGGTGCTCCAGGCTGGCACTACTTCGGTCAAACCCTTCGTGCCCAACGATTGGTGGCGCAGGCGCCCCACGACCCTCGCCTGCGAACGAACACCTTCTTGAAACACCGAATGAACGAACCCTGCATTGCCGCGCTCTTGCTGCTGGTCACCTGCACCGGCATCGGCACGCCCGCCCTGGCGAAGGATAGACAACTGGTGGGCGTGACCAACGACGCCGAGCTCACGCCGCCGCGCCCAGGCAACGGCTACTGGAGCGATGCCAAGCCACGGCTCTTTCTCTCGACGCACAGCGAGCTCGGCGTGCCCTACGCAAAACCCTATTTTTCAGCGGGTTATGGCACACCCCACTGGATATGGGCCGGTGTCGACGTCAACGCGATCGCCACACCCGAGTTTCTGCAAGGCTACTTCGGCGTGCGTGCCGCGACACCGATTCTCGATCTCGCTTTCGGGGCACGCGACACAGGCTCCTTCGACAAGCCGTTCCTCGCGCCAGCACCCCTCCTCACGCGCGAGCTGGTGCGGGCGCAGGCGGGACCGCGCGCACGCTACTGGGCGTGGGAGGCGGAGATCGTGGCGACCGCGCCCTTGCCGCATTCAGCGTTGGTCGCCGACTTCATCGTCGTGCGTACTCTGGATGTGCCCGCAGGCCGCTACGTCTTCGATGAGTCGTATCGGGCGGTGGTGAAGAATGCGCAGTTCTTCGTGTTGCGCTGGGCAGCCGTTGCGCGCTTGGGTCATGAAGACGCGCTCAAACTGGCCGTACTGACCGAGTGCGTGTTCGGCACCGGTCGCGGGCAGGCGGTATGGCGGATCGGCCCCGCGGGTGCGCTGCAGCTGACCGATCATCTGGAGGTAGTTGCGGGCCTCACGCTCAACGTCGCGGGCCCCGACTCGCTCGGCCTGGTGCTGGGCGCTTATGGCATCGCAGGCCTTCGCTATCGCTGGGCGACCGGCGAGAAGAAACCCGCGCTTCCATGGTCGGGCGCGCTCATCCCATGAACAAAGCGGCTGCGGTGAACCTGTTGATACTTGCAGACTCAGATCCAGCGGGACCGCTCACTTGACGGTCTCGGGCCCTGCGCACGATGCAAACTCGCGATGAGCAGCACGCGGGAGGCCCCGTGTGGGTGCAAGAAACGGCAGTCACTCCGGGATCGCAACCACGACGGCCGTGGTGTTGTGCCAACCATCGAGGCGGCCACTGTAGCGAGCGATCTCGCCGTACGTCAGAAACCCGGCGATCGGCGTCTCGGGAAACACCTCCTGCACCGCGTAAATCTCGCGATGAAACTCGGCACCGAGGATGGCGCCGCGGCAGATGCAGTCGAAGAGCAGGATGCCGGCCGCCTTACGCGTGCCAAGGCGCTCCTTCGCTTCCGTCGCCGCGCGCTTGGCCGCGCCTACCAAGTCATCGGGTGTGCCGCCGAGAATGCAGACGTTGGCGCCGCTCGGTACCGGAGCCGCGCATGTCAGTGAGCCATCGGCGTTCACGGCCAGCGGCGCGCGCGCCTTCTTGAACTGATCGAACAGGTACACGCCGAGCTCGTTGTTGATCAAGAAGGGCCCCGCGTTCTTGGGATCGAGCGTGATCCCGCGCTTGCTGGCGAAGTCGCGGTACACGTCGAACGCCGGCCGACCATCGAGCTCGTAGACGGTGCTGCCGAAGGCGCGCGTGACGCGCATCGGCGAAGTTACAGCTGACAGGCCGTGATCGACGCCGACACCCCAGCGCAGGTCGCTTCGCACGTGCAAGAGCGCGGCGCACGAGCTGCCGCTGTCGGCGTTGCGACCGACCCAGGTGCCACGGAACTTGCCTTCGTCGCCTGCCGCGCCGCCTACGATCTCGTGCAGCGTCCCGCCGGTCCGGCGCAGCTCGTCCACGAGCGCCTCACCCGTTCCCGCGAGGCCGTCGGTGAGCAAGACCGTCGTGCCAACAGTGCCTCGCTCGGCTTGGGCGGCGATGACTGCGCCGAGCTCCTCGGCCGCTCGCAGCGGCGCATCCGCTCGACGCGAGAAGGCCGTCACGTGCGATGCGCTGTCAGCTGCCACCAGCAGCAGCGCCAGGCCGCCGTGGATCAGCCCAGCCTCCGTAAGCTCACCGGCCGTCGTGCAACCGATGAAGTCGGTCGTCGGGCACACGCGTCGCGCTTCATCGAGCGCCTCGGCCAAGTCGAGCTCGGGGGCCACGAACAAGAACCCGTACGACGGGGTGGCGCGCCCGAGCCGTTGCGTCGCTCGAGCCAACGCGCTGGCGACGGCCTTGCGCGCGTTGGGGCCGGATGCGATGGCGGAGGCGGTTACGGTCATCCTTGTCTCCAAAGCAGGCGAGCGTAGATCATGCCACGCTCGACGATCGCTTGCGCGCGCGCTCGCGCGCTCCACGCACTTGTTACAAACCGATGTGTGCGAAGGTCGCACCACGCGCGGCTTGCGCGTTACGGTGGGTTCGCGAGGCCCGCGCAGTCGGGCGGACAACCCGAAGAGCTGCCACCCACGCCGGCCCCACCGCCCATGACGTAGCTCGCTCGGCGCCGCTAATGCAGCTCCTGCAGCGCCTGACGGATACGTGCGCCGTACGGAACTTCCGGATAGCGCGAGAAGAAACGCGCCGCCTGGGCACGGGCCGCGTCGCGATCACCGAGCCCGAGCAGCGCCATGATCTCGATGTGCGCGCGCTCCTGACGGAAGTAGCCGTCGGGGAAGCGCTGCTCGCTGGCACGTGCCAGCGCGAGCGCGCGAGCCGGCGAAGCTTGGAGTGCCGCATGGGACGCAGCTGACGCAGAGGGGGCGGGAACAGTCAATCCCGCTGTGGAGGCTACGGCGGAGGTCGGCTTCGTCGACGGCGCGAAGCTCGCCGCGGGCGCAGCTCTCGGCGCGCAAAAAGACGAGGGCTCGTGCCAGCTGACAAATCCATGCGCACCCACGACCACGCTCACCAATAGCACCTTCGCGACGACGGAGACCAGCGACGCGCTTCCGACCACGCCAGGCGCATTGGCCCACGCCGGCAACGGCGCACCGGTCTGCAGCCACTGATGATGCCGCGCGAGGCGAGCGTCTATGTCGTACTGCAGCTCCGAGCGCGTGCGACCCGCTTCGAGCAGCGCGTCGGCCGACACCTGCGATCCCAAGCTGGAGCTACGTTTCATCGGAGCCCGCCTTTCGAACAGCTCGCTCTCCAGCATGGTGTCCGGAACAGCGGCGCAGTTGAGAGCGACCAGGGGCCCCGCGCTGTGGGGCCACTTCGGTGCACCGCTTGCGCGACGAGCTCCTTGCCCGTGCCACTCTCCCCACACCGGCGAAATCAGCTCGGTCGCGGCGACAACCAGAGACTTGGGATCAGTAGTATTAGGCGAGCGTTGCTAGAGCAAATACGCCCCACGCTCAAAAACGCCCCGACGCGATTGCCCCGTCCGTTTGGGCGGCGAAGGGCGAAGGTAGAAGCGCCGCTACGAGCGCCACGCGGGTGCTTGCGCGCAGTTCGTCGCGTCCGCGCGATGGCACGCGCGTTGCTACATGGGTCGTTCATCGGAGGTCACCATGAACGAGCTAGGAGCACGTATGAAAGCTCGCTTCGACATAGTGCAGACCGCTGGCTTTGCGGCCAGCGTACCCAAGGGCGGCTCGACCAAGACGTCGTCGGACTTGGCGAAGCGCAAGGCCATGGCTGCGTGACGCGTGGTCGCGGGTGTCTGTTGAACGCAAGTACGCGTTCTTCTCACGTGCACGAATGGAGATGACCTATGCATGAAATCAAGAAGACCCTTAGCGGACGAGTGCTCGTGCCGGCCCTATTGTGGATGGCCGGAGCGCCGCTCGGCCTCGTACTCATCTTGTGGCTTCTGTTCTTCCGGGGGCACTGAGCCGCGGACATTCACGCAAGAAGACCTTGCGCGCTGCTAAGCCCGCCCAATGAACACGCATCCGCCAGAGCTTTCGAGTCCTACGCTGACCGACTTTTCCATGCGGCGACCCCGCTATGAGATCGATCAACGTCGATCGCTCGATTGGCTCGCTAAGGTTCACGCCGCGTCTCAGACGACGCTGGAGGCGCTCGATTCCGAGAGCTCAAGAGCGTATGCGGCGCGCATGGCCAAGGTGATCGAACGTTGCGCCTGCGGACCTAGCCAGATCGCGCGGCGAGGCCACGTGCTGCGCGACATCGGACGAACGGATTGGAGCGAGCTGACGATCTACGATGTTTCCCGCGATCCGCGCGGCAAGGGAA
>JADGRE010000410.1 GCA_017881185.1 Pseudomonadota bacterium | reverse complement strand
GTCAGCTGACTTGCCTTCGTCGTCGTCGTTGTCGAGCAGGTCGTGCGGCTCGTAGGCCTCGGCGTAGATCTTCACGCGCCCGGTGAGCGCGCGGATCTCGAGCGAGTACACACCCTCGCGTCCGTCGCTGAACTGCACCACGGCGTGCTCGGTGCGGCCGCCCTGAAAGAAGTGCACCGCGCCATCGCCATCGGTGACCGGATCGGGCTCGTGCGGCACGAGCAACTTCACGATCTGCACGCCGTGCGGCAGCTTCACGTCTCTGAAGCGCTTGAGGTCTTTGCCGTTACCATCGCTGAGTGGATGGAAGGGCGAGGCGCCGAAGCTCGGCTTGTTCGGCTCGTGGATGCGCGCGAGTGCCGCCGCCCAGGGATCGACCGCCGATGGCACGCCGCGCTTGTCGTTGGAGAAGAAGTCTTTCTTGGCTTCTTTCTCCTTGCTGCGCGCCAACGTGACGCCGCCGTGGGCTTCTTCCACCGAGAAGCTGTTGCCGGGGATCTTGAAGTGGATGCGCACTGTGGTGTCGTGGACGATCGCGCGGTTGTAGGCGAAGCGAACCGCGGAGGCGAAGCGATCGGCGCCGGCTTTGAGGTTGGTGCGCGCGAGCGCTCCCAGGCTGAACGAGAGTCCCGATGCGGCGAGGGCAAGAATCACCGTCACCAGCAGGATCTCGATGAGGGTCAGACCCTCCAACCTGGGGCGTGGGCGTCGCACGGCTATTCGATGTCGTCCTCGGTGCCCATCTGACCGTCGGGACCGGCCGACTTCACGGTGGCACCGTCGTCGTCGCACTCGATGCTGAACTCGTTGTCCCAGGCGTCCTTGGTCTTCTTCTTCTTGTCGAGGATCTTCTCCTCGACCAGCTTCGAGACGCTGGGGCAGTCCTTGTGCTCCGAGAGGTACATCTCGGCGGCGGCCGACACCGCCTTGGCGTCGCTCATGGTCTGCTTGATGCGGGCCTTCTTCACCTGCGGAAGAATTGCGAAAGCCGCGCCGCTGGCGACCAGGGCCATGATGACCATGACGATCATGATCTCGATCAGCGTCATGGCTTCGCGTGCGCGACGACTTCGGCGATTGCGGCGAAGACGGCGTGTGAGGTTGTGCGTGCGTTGTGTGGACATAACAGTCTCCCGATGGGTGTCTCGGCTACATTACGTTGTCGTCGTCCAGAAAGTTCCCGCTTGGACCCGCCGAGATGGCTTCGGCGATGTCCTTGGGGTTCTGGCCCGGGCAGTTGATCAAGAGCGGGTGCCCCCAGCCATCGAGGGGTACTTCGTCGAGGTAGTGCGCGCCGGTCTTGGGCGGATGCACCAGCTCGACCACGGAGTGTGGACAGCGGCCCAGCTCGGCAACGAACGCGGCGACTGCACGGTCGGCCTCGGCGATGGCGGCGCGCGTCATGCGCACGCGCGCCCGCCGTGCGCCGGAACGATATGCGAACACCACGACGGTGGCGCACAGGCCGAGCAGGAGCACGCTGCGCCAACGCCGACCCGAGAGCAGCTCGCCGAGCCAAGCGTTCTCACGCTCCCAGGGCAGCAGAATCTGGTTGGTCTTGGGGCGACGCCGTCTCATTGGATGAACTCGTTGATCTGCATGAGCGGCATCAAGATGGACAGCGCGATGCTGCCCGCCATGCTGCCCATGAGCACGATCATCAAAGGTTCGAGCATCGAGGTGAGCGTCTGCAGGCGGATGGTCACCTGGTTGTCGTAGGTGCTGGCGACGTGGTGCAGCATCGCCTCCAGCTCGCCGGAACGCTCGCCGATGGCGATCATGTGAATCATGATCGGCGGGAAGCGCCCGCTGCGCTTGAGCGGCGCAGCGATGCTCTCACCTTCCCGGATCGACGAGCGCGCCTCTTCCACCACGCGCATCAGCTCCACGTTGCCCAGCACGTTGCGCGCGATGTCGAGCGCGGTCAGCAGCGAGACGCCGCTCGACAGCAGCGTGGCCAGCGTGCGCGAGAAGCGCGCCACGGCGATCATCAGCTGCAAGCGGCCGATCACCGGCACGTTCAAGATCTTGGTGTCCCACTGGGCGCGCCCCTTCTCGGTGCCGAGCCAGCGCACGAACCAGTAGATCGCGCCCGCGAGCGCCGACAACAAGAGCCACCAGTACTCGACGAACGCGTTGCTCACGAAGATCAGCAGGCGCGTGTTCCACGGCAGCGTCTGATTGAAGTCCGCGAAGATCGACGTGACCTTCGGCACCACGACGACCATCATCAAGGTGATGACGCCGATGCCGAACACGAACATGAACGCAGGGTAGAAGAGGGCGCCGGTGACCTTGCCCTTGAGCTGCGCCTGCGAATCGAGGTGGTCGGCCAGGCGCGCGAGCACCACGTCGAGCGTGCCGCTGGCTTCACCGGCGGCGACCATGTTGATGTACAGGGGCTCGAACAGCTTGGGGTGCGCACGCAGCGCATCGTTGAGGCTCGTGCCCTCGTTGACCTTGTCGCGCGTCTGCGTGAGCGCCGAGCCCAGCTGCGGGTTCTC
>JADGRE010000004.1 GCA_017881185.1 Pseudomonadota bacterium | reverse complement strand
CGAGCACCCTGCGCCCACGCCGGACATGCATCTCTTGCGTCAGAACACGCGCGCAGTGCTCGCGGCAGTGAAGACCATCGTGCTCGCCGACGACCGCATTGCGCCCGAAGAAGCGGCGATGCTGGCCGAGATCGAAGCCGCGCTGCACGGGTAGCGCGCCGGTGGGCCTCGCGTTTCAGGCTGTGGCTGGCCGCCCGCTGCCACGCGAGTTGCATCCGGCGGTTGTGTTTGGGGCGCACGCGCGTGCAGCGCTCACGCGCGCTGCCACCTGGTCAGTGCGCCGCGGCTGCTGCTGCTTCGTCGCTGCGCTGCCGCCACATCTCCAGTAGCGGCACCACGCTCATCACGAGGAAGCTCAGCGCCAGCAGGCTGCCCGAAACGCCGTAGATCAGCGCGGAGCCCGCCGCACCGCTGCGCGCGATCCACGGCGCAGCGATGTGTAGCGCCACCGCCAGCGAGCCGCCGCCGATCCACAAGAGCTTGGTGCGCGCGCGCAGCGTGCTCAGCATGAACAGGTGCGAGAGGATCACGAGGTACACGGGCATCGAGAACAGATGGAAGTGCGTGACCTCGAGCAGCTTGCGCGTGGGCATCGGGTCGTGGTCGGCAGTCGTCGGGAGCGCATCGTCCGGGAGGTCGAGCTTGGGGCCATTGCCTGCCTGCACGCCGCTCGCAGCTGGTTGCGGCGTCGGTGTGCCGGCGTAGTACTCGCCGACTCGTCCGAGATCCGGGCCCACCATGGCAGCGCCGAGCCAGGCGGTCAGTGCCAAGGCGGCCAACGTGAACACGAGGAATATCGTGTAGACGACCCGCGCCTGCATGGGCAGTGTGCGCAGGCGCCCGCCGGAGCGCGCGAACGCTCTCATCGCGCGGCGAGCACTGCCGGCGTTTGCTTTAGCAGCGTCTCGTCCAGCAGTGCGGCAGCGCGCTCGACGCCGACGCACATCGATCGCGACGAGATCGTGGCGCCTGAGACGGCGTCGATGTCGGCGCCGGGCTGGAACTGGCTGTGGGCCGAGCGCCCCACGAACTGTTTGCGGAAGCGCGGCGAACGGATGCCATCGCCGTAGGGCTCGCGGTACGCGACCACTTCGACGCGTGTGACGTGGCCATCGACGTCGAAGAAGGTGGCGAACGAGATGGGCTCGTGTTGTCCGACCTGCTCGTCGAAGAGCGCGTAGCCATCGACGCGACCGTGTGTCGTGGCCACGAAGAAGGTGTAGCTGGCCTTGGGCAACGCTCGCCCGATGCGGGCTTCGATGTGCTTGCGTTGCTCGGCGCTCAGCTCGACGCGAACGTAGCCGACGCGCTCGGAGCTCTTGAAGTGCTGCGACAGCAAGTCACGCGCAGTCCACAGCTCTTCGGCTCGGGCCGGTGCGGCGCGTCCGCAGAGGCAGCCGGCGCCGATTGCCAACGCCAGCAGGGCCAAGAGGGGCCTGCTTGATCTGCGCCAAATGAAAATGCTGTTGAACTTCGTTTTCATCAAGACCGCGTCCGTTACATAAACCCCGGGCACAGGGAGATCAACCGTTTCCGTAGGTTTGGCCACCAACGGCGTCGATGGCGAGTCTGTATGTCATTGAAAACATGTGGTTAATGGGTCATTCTCAAAACATCACGCCCAGCCCGAAGTCGGCCTGGCCGGTGGCGTCGGAGTGGCCGCTGGCGTCGGCTCCGTCGGGGTTGCTCCACCGGTAGTCGGCCTTGAACGCCACCTGGCTGACAGGGCGAAAGGTGAGCCCGACAACCACATCGGTCGCCGCGGCTTTGGCATCCGCGGCAGTGCGCGCGCGTCCGACCACGCTGGCCAGTGTGTCGTAGCGCTCGAGGCGCACGAACGGCAGCAACGCGGGCTCGATTCTGGCGCTGTACAACACGTCATAGGCCAGCTCGCCGTAGTACCCCAGCAGCGCCGCGCCCACGTCGAGTCCGAGGCTCTTGCCGTCGCTGTCCGCTGCCGCGCGCAATGCAGCGGTATTACCCACGTGAAAATACGCGAGCTCGGCGCGCGCCTCCACGCCGTGGCTGCGGGCGCGAATGTCAGCTGCAACGCCTGCCACGGGCACGCCCAGATGTAGCGGCGTGCCGCCCGAGTCTCGCAGGTCGGCGTTGGGGCCGGCCTTGCCGTAGTAACCGGACAGCCCGGCGAGCACGCCGAGCACGGGTTCGTATTCGATGCGTGCGCTCAGCGCTGCCCCATTCGCGCGTGCGAGCGCGGTTTCGCCCATGCCTTCGCGCAAACCCTGGCCGACTGAGAAGCCCGAGGCGTTGAGGGCGGTCATCAGGTAGAGCTGATAGCGTAGACCCGGCAGCGGTTCGCCGAACACACCAACGGCTGCTTCACGCCAAGTGGTGGGAATGATCAACGTGTCCACCATGGGGCGCTCGACGCCGTGGAACATCGGAGGCTCGTGCCACTGGTTGATGATGCCCATGGGCACGAGCACAAGGCCCGCGCGTACGCCCAGTTGGTCTCCGATGGCGCGGTAGTCGACGTACGCCTGCTCCACCTCCACTTCGCCCGGATCCGTGGACGACGCGACCGCGTGCTCGACCTCGAGCTCAGAATAGAAGCGCAGTCGTTCGTTGAAGTCGTGCGCCAGGAACAGCACGAAGCGGTGGAGGTCGATTTGTGCGTCGCGCGCGCCAGGCCCGGTGACGTGAGCTACGTTCAAGTGCAGCTCCGCGTAGCCGCCCACGCTGGTGTGACCGGCGCGCAGCACGGGGACGTCGCCCATCGCAGCTGGCACGGGTGCCACGGCTGTAGCGGGGGAGGCATTGGTCGCCTCGTTCGGTTCGGGCAGCGCCTCAGGTAGCGACACCACTGGGCCCGTCGCGGGCGCGGCTGCTGGCGGCGCAGCGGCGGGGGTGGCGGGGCGCGGCTGCTGTGTGGCAGCGCCGGGTGCGTCCGTGGCGGGAGGCGCGTTTGCCGTGGCGACCGCAGCGCTCGGGGGTGCGTCGGTGGGTGCGGGTTGCGCGCTGACGGCCCCGGTCTCCAGGGAGCAGGCCAACACTAGGCCAACCCCAGCCACGCAAGAGGGCAGGGTGCCCGGCTTCTTATTGAAAATGAAAGTCAACATCGGCCAGTACCTACCCGCAGCCCCACCCGGCGTCAAGTCCGAACGAGGGCGGGCCGACCCTCAGTGGGCCGCGCCGTACATGTTGCGGATCACGAAGCTCGAGGGATGAGGCGCGGGAATGCGAATGAACGGCACGCCCCCGACCGGATTGCGGTGGGCTTCGATCCGGCAGCGCGGCGCACATTCGAGCATCTCGTGGAAGTGATAGCGCAGCACCACGTCCTGGTTCGGATCGCTGCGCGTGACGGCGATGCGATTGGTGCTCGCGATCACGTCACCGGTGCCCTGCTCGAAGCGCGAGATCGGCACCTTGGTCTTCAGCATCACCGTGCCTGCGACGTTCGCATGCAGCTCGAACAGTTCAGGCATGGTCTCGAGCCAGCGGTCGGGGAAGGTCAGCACCACCCACTCGATGGCGTAGGCCTCGAGGTAGGCGCGAACTTGCTGGGGGGTCATCGAGTGTTCCAGGTGTCGGCGGAACAAGTTGGCGTGCGCGTGCTCGAGGTTGCGTAGCGTGAAGCCGCCGATGATCTCGGCATCGGTCTTCCACGCGAGCTGCTCACCGACCGCACCGGTCTGCACGAGAAAGCGACCGCGCCCGTCGTCGTGCGCGTCGACCCACGTGGAGACCTCCCACACAAACGGTTGATCCGGGAAATGCCGGTAGTCGACGAAGCTCGGGTAGCCGGTAGCGGTGATCGGTGCAGGCACGCCATCGAGCAGTGGCGGCACCTCGGGTAGCGCGGTCGGGAAGTACGAGACTGATTCGGTGACCAGTTGCTTGGCGAGCAGCACCAAGAGCACCCAAGTCAGCGCTCTGCCGGGGAAGCTGAGCGCGGCAAAGCTCGCGCGCAGCTCGCTCTGCGTGCAGGCGTCGGCCGTGAGTATGGCGCACAGGAATACAGCGCCGCCGACGAAACGGTAGGGCTGCACCTGCGCGATCCAGTGCGAGTAGGCGCCGAGGTAGCTGAGCAAGATCAGCAACACGCTACCCACACCCAGCGGTAGCGCGCGCCGGTCCGCATGTTTGACGTAGCCGGCAAGCGCGATCAGCGCCCCGCCGAAACAGGCGAAACGCAAGCCCGTGTGCGTGAAGATGATGCCGGTCGTGGAGGTGTCGAGTAGCACGCCCGAGAAGTCGGCGGCGAGCTGTGCGATGTCGCCGCGTCCGAAGTAACCGGAGTCGAGCACGTAGTGCCACTGTCGCAGCGACTCCAGCAGCCACTCGCCGTTGGACGCGATCACGAACACGATGATGGCCGCCACCCATGCTTGGTCGCGGGTGCGCAGCTGTCGGCCCGCGCGCATGTAACAGATCGCCATGGGCACGACGAGCAGGAAGAACGTGTACGGATGAATGAGGTGCGCGATGCCGAGCGTGAGCGCGCACAGCGCGGCATGATGCGCGCGACGCTCTTCACAGAAGCGATAGAAGAGCGCCAGCGGCAACAGGTAGAAATACGACGCGAACGCGAATGCGAGCGTGCCGACCCACCAGATCCAGTGCAGATAGGAATCGAAGAACCACAGTGCGGAGCCGAGCGCAGCGGCCAGCAACGCGCCGCCGCGACGCAGGCCGAACAAGCACGCCGACCAGAACATGACCGGCACCACCAACAAGTGTGCGAGCAGCAGGAACGCGTTGAATGCGACCGCGCGTCGCAGACCCAGCTTCACCAAGCCGTAGGTGAGCCACTCCCAGCCTTTGTTGTCGGCGTCGAAGATCACGCCGTTGGGACTGCCGGCGAGCAGATGCACGTCGTAGACCCAGCTCTTGCCCCAAGTCTCCAGGCCTTCCAACACGCGCCAGGTCTGTTCGATGTGCGTGTCGTAGTCGCTGCCGGACACCGGCTGAGGGCCGAAGAGCAGGGCAGGCGGGTCGAAGTAGAAGGTGAGCGCGACGTGCACGCCGACCAGCGCGAAGGCGAGCAGCGCGAACGACAGCCAGCCTGGCCAGGGGCCACGGACGGGTGACGGGCGGGGCATTGTCGCGTTCACGGGGGCCAGGCGCAGTGATAGCCCACTCCACACCAATCGGGGAAGGCACTGCGCGTGGCACTGCTGGGCAACCTGTGTGTAGAGCCGCTTGTCGGCCGGCGAATTGTGCGTCCCGTACTTGACCGCGGCGCGCGCACTCTGCTTGGGTGCAGCTCGTCCATGTCGCAGCCAACGGCAGCATTGACCCGGCGTGCGCTCTGGGGCGTGGGCCTGACCAGTGCCTCGCTCATGGCGACCGAGATCACGCTGACGCGCGTGTTGTCGGTGACTGTCTGGTACCACTTCGCCTTCTTCGCGATCTCGGTCGCGCTCTTGGGAACCAGCGTGTCGGCGCTGGTGGTGCACATGCTGCAGCGTCGCTGGCAGGAGCGCTCGCTGGGCGCGCTGGCCTGTGGCTTTGCGCTACTGCAAGGCGGCGCGACGCTCGCGGTTGCGCTTGCGCTTTCGCGGGTGCGGCCGGACTGGTTCGGCGGTCTGTCGGGCGCGTTCACGCTCTTCACATGGAAGCTTGCGCTCGTGTTCTCATTGACGATGTTGCCGTTTGTCGGCGGCGGCTTCGTGCTCTCGCTGGCCACTGCGCGCTATGCGGCGCAAGTCCATCGCGTGTACTTCGCCGATCTGGTGGGTGCAGCAGTCGGCTGCATCGTCACCATTCCACTGATCTCCTGGCTGGGCGGGCCGCGTGCGCTGGCGAGCTGTGCGTGCTTTGCGACGCTCGCGGCGCTGGTCATGCGCAGCGTCGACCCGCGTGTGCCTTCGCGTCGCGCGCCGCTGGTCGTTGCAGCGGCTCTGCTCGCCGCCACGCTCGTGGTCATCGCTTCCGACGCGCTTGCGCTGCGCGCGGCCAAGGGTGTGGATCTCACGCGCACGCGCCCGGAGCTCACGCTCTGGAATTCGTTCTCGCTCGTGTCGGTGTTCGACGCTCCCGGTTTCCGCGGCTGGGGTCTGTCGCCGCGCTACCAGGGCGCGCTGCCCGAGCAGAAGAGCTTGGTCATCGACATGAACGCGCTCACGCCCATCGCGCGCTTCGACGGCGACCTCGCGAAGGTGGCGTACGTGCTGTCCGACATGAGCGCGTTCGTCTACCAGCTCGTGCCCAAGCCGGGCAGCGTGTGTGTGGTGGGCGCCGGCGGCGGCAAAGACGTGCTGTCGGCGCTGGCGGCAGGTGCGAAGCACGTGACCGGCGTGGAGATCAACCCGCTCATCGTCGACGACGTGATGCGCGGCCGCTACCGCGAGTTCTCCGGTGGGCTCTACACGCGACCCGACGTCGACGTGCACGTCGAAGACGGTCGCACCTTCCTGCGGCGCAGCAAGCAGCGCTACGACGTGATTCTGATCAGCATGGTCGACACCTCCGCCGCGACGGCCGCTGGCGCGTATGCGCTGACCGAGAACGGCTTGTACACCACGGAAGCGTTCGACGAGTTCCTGGAGCGCCTCAATCCCGGTGGAGTGCTGACGGTCTCCACGGTGAGCTTGCCTGGGCTCGCGGTCGGCGCGCGCCTGGCTGCCATCGCGCGTGCTGCCGTGCGGGGTCGCGGTGGCGATCCCTCTCGCGCCGTGGCCGTGGCCCACACGCGCTGGGTCCCGCGCCCTGACTCCGTGCTGTACGACGTGATGATCAAGCCGGACGGCTTCAGCGAGCAGCAGACACGGGCCATGCAGCACGCGTTGGTGTCGCTCGGCTTCGAGCCAGGCTTCGTGCCGGGTCGCGCCTTCAGCCCGCTGAGCGCCGAAGACAGCTTCGTGCAGACCTTGCTCGTCGAGCACGACGAAGCGCGCCTGGAGGCACAGCTCGAGCGCTGGCCGGTCGACGTGAGCGCGGTCCACGACGAACGCCCGTTCTTCTTCTACCAGAATCGTTTTTCCGACTTCGCGCGCGCGTTGCGCCCCGGCAAGACCACGCACCTGTTCGGCAACGGCCTCGCCGTGCTGGCGAAGGTGCTGGCGCTGGCGCTCGGCATGCTGGTGGCGTGCTCGCTCTTGCCGCTGGCGTGGATGCGCCGCGTGAAGCTCGGTGACGCGCGTGGGCTCGGCGCCGATCTGGCGTACGTCGCGAGCTTGGGTGTGGGCTTCATGTGCGTCGAGATTGCGCTCGTGCACCGCGTCACGCTCTTTCTCGGGCAGCCGACCTACACGCTGGTCGCCGTGTTGTGCGTGTTGCTGCTCGCAGGCGGTGTCGGCAGCCGCGCGTTCGCCGCGCGCGCGGCAGGCTGGCGCACCGGCGTGTGGCTGCTCGGTGTCGGGCTCGTGATTGCGGGCCTGCCCGCGGTGTTGGAGCTCGTGTTCGGCGCGGCCCGAGGCGCGGCTCTGCCTGGTCGCGTGCTTGCAGTCGTGGTGTTGATCGCGCCGCTGGGCGTGTTGCTCGGCGTGCCGTTGCCTGCAGGCTTGGCGCGCAGTGCCCGTGGTGATTCGGCGCGCGTGGCCTGGCTGTGGGGCGTCAACGGCGCAGCCTCGGTGCTCGGCTCGATCATCGCGACCCTGGTGTCCCTCCACGCCGGCACCCATGCCGCGCTATGGTGTGGTGCCGGGTTGTACGTGCTCGCGGCACTGCCGTGGACCGCTGCGCGACTCGCGAAGCCCGAGACCCAAAAGGCCCGCCCCCTATGACCACCGACCCGCCACAGCCGCTGCGCGTCGTCACGCTCGAGAGCCGCCAAGCCCCGGAGATGGTGCGCTTGCTGGAGCGCCACGGCTGCACGGCCATCAACGCGCCGTCCATGCGCGAGGTCCCGCTGAGCGATCAAACGGCAGCGGCTAAGTTCGGGCAGCAGCTGATGGCTGCAAAGTGCGATGTGCTCGTTCTGCTCACTGGCGTCGGCGCGCGTTTGTTGCTCGACGTGCTCAACGCACACTGGACCGCAGCGCAGCTGACCGAGGCGTTGGACAAGACGCAGCTCGTGTGCCGTGGCCCCAAGCCCGTGGCCGTGCTCAAGAGCATGGGCCTGCGCGCCGCCGCCGTGGCCGACGAACCCAACACCTGGAAAGACCTGCTCGCGGTCTTCGACACGCGCGTCCCGGTCGCGGGCAAGACGGTTGTCGTCCAAGAATACGGCCAGCCGAGCCTCGAGCTGTGCGCCGCACTGGCGCAGCGCGGGGCGAAGGTGAATCCCCTGCCGCTCTATGGCTGGGCGTTGCCGCAAGACACCGGGCCGTTGCGCACGGCCATTGCGCTGCTGTGCGGCGGCGAGGCCGACGCGATCTTGTTCACCAGTCGCCGCCAGGTCGACCACCTGCTTCAGATCGCGGCCGAGCAGGGGCAGCAGCAGCAACTGCGGCGCGCGTTGTCGCAGACCGTGCTCGTCGTCTCCATCGGTCCAGTGACCAGTGAGAGCTTGCAGGAGCACGGGCTCGCCGTCGATCTGGTGCCTGTGCACCCGAAGATGGGCCAGCTCGTGCAGGCCGTGGCCCGTCAGGGTGTGCAGCTGCTGGCAGCCAAACGTGCGCGGTTCAGCGCGTCGTGAACGCGGTCGATCTCGGCGCTCGTGATCGGGCTACGACCCCGAGCGGTAGAGGCGCGAGGTTGCCAGCGGTAACACCGCGTAGCACGCCGCGCCGATCAGCAAGGTGATATGGATGCCGAGCACCATCGACGTTCCGAGCGCAAGACCGCTCGCGCACACGCCGCAGGCGCCGTTGATGCCCCACAGCCACGGGCCAAGCTCGGCGCCGTCGCTTTCGCTTGCGCCCGCCGCCGCGCCTTTGGTCTTGCGCTCCATGCGCTCCACCAGCCGCAGTCCGACGGGGAAGCCGAAGCCGAGACCGACCGCCGGCGGAGCCACCAGCAGCAAGCTGATGAAGATGCGCGTGCCCGTATCGGCCGCCTGGAACGCGTGCACTGCGCCGGGCAGCAGTTGTCCTGCGACCACGATCAGCGCGGCGGGCACCAGTGGGTAGAGCGTGGCGGTCCGCGGGTTGGCAAGTGACAGCCGCGCCGACAACAGCGACCCCACACCGGTGAAGAAGATCATGCCCGCCAGAAGCACCGCGAGCGCCAGCGTGGGCCGGCCCAGGAACACGTTCAGCCGCGACAGCAGGCCCATCTCGACATACATGAAGCCGAGGCCAATCAGCGCGAAGTAACCGGAGGCTGCGAGCACATCTGCGCGAGACAGCGTGGGGAACGCGTGTCGTCGCAACGACATCGGCCAGACCACCGTTACCAGCGTGAGCAGCAGGCTCACGAGTGTGGCGTATACCAAGGTCTGCGTGGCTTGCAGGTTGCCGAGGAAGCTCAGGTCCATCTGGTCGACGCTGCCGCGACTCACGAACCAGGTGCGCGGCTTGAGCATGGAGAAGAAGAAGGGTCGCGTGTCGGTCGGCGGAGTGATGTCGAGGCTCTGGTTCGCGCTCCACGCCCACATGCCATCGCGGGTGCGCTGTTGCGAGAGCTCCCGCAGCATCGGGTGCACGGGCAGCTTGCGCGGCGTGACGATCATGTTGAAGCCCATGCGCACCGACTCGCTCTGCACGAGATCGATGTCGGCCTCGGACAGCGGCCGGCGCGAGATGATCAGCGTCGCGACCTGATCGGTCTGCAGCACCACTATGTGCTTGAACGGCTGTGCGACTCCCATCGACCACAGCGTCTCCATGGCGAGCGCGATGATGCGTGCTGTCTCACCAGGCGAGCTGGCAAGGTACCAGCGCGACACCGTGAACACGCCATCCGGGGCGAGGTGTTCGAGGAAGATCGTCCAGGCTTCGCGGGTGTACAGTCCGTTCTCGGACAAGCTGTACGCACCTGCGCCGGTGGACGCCCAGGTGTCGATGAGCGACATCGTGATGACCGAGAAGCGCCTGTGCTCACGTGCCATGTACGAACGGGCTTCGTCGGTGACGAGCTCCACGCCGGGCAGCCTCGTGAGCCCCGAGAAGTCCGCCATCTTGTGCGTGTGCAACCCCACGATCAGGTTGTTGATCTCCACGCCGATGACCGGCTTGTGGCCCACGCGCGCGGCCTCGAGCACGTCGCGTCCACCGCCCACGCCGATGACCGCAGCTGGCCCGTGCGGGCGCAAGCGGTGCGCGAACGCGGTGATGTCCCAGTCGAGGTATTCGTGGTCGGCGGCGCTCTTGCCCAGCTTCGCCATGACCGTGCCGGCGGCGCCGTCGATCAGCACGGTGCGCTGTTCGAGCGGAGTGAGCACCTGCAACGGCGTGTTACGGCCGCGGGCCCAGAACGTGGGCGGGCTGACGAAGGTCTGGTTTACGGTCACGCGCGAGTAGGTGTTCCAGTCGAGGTAGCTGAACCACTCCGGTAGCTCCCGGATGCCCTTGACCCAGACCGGTCGCAACGGCTGCGGCACGCTGCGGGCGTTGCCGACCGTGAACCCGCCGAGCAACAGCAGTGCAAGCAGTGGCCAGGCCAGCCGGCGCGCAGAGATGGCGGCAGTGAAGCTGACGGCGGCCAAGGCCGCGACCACGCTGGCTGCCAACGCGGCGCTCGCGGCGTCCACCACCGAAAGGAGCGGGATGATGATCACGCAGCCGAGTGCGGCTCCTGCCAGATCGACTGCATACGCGACGCTGGCCGGCAGACCCGCGCGCGTCAGGGCCAGCGTCAACGTGATGCCCGCCAGAATGAACGGCAGCGCGAGTGCGCCGCCCGCCTCGAGCAACGCGAAGAAGCTCATCAGGTCGGTAACCGGCGACATCGGCACCGCCATGGTGAGCCCGATGCACAGCGGCGTGGACAGCGCGAAGCCCAGCGCCGAGTGCGCCATGCGCGTGGGCACCGCCTCGCGCGTGAAGGCCGCGGGGAACACGAATACGAGCGTTGCGCCCGCGGTCATGCCGAGCATGCCGAGCGAGATCACGAAGAATGCCAGGTGGTACCAGGCGCTGACGCTGGTGATGCGCGTCAGCAGCACTTCCAGCATCAGGGTCGCCATTGCGACCAGAAACACGCCCGCGTAAGTCGATGCTCGTCGCATGAGCCCGGCAGCCTACCTCAAACTGCCGCACGCACGCGCGCAAAGCAGCACGCGTCCGCGACCGTGGGCAGCCATGCGCGCAGCGCCATGACCGCCATCAAGCGTGGGTGCAGGCGTGCGTTCAGCCGTGCGCTCAGCCGTGCGTTCAGCCGCGCGTTCAGCCGCCAGTCCCGGCGCTGCCGCCGGTGCCTGCCGTGCCAGGGATGCACATGCTGGTGTCCAAGATGCAGCCTGGTGTGCAGAACAGCGATCCGCCGTAAGACGCACCGAGCAGGCTTGCACAGGTGGCGTTCGCCAAGTCGGGTCCGTCGCACTGCTCCTGTGTGCCCGGGTCCTTGACGTTGTTGCCGCACATGCTCGCTGACAGCGCATTGCCTTGTTGGCACAGGCAGGTCGCCCAGGTGCCGTCTGCTTGGCACATGGAGATCGCGAGCCGGCCTACGCCCGCACATTCCGTCTTGACCTGCGGGCAGGGGTCGCCTGGCGCGTTCGGCATGCTCGCCTGTCCGGGAGTGCACGCCACCGAACCGCCGCCAGCGTTCGTGTTGCTCGAGCAGCTGACCAAGGCCGCCAAGGCAGCCACGACTACCATCAACCCTGACAACCCTGACACTCTCATGGTGTGCTGAATTCGCACATCACCTCTGTTCAGTCAAGAGCCAGCGCTCACTATTGGCCTCTGACACAGCGGCAGTTCGGGCCAATTTGTGACGCCATTTCGCGCACATGCGACTGTTCTTGCGCACGATCACACGCCTCGTTTCGTGTTACCAAGGACAGGGTCCCGGCATGCCGGTCGCGGCCCGATCTGGAGCTTCGTGCAGAGTTCTGCGAGCACCCCACTGCGTCGCCTCGCGTACCCGGCTTTGCTGATCGGGGCGATCGCGCTCGGCGCTGTGCTGCGCTGGCCGATCTTGAGCTCCGGGTTCTACGCCGACGACTTCGATCACCACGCCATGCAGGTGGGCGCGTATCCGGTGCCGCGCGCGCGCTTCGACATGTTCAATTTCGGCAACGGCAGCGCAACCGAGAACCGCGCGCTCATGCAGAGCGGTCACTTTCCGTGGTGGAGCGATCCGCGCATCCACCTGTCGATGTTCCGCCCGTTGAGCAGTGCGCTCATCGCGTTCGACTTCGCCGCGTTCGGGCTCGACGCGCAGTACTTCCATTTGCATTCGCTGTGTTGGTGGGCGCTCTTGGTCGTCGCCTGCGGGCTCTTGCTCGCCGAGCTCTTGCCGGGATCGATCGCCGCGATCGCGCTGGTCTTCTTCGCGCTCGAGGAGGCGCACAGCTACCCGGTGGGCTGGTTGGCCAATCGCAGCACGCTGGTGGCCACCACCTTCGCGTTCCTTGCGCTGCGCGATCATGTCGTATGGCGGCGCAGTGCAGCGCCGCTTGCTCGCGCGCGCTCCATCGTGTTCGTGGTGCTGGCGCTAGCAAGCGGCGAGTACGCCTTGGCTGCCCTCGCATACTTCGCGGCGTTCGAGCTCTTGGTATCGCGCGATGCCTGGCGCGTTCGGGCGCGGGCGCTCGGTCCGGTCGCCGGCGCGGCACTCGCATACCTCGTGCTGCGCGGCGCGCTCGGCTACGGCATCGCCGGCTCCGGCTACTACATCAGCCCTACAGCCTCGCCCGTCGCCTTCGTGGGTGCAGTGCTGTGGCGCGTACCCGTGCTCGTCGGTGACCTGATGTTGGGTGTCGTTGCCGACTGGTACACCGCAGGTTCCCCGTGGCGCGCGGCCTTCTTGCGTACGCAGTGGTTCACGCCACAACAGTGGCGTGCCTTGCCCGACTGGCACTTCTGGCAAGTGAGCATCGGCATCGCATGTCTCGGTGTGGCCATCTTGCTGGTGCGCAAACTGCCGCAGCTGACGGGGGCGAGCAACGCTGCCGTCGCGCGCTGGCTGTTCGTGGGCGCACTGCTGTCGCTCGTGCCGGCGTCCGGGGGCATGGCATCGGCGCGGCTCATGGTGCCCGCGTCGCTCGGCTTCGACGTGCTCTTCGCCGTGTTGCTGGTGGCGGCCTGGGATCGCTTGCTTCATGGGCGCGTTCTGCAGCGCGCCGGCGGCCTATGCGGCGTGTTCGTGCTGCTGTATCTGCACGGGTATCAGGCCGCGGAGCGTTCGCAGATCGACGCCTACGCGCTGCGTTTCCGCGCCCGAGTCGAGCAGGCCTGGGTGCTGCTAGCCGATATCGACGACACCAAGATCCGCGGTCAGTCGATCGCCATCGTCGCTGCGAGCGATCTGGCGACGGCCTGGTACATCCCGTACATCCTGCGCATGGCTGGCCGGCCGATGCCGCGTGCCGCGTGGTTGCTCAGTGGCGCAGGTCAACCGCACGATCTGGAGCGCGTGGCCGACGACGCCATCGACCTGACGGTCATCACCACCAGCGTGGATGACATGGCTGTCGGCTCCAACTACCGCGCGGCAGATCGACCATTTCACGTGGGTGACACGGTGCGCTTGCCAGCGTTCGCGGTGCGCGTGCTGGCCACGCTGCGCGGGCAGCCGCAACGCGTGCGCTTCACCTTCCCGAGCTCACTCGACGATGGGCACTACCTGTTCCTGTTCCCGGGGGAGCGCGGCCTGCGGCGCATCGACCTACCGAAGGTCGGCGAGCGGCTGCGCTTGCCACGCCCCGTGTATCCGAACGGAGATTCGCTGGAGCTGCTGCGCCAAGATCGACTGGCCGCTACGGCTGCGGGTGAAGCACCAGCACGCTGACCTCGGCGGGCGCGAGCACGCGCATCGGCGGCCCCCAATAGCCCGTGCCACGGCTGACGTAGATCTGCGAGGCCGCCACGCGGTACAGTCCGGCCACGAAGCGTGTGGTGAGCCGCACCGCGAAGTTGAAGGGCCACAGCTGTCCGCCGTGCGTGTGTCCCGACAGCTGCAGGTCCACGCCCGCCGCAGCTGCTTTGTCGAAGGTGCGAGGATCGTGCGCGAGCAGGATCACTGCGCGGTCCTGCGCGACGCCTCCGAGCGCTGCACCAACGTCGTCCCCGCGGCCGTCGCCCATGCGTTTGCCGGTGGGGTCGTCGACGCCAGCCAACACGAACGCGGCGCCGGTCGCGGCGTCTTGCACCACGACATGCGTGTTGCGCAGCGGCCGCATGCCCAGCTCGACGACCTTGCGCGTCCAGTGCGACGCCCCGGAGAAGAAGTCGTGGTTGCCGGCGACGAAGTACACTCCGTGGCGCGCCCGCAGCTGCGCGAAGGGCGCGACCTCGGCTTCCAGCTGTCGCACGCCGCCGTCGACTAGGTCGCCGGTCACTGCGACCAGATCGGGTTTGGCGGCATACACGAGGTCCACGATGCGTTGTGCAAACTCGCGATGCAGCAACGGGCCGATGTGGATGTCGCTGATCTGCACGATGCGATAGCCGTCGAGCGCCTTGGGCCAGCGCGGCAGCTGCACGTGGATCTCCTTGGTGTGCGGTCCTCGGCTCACCGAACGCATGCCGAGCGCGACCAGCGCGAGCGTCGCAGCCACGACGAGCTCGGCGCGTGCGCGTGCGACAGCCAGGCCGGACCAGCCCAGTAGCGAAAGGCACGCATCCGAGAAGCCGGCACCCACGAGCAGATAGAACATGGCGCCCATCCACAGCGACGCAGGCCATGCGAGCATCCAGGTCTGTCGTGGTCGCAGTGTACGTTCCGCGATGGGCATGAGCACGAGCGAGAGCGCGGCGCACCAGACCGCCCAGCGCCCGACGCTCTGCCACGGCGCCGGCCACTGTGGGTCGAGCACCAGGCGCATCTCGAGGTAGTGGTGGATCGCGCCGAGGACGCCGAAGGCGATGCTCAGGAACATCGCCAGCGCGGCGATCGACGGGCGTCGCGCGCGCTGCGCCACCTGCTCGGTCGCCACCTCGGCTTGTGTCATGTCAGCCACCTTGGGATCGTCGCCGTAGCCTGCAACGCGTTACAAACGAAAGCGCCGGAGACACCCGCGAAGGTGTCGTCCGGCGCTTTGCCGTACGTCGCAGACGCGTTGGCTACATATCCATGTCGGGCATGCCCGGCATGTGACCGTGTCCGCCACCGCCGCCACCCTTGCTGGGCTGCGGCTTCTCGGCGATGAGCGCCTCGGTCGTGAGCATCAGGCTCGCCACCGAAGACGCGTTCTGCAGCGCGCAGCGCACGACCTTCGCCGGGTCGATGACGCCAGCCTTCACCAAATCTTCGTAGGTGTCGGTCGCCGCGTTGTACCCGAAGGCACCCTTGGCCGCGCGCACCTTCTCGATGACGATCGCGCCTTCGACGCCCGCGTTCGCCGCAATCTGGCGAAGCGGTTCCTCGATGGCTTGACGCAACACGCGCACGCCCGCGTTCTCTTCCTCGTTGAGCTTGAGCTCATCGAGCGCCGACTGGCAGCGCAACAGCGCCACGCCGCCGCCGGGCACGATGCCCTCCTCGATGGCCGCGCGCGTCGCGTTGAGCGCGTCTTCCACGCGCGCCTTCTTTTCCTTCATCTCGACCTCGGTCGCAGCGCCGACGTTGATCACTGCCACGCCGCCGACCAGCTTGGCCAAGCGCTCCTGCAGCTTCTCTTTGTCGTAGTCGCTGCTGGTGTCCTCGATCTGCTTGCGGATCAGCTCGATGCGACCCTTGATCTCGGCCTTGTTGCCGTTGCCGTCGACGATGGTGGTGTTGTCCTTGTCGACCGTGATGCGCTTGGCGCGACCCAAGTCGGTCACCGTCACGTTCTCGAGCTTGATGCCGAGATCGTCGCTCACGACCTTTGCACCCGTCAGGATGGCGATGTCCTTGAGCATGTCCTTGCGACGATCGCCGAAGCCCGGCGCCTTCACGGCCACCGTGTTCAGCGTGCCGCGCAGCTTGTTCACCACCAAGGTCGCGAGCGCTTCGCCCTCGATGTCTTCGGCGATGATGAGCAGCGGCTTCTGCGCGCGGGCAACGCCCTCGAGCAGCGGCAGCATGTCCTTCATGTTCGAGATCTTCTTCTCGCACACGAGGATGTACGGATCGACCATCTCGGCTTCCATCCGCTCCTGGTTGGTCACGAAGTAGGGCGAGAGGTAGCCGCGGTCGAACTGCATGCCTTCGACGACTTCCAGCGTGGTGTCGAGGCTCTTGGCCTCCTCGACCGTGATCACGCCTTCCTTGCCGACCTTCTCCATGGCATCGGCGATGATCTGGCCAATGGTGGTGTCGTTGTTGGCCGAGATCGTGCCGACCTGGGCGATCTCCTTGGGGTCCTTGGTCTGCTTGGCGACCTCGCCCAGGCGCTTCACGATGGCGATCACGCCGGCTTCGATGCCGCGCTTGATCGACATCGGGTTGTGGCCCGCGGCGACCAGCTTGCTGCCCTGCTGGAAGATGGCTTGCGCCAGCACGGTGGCCGTCGTGGTGCCGTCACCTGCAACGTCCGAGGTCTTCGACGCGACCTCGCGCACCATCTGTGCGCCCATGTTCTCGAAGCGATTGGCCAGCTCGATCTCTTTCGCCACCGTCACGCCATCCTTGGTGATGGTCGGTGCGCCGAAGCTCTTCTCGATCACGACGTTGCGACCCTTGGGGCCCAGCGTGACCTTCACGGCATTGGCGAGCTTGTCGACGCCGACGCGAATCAAGTCGCGCGCCGTCTCGGAGTAGATGATTTCCTTCGCGGTCATGTCTTATGTCCTGCTTTGAGTCTGAAAGTTTGAATGAGGAGGTGTACGCGCAGCTGCAGAGCCGCGCTGAGCTCAGCGCTCGATGATGGCGAGGATGTCTTCCTCGCGCATGATGAGGTGGTCTTCGCCGTCGATCTTGATGTCGTTGCCGCCGTACTTGGCGAAGAGCACGGTGTCGCCCTTCTTCACGGTCAGCGGGCGAACTTGACCGTTCTTGAGAATCGCTCCGTTGCCCACTGCCACGACCTTGCCCTCTTGGGGCTTTTCCTTGGCAGTATCGGGGATGATAATTCCGCCTTTGGTCTTCTCTTCTTCGCGCACGCGCTTGACGAGAATGCGGTCCTGTAATGGGCGAATCGACATCGTGACAGTCCTCCGTGTGCAGCCCCAGCGTCTGCAGGGGCGGGTAATGGCGGGTGCAAATCGGGGCTAGCCGCGCGAGCTCGGGGCAGCCGGGGCCGCAACGTAAGGTCGCCACGCCCCGAGTCAACCCCCCGCATGCACGGGGTGTCACCGCGGCGGCGATGCCCTATAGTCCCGTGCGCTAGGGGTGGCACGCCGCAGCGTGTCTGAGAGAGACCCTTTGAACCTGATCCGGGCCATGCCGGCGGAGGGAAGTGATGGAAGAGAAGTCGTCGCGCAAGCTGAGCATCGCCGCCGCCGGTACCCGAGACCTCGCCGCGAGTCGACCACTGTCGGAGAGCTTCCCGAGCTCGCGCAAGGTCGAGCAGGGTGAGCTCGCCGTCCCGTTCCGCGTGATCGAGCTGGCAGGGGGCGAGCCGCCGCTGTCGGTCTACGACACGAGCGGTCCAGAAGGCATCGACCCGCGCAAGGGTCTGCCGGCGCGCCGCGCTCCGTGGATCGCCGAGCGTTTGGCCAAGAGCGACGGCAACGTCTCGCAGCTGCACTACGCACGTCAGGGAGTGATCACGCAGGAGATGCGCTTCGTCGCACTGCGCGAACAGGTCGAGCCCGAGCTCGTGCGCAGCGAGCTCGCACGCGGTCGCGCCATCATCCCGGCCAACATCAAACATCCCGAGCTGGAGCCGATGATCATCGGCCGCAACTTCCTCGTGAAGATCAACGCCAACATCGGCAACTCGGTGGTGGCGTCGTCGATCGAAGAAGAAGTCGACAAGCTGCGCTGGGCCACGCGCTGGGGCGCCGACACCGTGATGGATCTGTCGACCGGCGCCGACATCCACGAGACGCGCGAGTGGATCTTGCGCAACTCGCCCGTGCCCATCGGCACCGTCCCCATCTACCAGGCCCTCGAAAAGGTGAAGGGCAAGGCCGAAGACCTCAACATCGAAGTGTTCCTCGAGACACTCGAAGAGCAGGCAGAGCAGGGCGTCGACTACTTCACCATCCACGCCGGTGTATTGCTGCGCTACATCCCGATGACGGCCAAGCGCGTCACCGGCATCGTGTCGCGCGGCGGCTCGATCATGGCGAAGTGGTGCCTGGCGCATCACCGCGAGAACTTCCTGTACACCGACTTCGACCGCATCTGCCGCTTGATGAAGAAGTACGACGTGTCGTTCTCTCTGGGCGATGGCTTGCGTCCGGGCTCCACTGCAGACGCGAACGATGAAGCACAATTTGCCGAACTCACGACGCTCGGTGAGCTCACCAAGGTCGCGTGGGAGCACGACGTGCAGGTGATGATCGAGGGCCCTGGTCACGTGACCATGGACAAGATCAAAGAGAACATGGATCTGCAGCTGACGAGCTGCCACGAGGCCCCGTTCTACACGCTCGGCCCGCTGACGACCGACATCGCGCCAGGTTACGACCACATCACCTCGGCGATCGGCGCCGCCATGATCGGCTGGTTTGGTTGCGCGATGCTCTGCTACGTCACGCCCAAGGAACACCTGGGCCTGCCCAACCGAGACGACGTGAAGGCGGGTGTGATCACCTACAAGATTGCCGCGCACGCTGCTGACCTCGCCAAGGGTCACAAGGGCGCGCGCGACCGCGACGACGCGCTGAGCAAGGCGCGTTTCGAGTTCCGCTGGCAAGACCAGTTCAATCTGGCGCTCGACCCCGAGACGGCGCACGCCTTTCACGACGAAACGTTGCCAGCTGACGGCGCAAAGCGCGCGCACTTCTGCTCGATGTGTGGACCGCACTTCTGCTCGATGAAGCTCACGCAGGACGTGCGCGATTTGGCAGCGGAGCAAAGCGCCGGCCTGGCTGCCAAGGCGCAGGAGTTTCGCGAGCAAGGCGGCGAGCTCTACGCGAGCGACGACGACGCAGCGGCGCAGTGAGCGCGGCCTGCTAGACGATGCGCATGTCCGGGCGTTACAACGACAACCCGACGGGGCCCAACTGACCCCGTGCTTGCGCTTGGAACGCAGGCTTAAAGCAGAACGCCGAGACCTTGCGGCCTCGGCGTTTGCTCAGTCTGGCGAGTCCAGGGTTACTTGGCGCTGCCGGCGATCTTCATCACGCGGTCGAGCAGCTCGGCCGGGTAGATGCGGCCCACCAAGTGCTTGCGCACGGTCTCGGCCATCACCATGTATTCCTTCTCGCCCTCGGCAGTGAACTCGTCGGCCGTGTAGCCGCGCTTGACGAGGTTGTTGTAGGCGCGGTCATCCGACTTGCGCATGTCTTCCTTGTCGCCCTCGGTGCCCTTCTTCACTTCGTCCTGCACCTGCTTCTGAACCTCGGGAGGCAGCGTGCCCCATTTCTCCTTGTTCATGATCATGGCGCCCAAGAGCACGCCGGTGGTGCGCTTGGTGACGTGCTTGAGGTTCGCGTGCCACTGCAGCGACACGACTGCGACGGCCGTCGCGATGATCATGTCGATCATGCTGGTCTGCAGCGCGCCGTACACCTCGGGCACGCCCAGCGGAACGCCGTTGGCACCGATGACGTGGTAGATTTCCTTCATGACGTTGTTCGCGGGCCACACCCACGGACGCATGTTCTTGAGATCGGCCGGGCGCGTCATGGGGTTCTTCGCGAACCAGCGGTACTGCCCCGTCTCGCCCCACGCCAAGAGCTTGAAGCCAGCCTTGTCGAAGCTGCCTTCCCACTCTTTGCTCATCGCGGCCTGCACGGCCTCGAGCTGCTTGTAGTTGTTGATGACGCCCGGCGCGTCGAGCACGCTGACCTCACGCACGATCTGGGAGAGACCCGTCGCGGTGATGATCGAAGCGTCCATCTGGCCGACCTTCATCTTGCGGATGACGTCGATCTCGTCGCCTGCCACGCCGCTCGGATACAAGCGCACGCCCCAGGCGTTGTTCGAGGTCGCACGCAGACCCTTGTCGATCTTCAAGAAACTCTTGGCGAGGTCGGAGTCGCGCGGCGCCAGGGTGGCGATGCGGATGAACTGAGTCTCCGCTGCGGTGGCGACTTTGGAGCTACCCGGCAGCGCGAGCATTAGCGCTGCGATGAGGGCGGACGCGATGAGTTTGCGAATCATGGTCTTGTCACCTTCGAGGTACGGAGCGAGAGCTGACACGCCGCCCTCGTGTTGCGCTTTGTTTAGTGAGATACCCGCGTTTTGGACGCGCGTGGCAGGGGGCTATTCAGGGGAGTCTGGCACCCGCTACGCCTGCGAGAGCCGGTGCGGAGCTGTAACGGAAAGCGCAGGCCGAATCCAGTGGTTTAAGCTGGCCAACTCGCCCCGTCCGACGCCCGGTCGACTGGTATTATTTCATTGATTTCCATACATTGAGCCTCATGCTCGGATGGCGCTGGCGAAGCCTCGGGGTGGGGCTGCTTGCGCTCTGGGCGGTGGTCTATGCCTCGGGTGCCCACGCGCAAGCCCCGGCGGCTAGGGAGCCGACCTACGAGACCCAGCGCTTGCAGCGCTTCCTGCGCAACGAGCGCTTGGACGAGGACCCTGCGCCAGAAGGCAAGCGCATCGCATACCTGCGCGTGGTTCGGCGCGAGGTGCTCGAGCCCGACGATCTTTCGGTGCCGATCGTGTTGCCACACTTTGCACCGACCTGGCCCAACCATTTCCACTGGCTGACCGAAGACGCGACCGTGCGTCGCGACGTTCTGTTGCACGAGGGCGAGCCGTTCACGGTGGCGCTGGCGGAGGAGAGCATGCGCAACCTGCGCGACATGGGCGCGTTCTCGCTGGTGCGCATCGTCGCGGTGCGCACCCACGATCCGCGGCGGGTGGGTGTCGTCGTCTACACGCGCGACCTGTGGAGCTTGCGGCTCGAGGAGCAGCTCGCTGGCGTGGGCACCACGTACTCGCTGGGGTTGCAGCTCATCGAGCGCAACTTCCTAGGCCGCAACAAGTCGCTCGCCGGCAGCTTCACGCTCGACCCGCTGACCTACACCCTGGGTCAGAGCTATCTCGATCCGCGCGTGTTGGGTGGTGAGCTGCGTTTGTACGAGGACTTCTCCGTGATTCTCAACCGTGGCTCCGACCGGGCCGAAGGCACTGCGGGCACGCTGCTCTTCGGGCGGCCGTTTCACGATCTCGCACAGCGCGTCGCCTACGACCTGCTTGCGCAGTATGCGGATCTGGTATCTCGCGACACTTCCGGCGGGCGGGTGGTGGGGTTCAATGCCAACCCGGGGCTTGTGCACGGGAAGACCTGCCGACCGGGCCAGGCGGGGTGCTTGCCGCGCGTGTGGGACGATTTCAGCGTGAAGCTCGAAGCTGCGGCGTCTCGACGCTTTGGTGAGCGCTACACGCAGACCTGGACCGCGGGCGCGGGCTTTCAGGATCGGAACGTGGCGGCAAACGCGGAGACAGGGGTCTCGGGCGCGCAGCTCGCAGTGTTCGATCGCGAAGTGCTGCCGCGTGTGCGCCGTTCGGTGTATCCGTTCGTGCGCTACCGGCTGGATCTGCCGACTTACGCCGTGTTCACGAATCTCGGCACCTTCGGGCAGAGCGAGAGCTTGCACACGGGGCCGCGGCTCGATGCGCGCTTCGAGCTGCCGTTGTCGGCATTTGGTTCTTCGAGCGACGGCTTCGTCACGCGGGCGTCTGCTGGCTACGTTTGGGCGAAGCACGATGCGCTCTTCGATGTGCTCGCGAGCAGCGCGGCGCGCTTGGATGCTTCGCAGGTTCAAGACGAGCACGGTCAGCTGCGCATCCGCGGCGCGACACCGAGCTACGCGTGGTTACTCGGCCGCATGGTGTTTCGCGGCGTCTGGGACGAACGCCGGCGGGACTCCCAGCGCACGCTGGTCGCGCTCGGCGGTGACAATGGGCTGCGCGGCTACGCTAGCCAATACTTCTATGATTTCGGTGCGAGCTACCTGCAAGCGAATCTAGAGTACCGCACGCAGCCCTGGGTGCTCTCGTCGGTCCACCTTGGTCTGGTCGCGTTCTACGATGCTGGCAGCGTGTACACGCAGCTGTCTCGCGCTCACGGGCACCATGCGGCCGGCCTCGGTCTGCGCGCGCTCTTTCCGCAGTTCAATCGCTACGTGTTCAGAATCGACTGCGGTGCACCGCTGGATACGCCGGGCTTCGCGATGACGCTGAGCTGGCTGAGCTACGGCAGCGATCAACTCATCGCGCTGACGCCCGGTGAAGATGCGCTCGCCCCCACGACCTTCGACCTGAACTGAGGTTCCCAGGGCTGCAGCGTTTCATGGCCTGGGCGAGCGCTGGCTGATCGCCGACGGCGTGACTCCACTCAGCTGAGCTTGCGCTGGCTCAGAAGGCCCGCGCCAGCATGCGTTCCATGAGGTCGAGCAGAAACAGGACGGGCAAAGGCGAGATGTCGATGCCGCCGAGCATCTCGGGGCGGATCAGCGCGCGAATGGGCGCGTAGAGTGGATCGGTGACTTGCGAGGTGAACGAGCGCGGGAACGCTTCCTTGTTGGGCATCACCCAGCTGAGGAGGATGTCGCCGAACACGATTAGCTTCAGCAGCTTGAGCAGCACGAGCAACAACGCGGCCATGGGGCGCAACCTTCCAACGAAGCCGCCAGGCGCGCAAGCGGCGCGCGCGGCTTAAACAGCATCGCATGGGGCGCGATCCACGTCGCGAGTCTCACACCCGATGCGACACTGTCTAGTGCGCGAGTGAGTGCGCGAGTGAGTGGTGGAGCTCGGCGTGCGACGATCAGGGCCGTGAGCGGCGCACCGGTGCGGGCGTGAGCGACCCGGCGTAAGCGTAGAGCGCACCAGCAGCGACGCCAGCGAGGTGGCAGTAGTTCGCCATGGCACCTACGAGGCCGTCCAGCGCGCCCGTGAAGCCGAGCAGCAGCCAGATGCCGAAGAACGCGAGCTCGTCGCGACGCAGCACGGGCTCGGCGTCGGGACTCAGCCTCTGGCGTATCCAGTGGTAGCCGACGAACGCGTACACCACACCAGACATGCCTCCGAAATTCGGTCCGGCGAAGTACACCTGCGTGATGTTGCTGATGGCGGCACTCCACGCCACGAGCCCGGCGAAGCGCGCAGAGCCTTGTACGCGCTCGCTGCGCACGCCGTACTCGAGCAGACACCAGGCATTGAACAGCAGGTGAAAGATGCCGAAGTGCAAGAAGCTCGGCGTCCACACGCGCCACAGCTGGCCGTGTCGCCATAGATCGACGCCGACGTTCCACGAAACGCTCTTGGCCGTTCGTCGAAAGACCGCCGCGGTGAGCCACTGCACGCGCTCGGTGCGTTGGCCGAGCTGGGTGACAACGGCCACCGCGCCGCAGATCACGAGCAGCGCCAGCGTGACAGGAGTGCGCCGCGCGCCGCTGCTGAGCGCCCGCCGCAGCTCGGCGCGCGGTGGTGTGCGCCGCTCCGCCATGCGGGTGACCACGACGCGCTTGGCCTGACCAGCGCGTAGCGCGGGTGCGTAGCGCAGTGCGTTGGGGTCGGCCAGGAAGTCGTGCAGAAATGCGCGAGCTCGGTCGAGGTCTTCCTCGACGACGATCCACACTGCATGCTGGCCTTCGTCGGTGCGACGTGCCTCGGTGGGGATGTGCTCGCCGTGCAGCACGTCACGTACGCGTTGCGCGAGCGCTGGGTCGTCGAAGCTGGCGAGCTTGCGCATGTGGCGAAGGCCAGTCTACCCGCCGATTTGGTACATCTCCAGTCGGCGCCTGCCAGTGCCCGTACGCGGCGCCGCGCGCTGCTCGGAGTAGCGATCGGTACGCGCTTGCCACAGCTCGCGTACCCGAGCCAGCAAGCTGGCGTCGCTCGCACCGGCGCGCAGTGCGTCGCGCATGCTGAATCCGCCGGTGGCGAACAGGCAGGTCAAGAGGCGTCCATCGGCCGAGAGGCGTGCGCGGTGGCAGTCGCCGCAGAACGGCGCGGTGACCGACGCGATCATCCCGATCTCGCCCTGGCCGTCGTCGTAGGCGTAGCGTTGGGCGACCTCGCCCGCGTAGGTGGGTGACAGCGGATGCACCGGCCAGCGTTGCGCGAGCTGGTCGAGGATCTCGCGCGCAGGTACCACCGCGCTCGCTTGCCAGCCGTTGACCGTGCCGACGTCCATGTATTCGATGAAGCGCAGCACGTGAGGCGTGCCTCGAAAGCGCTCGGCGAGCGCGACCACGCTGCTGTCGTTTTGCCCACGAATCACGACGCAGTTGAGCTTGAGGGGTGAGAGTCCGGATGCGACAGCTGCATCGAGGCCCGCGAGCACCCGCTCCAGCTTGCGCTGTGCGCCGCTCATGGCGGCGAATTCAGCGGCGTCGAGGCTGTCGAGACTGACGGTGAGTCGGTTGAGCCCGGCGTCGGCGAACGCGCGCGCATGCTCTGCGAGCAGGTAGCCGTTGGTGGTGAGGGTGAGGTCTGCGAGACCGGGAATGCGGGCAAGCGCCGCCACCAGCTGCGGGAGGTCGGGACGCAGCAGGGGCTCGCCACCCGTGAGCCGCACCTTCTCGACACCCAGCTGCGTGACGGCGAGACGCACGACGCGCTCGATCTCCGCGAACGACAGCAGGTGCGACGATGGCAGGAACTTGGTCTCGTCCGCGTAGACCGCGGCGGGCATGCAGTAGCCGCAGCGGAAATTGCAGCGGTCGGTGACCGACACGCGCAGGTCGCGCAGCGGTCGGCCAAGCTGATCGACGAGCGATGGGCTGGCGGCGCGCGCGCTTGCGGTGCGTGCGCTTGCGGTGCGCGCGCTTGCGGTAGTGGCCGTCGGGTGCGAATCGTGCATCGTGATGCCGGGCGAGCCTGCCGTTCTGGTGTAGGGCAGGGCTAGGGTCTCGGCAAGCGCTCAGCGCTCGAGCATGCTGCCGAGCTTGGCGATTGCATGGTCCAAGTCGGGGCGCGCCGAGAGCAATTCGCGCATCGGGTCGCCGTGCTCGGCCACGCGGTCGGGCACGCTGGCCAGGTCGAAGCGTGCGGGTGACAGGCCCGCGCCGACCTCGTCCCAGCGCAGTGGCGTGGACACCGTGGCTCCGGGGTACGCGCGCACGGAGTAGGGTGCCACGATCGCGCGCGAGCGACCGGTCTGCCCGGTGTCGATGTACACCGCGTTGGGCCGGTTTTGACGCAGGCGTTCCATCGTGGAGATGTCGGGATGGCGTCTTTGCAGCATGCGACCGAGCAAGGTCGCGAAGGTCTTGGCAAGCTCGAAGGGCGCGCCGGCCATGGGCACCAGCACGTGCAAGCCGGTCTGGCCCGAGGTCTTGGGGAAGCTGGGCAGCCCGAGCTCGTCGAGCAGCTCGTGCAGGCTGCGCGCGAGCGTGATGGCGTGCCCGAGCGGTGCTTCGCCAAGGTCGAAGTCGACGGTCAGGAAGTCACAGCGCTCGAGATCTTGGAAACGCGCGGCCAGCACGTGCAGGGGGATGCAGCCGAGATTCGCGATGTAGAGCAGTGTGTCGAGGTCGTCGACCTGGAAGAACACCAGCTCGCGGGCGTGATCGTCGGACCGCATGGTGCGCGTGCGAATCCAATCTGGCGTGCCTGCCGGCGCATTCCACTGGAAGAAATGCTTGCCTTCGATGCCATCGGGATAGCGCACCATCAGCACCGGGCGGTTGTGCAGATACGGCAACAGCACATCGGCGATGTTCGCGTAGTACTCGCACAGCTCGCCCTTGGTGATGCCTTCGTTTGGCCAGAAGATCTTGTCCGGATTCGTGATGTGCACGCCGGCGCGCGCGCTGCGAGCGCTGCCGGCCGCGCCGGCTGGAGGCGGTGCTTCGACCAACGCGGCTTCGCGTTCGTCGTGGGGTGCAGCGGTGCATTGATCGGGCGTGACGTCGTCGCGCAGCGAGCGGAAGACCGGATGGCGCAAGCGACCGTCGGGTGTGAAGCCCGCGTGCTCCACGCTCACCACCAGCTCGGGCGCCACGAATACACGGCCATGCGCTGCCGGTTGCAGCTCGCCCCGTGCAGCACACTGCGGTTGCACGCGGGCGTCCAGCTCCCGGCGCAGCGCATGTAGCGCGGTCGCGTCGAACCCACTGCCAACGCGACCACGCGTGCGTAGCTCGCCTTCGACGTAGCTGCCGAGCTCCAGCGCGCCGAGTGCCTTGCGGTTGCCGCTACCCAGGGTGTAGCCCACGACCACGAAGTCGTCGTGTAACACGCGCTTGACCTTGAACCAGTGGGCTGAACGCTCCGGGCCGGCCACGTAGCGAGAATCGGCTCGCTTGCCGATGACGCCTTCGAGACCCTGCGCTTCGCAGAACGCAAGTAGCGCTTTGCCATCGCCCTCGACGTGATCGAGCAAGCGAATGAAGCCCTTGCCGCGCAAGAGCTCGCCAAGCAGCACCTTGCGCGCGTGTAGCGGCAGCGCGCGCAGGTCGAGGCCGCCGACGGCCAGCAGATCGAATGCCAGGTACGCCACCGGAGCCTGCCGCGCGGCTGCACGGACGTCAGCTGCACCGTGCGCGTGAATGCGTTGGCCCAGGCGCGCAAAGCTTGGCCGACCACTGTCGTCGAACGCGACGATCTCGCCGTCGAGGATGACCTGCTGCGCTGCCAACGCGCGCAAGGCGCGGGCGATCTCGGGGTAGCTGGTGGTGGCGTTGCGACCGGTCCGGTACCGCAGCGCCACGTGCTGGCCGCTGCGCTCGGCGACGATGCGCACGCCGTCGAGCTTCAACTCGTACAGGCAGCGCGGGTCGTCGAGCTTGCCGTCGCGCTCGGTGCAGCGCATCGGCGTGATGTCTTTGGCGTTGGGAGCGGCGGCGCGCACACCGAGCGCACGCGCGTGCGCTTCGACCTCGGCGGCGAGCGCTGCAGCATGCGGGAGCTCGTCCACGCGCAGTCCCGACAGCACGCTGCGCGCTTCGTCACGCAGCAGGTCGCGCTCGTCGCTCGCGTACGCATCCGGCTTCTTCAGCAGCAGCCACTGGCGTTTGCCGTCGCTCTTGCCGCGGCGGCGTCCGGTCTCGACCAACGCGAAGCGACCGCGCAGCTTGAAACCCTGCAGCGTGAAGTCGAGCTTGCCCTTGTCGAAGCCCGTCTCGGCGTCGGTCTCGAGGTAGTGAATCACACCGAGGTCCCAGAGGATCATGGGGCCTGCGCCGTAGTTGCCTTCGGGGATCACGGCCTCGAAGTCGAGGTAGTCGATGGGGTGATCTTCGGTGTGTACGGCCAGACGTTTGTCGGCCACGCGTAGGCTCGGCCCCTTCGGAATCGCAAAGCTTTTGAGCACGCCGCCGACTTCGATGCGCAGGTCGTAGTGCTGCCGCGTGGCATCGTGCAGGTGCACCACGTAACGACCGTTTCGGGTGCGGGGCCCGCTGCGCAGAGGTTCAGCGCCGAACGGTTCGTTGGTGCGCGCTGGATTACGCTTGCCGCGGTAGCGTTCGAGCTTATTCGCCATCGGCCCAGGCCCTCGGCTATCCTTGCACGAGCATGGTCGCGCGCCCTACCAGTTCCACGACGATTTCGTTCGGTTTGGTCTCGATTCCCGTCAAGATCTACACCGCTACGAGCGCTCAAGACGTGCACTTCAATCAGCTGCACAAGAAGTGCGGCGGCCGCTTGAAACAGAAGCTCTACTGTCCGGTCGACGACGAGTACGTCGAGCGCACCGACATTGTGAAGGGCTACGAAATCGCGAAGAACCAGTACGTGCAGTTCGCGGAGGAAGAGCTGCGCGCGTTGGACGCCGAGCGCTTCCCCACCCTGGACCTCGTGCAGTTCGTGCCCGAGAGCACCGTCGACTTCATCTACATCGAGAAGAGCCAGTACCTCGGTCCCGACAAGGGCGGGGACAAGGCGTTCAATCTGCTCACCAAGGCGATGCGACGCATGGAGCGCATCGCCGTGGGTCGCTACTGGTCGCGAGGCAAGGTGCAGCTGGTGCTGCTGCGGCCGTACAAGAAGGGCCTGGTGTTGCACCAAGTCTACTACGCGAACGAAGTGCGTCCGTACGACGACGTAGAGCTCGGCGCCGACCAGCGCTTCAGTCAGGGCGAGGAAGACCTGGCAGCGCGCTTGATCGAGCAGCTGTCGGCCGATGCGTTCGCGCCCGAGCAGTTCCACGACGAATATGCCGAGCGCGTGCGCAAGGCCGCCGACGAGAAGGCGGCCGGCAGCCAGATCACGGTCGCCCCGGAGCAGCCGGCAGCGCAGATCATCGACTTGTTCGAGGCGCTCAAGCAGAGCCTGCGCGATGCCAAGCGCGAGCCTGCCAAAGTGAAGCCTGCGGCAGCCAGCGCGCTGAACGCGCCAGCGGCTCCGGCTGCAGAAGCCGAGCCGACACCCGCGCGCACGCTCAAGGGCCCGCGCAAGGCCCGCGACAAAGTAGAACGGACGACCAAGCGCAAGCTGGCTTGATAGACGCGGCCGCGCGCGGTATCGAGAGCGGATGAGCGAGCGACCCAAAGACTCGGCGCATGCGCACGCACCTGAAGCCTTGCCGACCGTAGACGTGTCGGAGCGCGCGGGCGAGCGCACGGGCAACCCGCAGGTGCTGCACACGCGCCTGTTCATGCAACTGTGGGCGTTCAGCTGCGAGCCGGAGCTGTCACCTGCCGTGGCGCTGCGCCGTTTGGAGACCGAGCTGCGCGCGCGCCAGAGCCCGTTCACGCTCTACGAGGACCTGAGCGACCCTCGCGGCATCGCGCTCCTCACCTGGAGCGAAGACCCATCCGACATCGTGACGCGCGCGCGTCCAGCGGTGCTGGCCGATGGTTTGTCCGGTCTGCGCCCACGGCCGGAGCTGTCGATGCTCGGTCGCACCTACGCGACCGGCTTCGAGACTGACCTGCGCTTCTGGTTGCTCGATCGACCGCGACAGACGGTGGTGAACCCTGCGTGGCCATGGGCCATCTGGTACCCGCTGCGGCGCATCGGCGCGTTCGGGCGCCTGGCGCCGCAGGAGCGCGGTGCGATCATGGCCGAGCACGGGAAGATCGGCCGCGCGTACGGCGAGCAAGATCTCGCGCACGACGTTCGCCTCGCCTGCTACGGCCTCGATGCCAACGACAATGAGTTCGTCATCGGCCTGGTCGGCAAAGAGCTGCATCCGCTGTCGCACGTCGTGGAGTCCATGCGGCGCACACGGCAGACGGCGGAGTTCATGCAGCAGATGGGTCCGTTCTTCGTGGGTCACGTCGCGGCGCAATCGAGCTAGCCTTCCGGCATCGACATGCTGCACCTGCTCCCCGAAGATCTGGTGGCGCTTGCGACGCGGCAAGCGCTCCCGGACTTTCTCACTGCCTACGCGGGCACCGCGTTTCTGCTGGTGAAGCTCGACGACCCGAGCGGCGAACTCGAAGCCGGGCTCTTCGCGTTGCGCAGCGCGCAGGTGGCGCGGGTGCGGCCGAGTTGCGGCGGCGCATTGCGCAGGCGGCGCACTACGCCACCACGCTCGACAAGCGCGTTCACGACAGCACGTATACCGATCGCATTTCGATCGGGCGTGCGCGTAACCAAGACATCGTGTCGCGCCATCAGTCGGTTTCGAAGTTCCATGCCTGGCTTCCGGTGACGTGTTGCGCTTTGGCTCGGTGGAGGCCGTGGTCTGCGACCCGCAGGCGCTGTGGCGGGCCTTGCAGACCCGTTAGAGCCAGTAGCGCGCGCAGCCCGCGCGTTGTAGACCAGCGCCGTGGTTCTGCTCAGCGTCAACGTGAACAAGGTGGCCACCGTGCGCAACTCGCGCGGGGGTGCGGTGCCCAGCGTGGTGCACGCCGCCCGCGCGAGTCTCGAGGCGGGTGCGGCCGGCATCACCGTGCATCCGCGCGCCGACGCACGACACATCACCGCTGCCGACGTGCGCGATATCGCCCGCTTGATCGCGCACTGGCAAGGTGCGCCCGCCGAGCTGAACATCGAAGGCGACCCGCGGCCGGACTGGCTCGAGCTGGTGCACGAACTACGTCCGCACCAGGCCACACTCGTGCCGGTGCGTCCGTTCGAGCTGACGAGCGAAGCGGGCTGGAGCCCGGACACCGACCCGAGCGTGTTGCAACAGCAGGTTAGCGCGCTACGAGCCAAGGGCATTCGCGTGAGTGTGTTCGTGGATCCCGTGCCGCAGGCGGTGAGCTGGGCGCAGCGCCTGGGCGCCGATCGCGTGGAGCTTTACACCGAGCCCTATGCGCGCGCGTTCGAGCGCGGGCATACGGCCGCGCGCGAGAGCTTCGAGGGCTACGCAGCTGCCGCCGAGCTTGCGACGCGCTTGGGTTTGGGTATCAACGCGGGACACGACCTCGACCTCGACAACCTCGCGTTGTTCCGCACACTGCCCGGGCTTGCAGAAGTCTCCATCGGACACGCCCTGATCGCGCGCGCGATCTTCGTGGGCTTGCCGACGGCCGTGCGCGAGTATCTGCAAGTGCTCGGCGGGTAGGCTCGGCGCTGCGCGCCTCAGGTGGGTGCGCTGCGCGCTTCAGGTGGGTGCGCTGCGCGCTTCAGGTGGGTGCGCTGCGCGCTGCGCGCGTCTGCGGCGGGCGAGCGCGGCGAGCGCCAACACCGCCAGACCGCCGCCGATGCCTGCCAGGCCAGCGCCCCGAGCAGTTGCGGCATGTCGCGCGTGGGACGCGCCAGCGGGGAGCAAGCCGGGTTCGTCGGCGAACGGGCCGGTGATGGCGAGTGTGAGGCCGTCGTGCTGGATGTTCACGAACATGTGCCTGCCGTCGGGCGAAAAGCACGGGCCCGCGAATTCGCTCAGGCTCAGGGCATTGCGCGCGAAGTCGATCACGCCGCCGTCCAGCGTGATGCGGCGCAGGAAATTGCCTTCGAGTCCGTCCTCGGCGACGTAGACGTGGCCGTGCGGCGACACGGTGATGTTGTCGGGCATGTCGAGGACGGCGGTGTCGGTGGCTTGGGTGACGAGCTCGAGATACGCCTCGCTTTGCGGACTGTGATGGAGCCGGAAGACCTGGCCGCGACCGATCGGGCCACCGGCAGTCGCGCACAGGTAGGCGTCGCCACCGGCCAACCACAGACCTTCCGTGCGCCAGAAGCGCGCTGCACCGCGCTCGTGGGCCTGCAACCGTACGTTGTCGTCTTCGGGATCGCTCTCGGGTACGTCGACCCAGTGCACCGCGACGCGTTGCCCCGGCTGCATGTAGCCGGTGTCGAAGCGGTCGGTCCCTTTCGCTGCCAGCGCTTGCAGCTTACCCACGAAGGGCTGCGCGCGGTCGTTCGGCACGAAGCGGTAGAATGCGGCGTCGCCCATGTCTTCAGTGAGATAGGCGATGAGTGTCTGAGGGTCGACGGTGGCGGCCTCGTGGCGGAAGCGGCCATAGGGTTTGATGGGCTTGGCAGGCACGACGTGATCGGCGTCGGTCGGGCACAAGAACACGTAGCCGTGGTGCGGAAAGAAGATCTCCTCGCAAGAGAGCCAGCCCCACGGCGACAACCCACCGGCGCAGTTCCAGTGCGTGCCAGCAAGCACCAGGTTGGTGCGACGGATCTCGAGCGTGTTCGGGTCGAGCAGCACGCGCGTCACGCCGCCTGCGCCGTCCGGGTCGTAGGCTTCGGGAGGTGGTGCTTGCCCGGGCGACAGGGGCCCGTTGTCTCGATCGCCGGGCATGACCTCGTGGTTGCGCATCAGCGCAAGCTCGCCGTGCGGTCCAGAGAACACGCCCATCGCATCGGGATTGCCCGGTGTTCTGTAGCCATCGCTCATGCGCTCGCCGGCATGCGTCAGCACCCGGTACGAGAAGCCTGGGGGCAGATCCAGGATGCCGTTCGGATCAGGTACGAGCTTGCGGCGTTGCGTGCTCTGCGCGCGAGCGTCGCTTGCCTGCAGCAGCGTGAGTGCTGCGCCGGCTTGCAGAAACCCGCGTCGACCGAGAGAGCTCATTGGACAGCGCATCTTAGCGTGGCTGGCTCAAAGCGCGAGCGCTCTCCACGCGGGGGGTCATGGTCCGCGGGTGGGTCGCTGACGCGTGTGGAACCAGACGCGATAGCTCTGCATGCGGGTGCGCTGCTCGGGCGGGGCATTGCGCTTGCAGCTGCCGGCTTCCGCGCTTGCCGCGGGCGCGCCCCAGCGCCGCTCGACGCAGTCGTTCGGGTTGTACGCGAGCTCGAGCGCGGCGGCGCGGTCCACGACCTGGCGCAAGCTGAGCGTCTGCGGCTGACCGTCGCTGCGCGTGTAGGTCACGGAGCGCGCGCGCAGCTCGCGGTCCTGCTCGGCCGCGAGGGCAGTGCTGGCCTGCTCGGGGTTGGTTCCGGGTGGCAAGGCGAAGCGCTCGGGCTTGCGCGCGACCCGCGCCGGCAGCTCGATCACCGTGTCGATCGCGATGAGCAAGCGCATGTCGCGCGAGGGCGTGGCGTAGTCTTCCCACGCGCCTTCCGTCTCGAAGATGGTCCGCCCGACCGGCATCTCGATCGCGCCTCGCGGGTGGTCGTGTGCGTAGCGCTCGCCGTTGTCCACGGCCAACACGCGTCGGCGCACGGCCTCCTCGAGCGCATCGATCAGGCTGTGCAGGCGTTCGGTGGGGTCGAGCGGCTGCGGGTTGATCAGCTCGTCCATGCGGTCGTAGAAGTCTTCGCGGCTGCCGCGGTATTGCTGCGTGCTCCACGCCGGTAGCTCCGCGCCGGAATGCAACGCTGCGTTGTCGGGTGCAAGCAGTGTGTGCGTCTTGCGATCGTACTCGAGTGGGCGAAAGTGCTTGAAGCCCGCGCCCACGTTCTCGGTGCTCGGGTCGAACAGGAACGAGCCCTGCCAGAAGCGTCGGCGGCCAATGGTCCCGTCGGGCTGTGCTTCGGCCGCCATCAGCACGCCGTAGTGGGCGTCGCCCGCAGTGCGCTGCGCAAACCATTTCGAGAGCATCATCACGTGCCCGTACGGGTCGGCGTACACGCTGCCCGGTGGCAGCGACGCTCGCTCCAGGGCCACCGGGTAGAGATCAGTGGCCGAGTCGTCGGGTGCGGTACGGCCGGTCGCCGAATGCACGCCATTGCGCACGACGCGATTGACGTAGTCCGCGAAGTTGTCGACCTCGTTCGCTTTCTGGCGCGGCTCCAGCGTGGTGCGCAGGTCGCCACAGGTCGGTGGCTCGTGGTCGCGTCCACGCGAGCAGGAGCGGAAGCCGAAGGGCAGCTTCAGCTTCCACGAAAAGTACGCCCGCAAGGCGTAGGGCAGGTCGGCGCAGTCGGGCGCGATGCTGAGCGCGTCGTCTTCATGCAGTCCGAGGTAGTCGTAGAGCAGGTTGCGCGCGGGGTCTGCGAGCAGCGCGTGCAGGTTGGTCCAGGTCTGCTCGTCGTCGGGCGGCCCAGCGAACAGCTGCTCGATGAATGCCGACCACAGGCCTTCCGTGTCGCGCTGCCAGCGCCAGTGCGGCTCCCAGATGAGCGCGTCGGGCGCGCTGGTGGGCATGGCGAGTGGAGCGTCGTGCACGGTGAAACGCTTGCACGCGACCAGCTCGCTGCCACTGCCGAGCACTGCGGTGTAGCGGCCGGCGCGCGGGTGATCCATGCGTGCGACCAGGGCCTGCGGTGGGCCGCTGCCGCCGAGCTGCTGCAGATCGATGGGCACCACGGCGTGCTCGCTGTCGAAGATGCGCAGCGTTGCCGTTCCGAGTGGCCGGCTACTGACGGCGATCGCGCGGACCATGCCGTCACGCAGCGCGATCTGCGGCGAGACGAAGAGACGTGCGTCGTCGCCGTCGTTGCATGCTGTGCCTGCGAGCGGTGCAACAGGTGGCGGCGCCGGGCGCCCGCCCAGCGCTGGGCGTAGCGCCTCTGGCGGTTGCGCGCCGAATACCACCAGGCGCGTCATGCGCTCCACGAACGACTTGCGTGAGCTGCCGCGACCTGGCTCGAGATCGCTTACAACGGTGCGTTGCACATCGACTACGCTCTCACCGCCACCGGGGCAGGGCGTGGCATATTCGCCGAGCGCGTGTAGCGCCATGGGCGTGCCGCGTTCGTTCTGCCCGAGGTAGAGCATGATGTGCCCGGGGAAGTAGATCAGCACGGCGCCCGCTCGTCCGGCGAGCACGAGCGCGCGCAGCTTCTCTTGTTCTGACGCGCCGCTGAGGTCGACCGTGTAGCTACCGGTTTCGGCTTGCCAGCCGCTGTAGCGTGGCAGCGCGATGTCGAATGCGTCGAAGACGTCTAGCAGCAAGCCGGAGCAATCGCGGCCGGCGTTGGCGCCGCCGAGGCCGTAGGCAGAGTCTGCCAGGCTGAACGCCACCTCGAGCAGCGCGCGTCGCGTGAGCGTGCGCGCGGTGGGCTGACTGTCAGTGGGCCTGGGCGCGTGCTCGAAGCCGGCTGCGCTGGCCAAGAGCACGCCGCCATCTGCTGGCACCGGCAGCGTGGTGTGCTTGGGCAGTTGCAGCGGGCTGCGCACGCCCAGCTGCTGGGCGTGCAACAGGCGCAGCCGCGGCCCGTGCACGAAACTCTCCACGAGTGTCGCCGGCACTGCTGGCGACAACGCTGCGTTGCCGTCGAGCCAACCCAGCGAGTAGCGCGAGCGCGCCAGCAGCATGCCGCCCGACGTGCGACCGAGTAACTCAATCAGCTCTTGGTCGTGCAGCGTGCCGCAAGCGTTCTTGTCGTAGCTCGGCTCGATGGGTGGCTTGAACAACGCCGCCTCGTACGGCCCGCAACGCAAGGTCACCGGCGCGAGCACCACGCGCAGGCTGGGTGAGAGCGCAGGCAGTGGCTCGCTGAACGCCGCGAGCGCCGTTTGGGGCAGGGCATGACCGGAACGATCGACCAGCTCGCCGCGTGTCAGCTGCGGCAGCAACTGGCGCAGGCGCTCGCGCACGTCGTTGGCCAGCACCAGCGGGTCGACGGCCACCGAAAGATCTTGCTGGCTGTAGACCGCGTGCCCGGGTCGCTTGCCGATCGTCGCGTTGTAGTCGGCGACGGCAGCTTCGTCCAAGAGCGCGGCGTCGAGCTCGCTCGGGCTGTAGCGCGCGAGCCAGTACGCCAGCGCGGCTTGCGCGGCACTCGTGCCCGGCAGCAGTGCAGCCGAGGCAACGCGTGCCGGACAGCTCGCACTCGCGTTGCCGCTGGTCGCGCTCGTGGCTGTGGCGCTGCCCGCCGGTGCCGGTGCGCGATCGCGCGACGGACACCCGGCGAGCGCCGCACTGCACACGATGGCGAGTGTCGCGACCGGAACGGCACGAAGTGGGCGCCGGCTCGGCGCCGCGGTCCGGATGGGTGGCTGGCTGGGCACGTGCGCGCCAAGCATAGACAAAAAGCGCGCATTGAGGCCGGCCGTCACATCGGCTACAGGTCTCGCATGCGCATCGAGGCGGTCATCTTCGACCTGGGCGGCGTGGTGCTCGACTCGCCGCTGGCGGCGTTTGCCGAGTACGAGGCCGAGCTGGGCCTGCCGCCGCACGCGCTCAGCCGGGCGGTCGTCGAAGCCGGCGCCGCGGGCGCCTGGGCGCGTCTGGAGCGCGGCGAGCTCACCATGGAGCAGTTCTTCAGCGAATTCGACGCCGAAAACCGCGCGCGCGGAGCCACGATCTCGGCGCGCGCGCTCATGGCCAGGGTCGCCGAAAACACCCAAGTGCGTCCGGCCGTGGTCAACGCCATCCGCACCATCCGCGCTGCGGGGCTCAAGACGGCGGCGCTGACCAACAACTGGGTGTCCGAAGACCAGGTCCACAAGATGGCGCTGCTGCGCGCCGAGTTCGATGTGTTCATCGAGTCGGCGCGCGAGGGTTTGCGCAAGCCCGACCCGCGCATCTACACGCTGGCTTGTCAGCAGCTGCGCGTGCAGCCGAATCAGGCCGCGTTCCTCGACGACATCGGCCTGAACCTGAAGCCGGCGCGCGAGATGGGCATGGCGACGATCAAGGTCGGCGACTACCGCATCGCGCTCGAGGAGCTGGGCGCGTTGCTTGGTCTAGCGTCGCTCGGCCGGTAGGCTCGGGTCGGCCTTCGGCTTCAGGTCTTTGCAGGCGGCATACGCCGCAGCGCTGTGTTGCTTGGCCGTGTCGAGCAGCTGGTTGCCGAGCTCGGGCATGACGGCTTGTGCGGCCTGCCACGCCTTGTCTGCAGCGCCGCGCACCGTGGCCAGCGCGGCTTGCACGGCCATGAGCTTGGGCACCAGGTTTTGTTGCTTGTCCTTGGCCTCGGCGTTGGTTTGCTTCGTGCGCGCGCACTCGGGGTCGCGTGCGCAAGCGGCATTCTGGTTCGCCTTGTAGGCGCGCATCCAGGCGTCGTCGTCGCGGTTGTAGCGCGCGCTGGCCGCCTTCTCCGCGGCCTGCGCCAGCCGCGGCTCGATCTCCTTGATCAGCTTGGTCTCCGACGACGCCTGCGCCGCGCGTGCTTGCTTGGCTTGCGCCTGCAAGTCCGTCAGCTGCATCTGCCAGGCTTGCTCGGCAGCATTCTGCGCCAGCGTGCACTTGTCTTCGGCGCTCTTGCACGCGGGCACAGCGACCGTCGTGAGCAGCGCCCATGAGAGCGCGGCGTAGGCTGCCGTGGGGCGACAGTTGCGGTCGTTCAGGCTCGGCCGGTTGGCTGGCACCAGCGGGCGGCTCAGCTGGCTTCGTTCAAGAGGGGTGCGAACTGCGAGACGCCGCTGTCGAGCACGATCTTGCCGGAGCGGATCAGCTCGTCGATGGCGTAGGGCTTGAGTGCGGCCAAGCAGTCGTCGAGCTCGGCAGTGGTGCCCGTCAGGCGCAGGATCAAGGTGTCCTCGGCGTCGTCGACCACCTGCGACTCGAAGTTCTCCGCGATGCGCAGGATGTCGCTGCGCTGCTCGCGATCGGCGCGTAGCTTCACGAGCGCGATCTCCACTTCGATGGGCGCCTTGTCGCGGTGGTCGGTGACGTAGACCACGTCGATGAGCTTGCCGAGCTGCTTCAAGATCTGGTCGACGTTCTGCGCGTCGCCGCGGCTGGTGATGGTCATGCGCGCGAAGCCTTCCTTCGCGCCAGGGCTCACCGCCAAGCTCTCGATGTTGTAGCCGCGCCGCGAGAACACCAGGGCGATGCGCACCAGCACGCCGGGGTGGTCGCTCGTGACGATGGAGACCGTATGCAAGGTGCCTGCTGCCGCGCTCATCAGGTGCTGCCCTCGGGTTTTTCGAGCTTGCCTTTGGGGCGCTCGATGATCATGTCTCGGTAGGCCGCGCCCGCCGGGATCATGGGGAAGACGTTGTCTTCCTTCACGACCACCGCTTCGATCACGCACGGGCCAGCGTTGTACTTGATGGCTTGCTTGAGCACGCGGTCGACGTCGGTCGGCTTGCGGATGTAGAAGCCCTTCACGCCATAGGCGCCCGCGAGCTTGACGAAGTCGGGGTTGCCCTCGAGGTCGACGCCGCTCAAGCGGTTGTCGAAGAAGAGCTCCTGCCACTGGCGGACCATGCCGAGGTAGTTGTTGTTGATGATGAGCACCTTCACCGGCAGCTTGTGAATGGCTGCGGTGGCGAGCTCACACATCGTCATCTGGAAACCGCCGTCGCCGACGACCGTCCACACCGGGGTCTTGCGCTTGCCGAACTGGGCGCCGATGGCGGCCGGAAAGCCGTAGCCCATGGTGCCGGCACCGCCGGACGACAACCACATGCGATGCCCGCGCGTGCGCAGGAACTGTGCGGCCCACATCTGGTGTTGGCCGACGTCGGTGGTGACGAGCGCCGCGCCCTGGGTCAGCTCGTTCAAGCGATCGAGCACGTGCTGCGCACGCAAGGCTTTGCCGCGCGTGGGGTACTTGAGCGGGAACGCCTTGCGCCACTGCGCGCACTGCGCCATCCAGGCGTCGGTGTCGAGCTTGCCGACCATCGGCAGCAGGTCTTCGATGACCAGGCGCGCATCGCCGAGCAACTGCACGTGGCTGGTGACCGTCTTGTTGAACTCCGAAGGGTCGACATCGACGTGGATGCGCATGGCATCCGCGCAGAACTCCGAGACGCGACCGGTGATGCGGTCGTCCCAGCGTGCACCGATCGCCATGATGAGATCGCAGCCCTGCACGGCCTTGTTCGCGTAAGCGGTGCCGTGCATGCCGAGCATGCCCAGGTGCTGTGGCAAGGTTTCATCGACTGCGCCCTTGCCGAGCAGCGTATTGACCACGGGGGCCTGCAGCTTCTCGGAGAGCTTGGTGATGGCTTCGCCCGCACCGGCGATGACCGCTCCGTGGCCGACGTACAGCACCGGGCGCTTGGACTTCGCGAGCGCCGCTGCGGTGGCCTCGAGCGCTTCGGGTGTGGCGCGACTGGGCACCGAGTAACCAGGAATGCGCACGCGATCGGGATCGCCTGCGCTGCATGCGGCGGAGGTGATGTCTTTGGGCAGATCGATGAGGATCGGTCCGGGGCGACCGCTGGTCGCGAGGTAGAAGGCCTCGTGCACGATGCGCGGGATGTCGTTGGTGCGCGTGACGAGGTAGCTGTGCTTGACGACGGGGTAGGTGATGCCCGTGACGTCGGCTTCTTGAAAGGCGTCTTTGCCGAGGCTGGAAGTGACGGTCTGGCCCGTGAGCACGATCATCGGCACCGAGTCCATCATGGCCGTGAGCAAGCCGGTGACCGTGTTGGTCGCGCCGGGGCCGGAGGTGACGAGCACCACGCCGGGCTTGCCAGTGGCGCGCGCGTAACCGTCGGCCATGTGGGTCGCGCCTTGCTCGTGGCGCGTGAGGATGAGCTTGATCTTGGAGTCGACCAGCGCATCGAAGATGGGCATGGCGGCGCCGCCCGAGAGACCGAAGATGTACTCGACGCCGTGCGCCTCCATGCACTGCACCAGGCGCTCGGCGCCGGTGGGCAGCTTGGCGGGCAGCTTGGGCTTGGCCGCGCGGCGCGTGACACGCGAGCTGGCCGGGGCTTTGGGGTGGCCCGACGCGCCGCGCGTGGCGCCCGAGTCGCTGGCGCCGCTCTTCATATGCATCTTGTGACCGTCCATCAGGGCTGACCTCGCCTGCGGCATGCGGCATACGGCCCGCGAAGGTGCCGCGAGATCTCGCTTGCCCGACAGGTGCGGCCCAGCATGCCACCAGTGGACGAATTGTCCAGGGAATGCGGTGAGAACCGCTGCTTCCAGGGGCCTGCGAAAACGCTGGATCGACGCCGCCAACAGGGCGACGCGTGTTCAGTTGAGCGCGTGCGGAATCGCCAACACGAAGGCTGGGATCTCCACTTCGAACGGGTCGCCGTCGTCGCCGAGCATCTCGTAGCTGCCGTGCATGGTTCCATGCGGCGCCGACAGCACGCAGCCGCTGGAGTACTCGAAGCCTTCGCCGGGGCGAATCACCGGCTGTTCGCCGACGACGCCAGGCCCGCGCACTTCTTCGCGCCGGCCGCTGCCGTGCAGGATGTGCCAGTGGCGGCTCTTGAGCTGAACCGTGGACTCGGACTCGTTCGAGATCTGCACCGTGTAGGAGAACACGTAGCGCTTGGCGCTCGCGCTCGAGTGCTGGGGCAAGAACTCGCTCGTCACTTCGACGCGGATACCGTGCGTAACCGCACAAGCCATGGCTCAGCCTGTTAGCGCACGCAGCCCAGCGCTGCAACCGCGGCGGACCGGGTTGCGCCCCTGGTTCGGCCCGTTGACAGGCCTCACCCAGCCCGCCTATGTGTCTGCTGAAGCTGCCTGCCGACCGCAGCCCCCCGCGGGGTCGGAGAAACAGGGCTGGATGTCCCAGACAAACGAGATTCGCCACGTCCTGCTCGGTCGAAGCGACGATGAGATCATCGCGTGGGTGCGCAGCGTGGGTGGGTCGGCTGCTCTGCTCGAGCAAGCGTTTTTGGGAATGAAAGAAGCCTTCCATGCCGATCGCGCGCAGGGCCAGAGCGCGCTGATCCGCTGGGACATCACCACCCCCGAGGGCGACCTCAGCACCTACGAAGTCGAGGTCGCCGACGGCGAGTGCACCGTCAGTCGTGGCGCACACGGCGACGCGCGCGTGGCGCTGGCCATGCAACTTCCCGACTTCCTGCGCCTGGTTACCGGCGGCCTCGATGGCTTGCAGGCCTACGAGGCGGGCAAGCTACGCGTCACCGGCGATCTCGCGCTGGCTCGCGCACTCACCGAGTGGTTCCAGGAGACTCACTGATCCATGACAACGCGGCATCTGGTTGCTCGAGCGGCTGCTGCCGGCATCTCCTTGGGGTTGTTGTGCTGCAGCCTCGCTGCCTGCTCCACGAGCGACAGGTTCGCCGGCAAGCCGGCCAGCCGTCTCGACGGCGGTGTGCTCAGCGACGCCGCGATCCATGCCGCTGTCGGCGGCGCCTGCAAGAAGGACACGGATTGCCCCAAGGGCACCAAGTGCGACTTGCCCATTCCCAACGTGGTTCCCGTCATGGGCGCGCCCGGTGGCGAGGTGGACTTCGGCTTGTTCCCCGGTGGCTCGTGCACGCCGCGACCGATCGCTCCGTACGATCCAGACGGCGGGACCTCGTGCGATCCGTTGCAGCCGGCCGCGCAGTCGGGCTGCGGTGACAACGGCAGCTGCGTCGTCGACAACGTCGGCGGCAACACGCTCGTCGACTGCCGTGCAACCTGCACGCCGAGCGTCAAGGCCAGCGGCTGCGCGCGCGTGGGCTACACCTGCGATTTCGGCATTCACGCCTGCGTCGAGGCCTGTCACTCCGATGCGGAGTGTCGCTTGCAACCACTCGACAGCAATGCGGACGGTCACGTCGACGCGCTCTCGTACGACACGGCGTCCAAGTCCACGTGCAGCAGCAAGACGGGCCGCTGCGCTCATCCGGGCACTGCTGGCAGCACCGGCACCGCGTGCAAGCGTCAGGATGACTGCGAAACGGAAGGCAACTGCGTGGGTCCGCTCTCCACGCTGGCAGGCCTGCATTTCCCTGGCGGCTACTGCACCAAGTTCGGCTGCGACGTCACGGGTCGCGGGTGTGCAGGCGACAACACCGTGTGCGAGCCGCTGCGGCCGTGGACCTCGGGCAGCACCAGCGCGCCGGCGTGTCTGACAAGTTGTCGCGTGGGTGCCGAGCCCACGGCCGAGCAACTCGGTGTGGGCGGACACGGCATGGGCTGTCGCGACGGCTACCGCTGTCATTACAACGGCGGCAAGGACGCGAGCGACGGCGTGTGCGTCGGTGGCAACTACAACGCCGTCACCAAGAACAACGTCGGCGTGGCCTGCACGACCGACGACGAATGTTACTCGCCGTACGGCTTCGGGCGCTGCTTGACGTTGGCGGTCGGCAACGTGACCGGCCCCGGAGGCAGTTGCTCGATCCTCGACTGCCTCGCGCCCGGCCTGCCCAAGGGCGTGTGCGGTGCCAAGAACGAGTGCATGGGGCTCAGCGGCGACCTGACCTTCTGCGTGCACGACTGCACCACCGCCGCCGATTGCGCGGCCGGCTATGCCTGCGCGGACGACGACGGCGACCCCACGACCACGACCATCTGCTACCCGGCCTGCACCAACGACGCAGAGTGCCTGAAGGGCAAAGAGCACTGCGTCGTCACGAGCGGCCAGACCAGCGGCGAGTGCCTGAAGCTCTAGGGGCAGGGCGACCGACGCCTGCAGTGCGTCACGGGCAGTGCATCTGGGAGTTGCAACCCTGGGCGGGGGCGGGTAAGAAGGCGGGCCCATTCAAGGAGCCGCCATGTACCTGTGGTCCACTCGCTCGTCTCGCATCAAGAATCGCCGCCGCTCCACGCGCTTGCGCGCCAAGCTCAAGGCCAAGAACCGCCGTCGTATCAACCGCATGGCCGGTCGCAGCCAGGGCTTGCGCCGTTCGAAGACGCGCTAGCACGCGAACGTCGGGGCCAGCCCCCGACCGCCGCCTACTGGCCTTTGGGCGGTGCCGGCGGTCGCATGCTTTCCAGCACGTACTGCTTCGCGAGCGCGGCGCTCGACTGCGCGATGATGCGGTCGGCCACGCGTAACCGGCGGCCCAGCTCGCGCGCGATGTTCACCAACAAGAGCCCGTAGTGCTTGGCGTCGTGCCCCTGGATGAGCCGCGCCACGTCGTGCGTGGTCAGGCACAAGAGCAGGCTCGGCGCCAGTGCGCGCACGGTGGCCGAGCGCGGCTGCACGTCGAGGATGGCCATCTCGCCCACCCAGTCGCCGGGGCCCAGCAGCGCCAAGCGCACGTCGGCGCTTTCGCCCACGCCGTGTGTCAGCACTTCCAGCTCGCCGTTGACGACCACGAACATGTGCGGCGCGAGCTCGCCTTCGGCGATGAGCACGTCGCCCGGGTTCACGACCTTCGGGGGGAGCTCGCGCACCAAGGCCTGCAGCACGGACTCGTCGAAGTCGTGGAACAGACGGTTATTGCGCAGCATGGCTGCGGTGACCTTGGGTAGGTGGCCTCTGTGCTCGCTCATTGGCAGTTCTCGCCCCAGCCGCGAGTCTAGCAAATGCGCCCGCGAAGCGTAGGCCTCAGACCAGGCAATCCTGCCCCAGGATCGCGTTGTCGATGAGGCGGGTGCCGCCGATGCGCGCCGCCACCAGCATCACGCTGTGCTCGGCGGCTTGCTCGCCGGGCGCTGCCAAGTCTTGCGCGCCCGCAACCGTCACGTAATCGATGCTGTCGAACGCGGCTGCTACGCCTGCGCGCGCCAGCTCTTCCAGCCGCGCAACGCGACGTTCGCCGGCGGCGAAGGCCGCACTCGCCCCGCGCAAGCCGGCGTAGATCGCCGTGGCGCGCGTTCGGTGCTCAGGCTGCAGGTAGCGGTTACGCGACGACATCGCCAGCCCATCGGGCTCGCGCAGGATGGGGCAGCCCAGCACCTGCACCGGCATGTCGAGATCGGCCGCCATGCGTTCGAGCGTGCGCCACTGTTGGTAGTCCTTGCGACCGAACGCGGCCACGCACGGCCCCGTGGCGTTGAACAGCTTGGCCACCACCGTGGTGACGCCGCGAAAGTGCGTGGGCCGCGCCGCGCCTTCAAGCGCTTGGGTGAGTTGCTCCACCTCGACGTGGGTCTGAAAGCCCGGTGGGTACATCTGCTCGGCGGCGGGTGCGTACACCACGTCCACGCCGTGGGCACGGCAGAGCTCGAGGTCGTCGGGCAAGGTGCGCGGGTATTTCGAAAAGTCTTCCTTGGGCCCGAACTGCAGCGGGTTCACGAACACGCTGAGCACCACGCGCGTTGCGCCGGCGTCGCGCACGGCTTGCACGAGCGACATGTGCCCGGCGTGCAGTGCACCCATCGTGGGCACCAGGCCCACGCGCTGTCCGCCCGCACGCAAGGCCTCGGTCGTGGCTGCGAGCTCGCGCGGCGCATGCACCACTGCGAGCATCAGTGAATGGGCTCGCTGCTCTCGGCCTGCAACGGTTCGTTGTCGTTGGTGGCCGGCTGGCTGCCGCCGGTGCTGGTGCTCGCGCCCGAGCCGAAGCTGTGCTCGGCGGCCGGGAAGCTGCCGGCCCGCACTTCGCTGGCATAGGCACGCACCGCGGTGACCCCGCGCTCGTAGAAGGTCTCGTAGCGCTTCACGAAGCGCGGCAGATGATCAGGCGTGAGACCGAGCAGGTCGTAGCAGACCAACACCTGGCCATCGCAGCCGGCACCGGCGCCGATGCCGATGGTCGGGATCGGCAGCTGCTTGGTGATGCGCGCGGCCAGCGGCGCCGGGATGCCTTCGAGCACCAGCGCGTAGGCACCCGCATCGGCCACGGCCATCGCGTCGCGCAGCACGGCCTCGGCCTCGTCGGGGTCTTTGCCCTGCAGCTTGAAGCCGCCCATCGCGTGCACGCTCTGCGGCTTGAGCCCCACGTGACCCATCACCGGAATGCCGGTCGCAACCAGCCGGCGAATGGTGGACGCCATCTCGACGCCACCCTCGAGCTTGACCGCGTGCATGTTGCCTTCCGCCAGGAAGCGGCCGGCGTTCGTCAGCGCCTGCTCGGCCGAGACCTGGTAGCTCATGAACGGCATGTCGCCGACCAGGTGCGCGCGCTTGCTGCCGCGCGACACCGCGCGTGCGTGGTAGATCATTTCGTCGAGCGTGACGGGCAGGGTGGTGTCGAGGCCTTGGACCACCATGCCGAGCGAGTCGCCGACCAGCAGCACATCGGCGCCGCCTTCATCGAGCATGCGCGCGAAGCTCGCGTCGTACGCCGTGGTCATGACGATGCGCTCGCCGCGCGCAGCCAGCGTGCGCAGCGTGTTCAGCGTGACGCGTGAGGTCACAGCCGTTGAGTGTTTGGACACCGGACAACCCTGCTCGCCCAAGTCGCGGCCAGGTTCAATCCCGGTCCACGCTCTCGCGATACCCACACGTTAGCACAGGCTTGGCGGGACTTGATCCGGAGTCGATGTTGCGTGAAAAATACAAGCAATAACAATAATATATGCTTCGAAGCTCGACTTGTCGTTGGGCGGCGAGTGCGCTCCTGCGCGCGCTCAAGCACTGCGCCGGGCGCGCATCTCCTTCACGATCTCTGCGCGCGTGTTGGCGTCGAGCTGGGTCGCGAGGGCAGGGAAGATGTGCTGCTCCTCGCGAGCGAGGTGCGGCCCGAAGTGCGCCTGCAGCTCGCGCGCGGTCTCGCCGAGCGTCGGTGCGAGCTCGAGGTGTCGGTCTGGCTCGTCGCGCAGCGCCGAGCACAACGCGACCAGCTCGGCGACGGACTCCTCGTGAGCTTCGTGCTCCTCGCACATCTCGGCGAGCTCGTCGTCGAGCTGCTCGTCGTGACCGCGCAGCCTCGGCACGAGCGAGAGCTCCTCGTCTTGCGCGTGCAGCGGCAGGGCCCGGCCGAAGTACTGGGCCACGCGCTCTGCGCTGTCGGCAATCTCGGCTGCGGGCACGTCTCGCGCTTCGCTCAGGCGCACGGCCAGGGTCGTGAACGCGCGAATGCGCCCGTGGCACTCGAGCAGTAGATCGAGCAGCTCGGGGGAGGCGGGCTTGCGACCGATCGATGTGAGCATGGCCGTGTAGCGTACTCCAGCTGGGCGCCGGGCGCAGACGGACGGCCGGCTTGGCAGCGGCCACACCGTGTGTACGTGGCGGCAGCGTCGGCGTGCGTGGGTGCGCCCGCCTCGGCGCCGAGGTACAGCCGTGCCGGCAGAGGTCTTCCTCCACAGGAGCCACACACATGACGAACGTTCGATACGCCACCGTGCTCGCGCTACTCACGCTCGCTGCCTGCAACTCCGGAGGCGCGGCCTCCGCGCCTGCCGCGCCGGTGGCAGCTCCCGAGGCGCCGCCAGCGGCTGCACCCGCGCCGCCGCACGATGACACGCCGCCACTCGACCCCAAGAATATCGTGAGCATTGCAGTCGGGTCCAAGGACCACACGACCCTGGTGGCCGCGCTCAAGGCCGCGGACTACGTGACTGCGGTCTCGAACCCCGGCCCGCTAACGGTCTTCGCGCCCACGAACGACGCCTTTGCCAAGCTGCCGGCCGGCACGGTCGAGGGCTTGCTCAAGCCCGATCAGCTGAGCGCCTTGCAGAACGTGCTCAAGTACCACTGCACGACCTCTGCCTATCCGACGACGATGCTGAAGGACGGCATGGTGCTCGGCATGGCCAACGGCGCCAAGGCAACCATCCACGTGAAGGACGGCAAGTTCTCGATCAACGACGCCAACGTGATTGCGTCGATCCCTGCCTCGAACGGGATCATCCACGTGATCGACGGCGTGCTGTTGCCTCCGGCCAAGTAGCCGGGCCTGCGGGTGGTAGTGGCGGCCAGCGCCGCGTGCGTCTCGGACGTGCGCAACGCTGGCCGTGTTGCGTTTGGGCGAGCGCATTTGTGACCCATCGGGCGGGACGGTTCCGCGCAAGCCCTGCGTCTGCCGCTCTCCCGACGCAGAACTTTCGTCAGATGCTGCCGTTTCCGGGCGGTTTCTTGGGCTGTTGGTGGCAGCCAGCCCGTGGCATGCCCGTTGCTCCTGGGCTGTTCGGAAACGTGGGTGGAGTCGTCCCGGCAGCGCGCGCACCCGACGGTGGACGTGCCGCAGCGGACCCAACGCAGGCACTCAGGAGATCATCATGGGCAACATCACATCGCGTCGGCTGGCGCGTTACCTCAGTGCGCTGTGCACGCTCACCGCGCTCGCGTGTGAGAACAAGGCAGAGCAGGCGCAGCAAGCACCGCCAGCTGCGACTGGCGCACTCGGTGCCTCGGGCTCGATCAAAGACCTCATGGCAGCCCGCGGTCTCAGCGAGGCCGACGTCGAAGCCGCGTTGAAGACCTACACGCCGAGCGGCAAGCACGACGAATACATGATCTTCGCGTCGGGCGGTCAGGCTGGGCAAGTGCTGGTGATTGGCGTGCCTTCGATGCGCCTGCTCAAGGTGATCGGCGTGTTCACGCCCGAGTCGTGGCAGGGCTATGGCTACGGTGGCGCGGGCGGCATGAAGGTCCTTGCCGACGGTGCGCAGAGTGGCCATCGCCTCACCTGGGGTGACATGCATCACCCGAACTTGTCCGAGACCGCGGGCGACTACGACGGGCAGTTCTTGTTCGTCAACGACAAGGCCAATGGCCGCGTCGCCGTCATCGATCTCAAAGACTTCATGACCAAGCAGATCGTGGCGAACCCGCTCGTGGGTAGCGACCACGGTGGCGCGTTCGTCGACCCGAACACCAACTACGTCATCGAGACCAGCCAGTACCCGACGCCGCTCGGCCGCGAGTACCAGCCGCTCGACACGTACAAAGAGAAGTACCGCGGCCTCGCGATGTTCTGGAAGTTCGATCGCAAGAAGGGCCGCATCGACGTGGCGCAGAGCTGGGGCGTGGAGCTGCCGCCGTACACACAGGATCTCGCGGATGCGGGCAAGCTCGTGAGCGATGGCTGGGCGTTCATCAACTCGTTCAACACCGAGATGGCGATTGGCGGCACGCTGCAGGGCAAGCCGGCCATCGAATCCGGTGCCTCGCAGAACGACATGGACTACATGCACATCATCAACTGGAAGAAGGCCGAGCAGCTGGTGGCGGCGGGCAAGGCCACGACCATCAAGGGCATACGCGTGTTGCCCATCGCCGTTACGGCCGCGGAGGGGGTGCTCACCTTGGTGGGCGAGCCCAAGAGCCCGCACGGTTGCGACGTCACGCCCGACGGCACCGCGATCGTGGTCGGCGGCAAGCTCGACACGCACGCGACGCTCTACGAGTTCAGCAAGATCAAGGACTTGATCGAGAAGAAGCAGTACGAGGGCAAGGATGCCTACGGCATTCCCATCTTGGCGTTCAAGGATGCGATCCGCGGTCAGGTCGAGATTGGTCTCGGGCCGCTGCACACCGTGTTCGACAACAAGGGCAACGCTTATACGTCGGTGTTCTTGGAGAGCAAGGTCGCCAAGTGGAACGTCAAGGAGATGAAGCTCGTCGAGAAGCTCTCCGTGCACTACAACATCGGCCACATCATGGCGGCCGAGGGTGACACCGTGAGCCCCGATGGCCACTACGTGGTGGCGATGAACAAGATGTCCATCGACCGCTTCAACCAGGTCGGTCCGCTGTATCCGCAGAACTTCCAGCTGGTCGATCTCGACAGCGAGAAGATGCGCATCCTGGCGGACATGCCCATTGGTATCGGCGAGCCGCACTACTCGCAGATGATCAAGGCCGACAAGCTCCATCCGATCAAGATCTACGAGCCGGGCACCAACCCCTACACCGACTCGAAAGACCCGCAAGCGGTGGAAGGCGGCAAGGAGAAGATCGTTCGCAACGGCAACGTGGTGGACGTGTACATGACGGCGGTGCGCTCGCACTTCACACCCGACCAGATCGAGGTGAACGAGGGCGACACCGTGAACCTGCACATCACGAGCCTCGAGCAAGCCGAGGACGTAACGCACGGCTTCGCCATCAACATGTACAACATCGACTTGAGCCTCGAGCCCGGCAAGCACGAGAACGTGACCTTCAAGGCCGATGTCGCCGGCGTGTTCCCGATGTACTGCACCGAGTTCTGCTCGGCGCTGCATCTCGAGATGGCCGGCTTCTTCCTGGTCAAGCCCAAGGGCAGCTGAGCTCGGTTCGCTGGTTCGCGCGCTGTGCGCGGGGTGTGCGCGGCTGTAGTGCGCGGACCAGCTAGCAGTACGATGTCCACGTCTGAAGGAGCAGCCATGTCCGGTCAAAACCCAGCGTCGGTCGGCACGCACAAGCACACGCCAGCGCAAGCAGAAGAAGCGCCAAGCGACACCAATGCGCATCGACACTTGCACGTGGTCACGCCGCGTTCGGCCTACGACTGGCGCCGCATGTTGGTGGTCTCCATGTCGCTTGCCTCCATCGGCCTGCTCATTGCTTCGTTCTCGCAGCCGTGGTGGAGCCTGAAGCTCTACGCACCGCAGTACCCTCACGGGCTGCAGATCGTCATCTCACTCACCGGCGTCACGGGCGACGTCGCCGAGCTCAACGAGCTCAACCACTACATCGGCATGGGCCATCTCGATGACGCAGCCTCCTTCGAGCGACGTATGGCCGGCGCGGGCATCGCGATCATCTGCGTGCTGGTCGTGGGTCTCACCTTGCTCGCGGGGCGCAAGCTCGGGAAGTTGCTGCTCTTGCCCGGGCTGCTCCTTCCCGCGGGTTTCATCGTCGACAGTCTGTACTGGATGGCCAAGTACGGTCACAACCTCGATCCACACGCGCCACTGCGCATTCCGCCGTTCACACCGCAGCTCTTCGGCAATGGCGAGATTGGCCAGTTCATGACCTTCGCGGTTCCGCTGCATGGCTTCTGGATGGCCGTTGCAGGTGTCGCCGTGTCGGCCGTCGCCGTGTTCGTGAGGGGCCGCGTGTGCGCGACCTGTAGCCGTGCTGGTACGTGTGGCGCGGTGTGCAAGACCGCGTTCGTGGTTCCACCCCCGAAGTCGGCTGCCGGGCAAGCTGGAGGCGGGGCCTGATGTGGCAGTTGCGCGTCTCTGCCGCGGTGCTGGCGGTGAGCACGTTGGCAGTTGGCGTGCTGCTCGGGCGCACGACGCACGCACGCCCGGTGCCGGCCACGACCCAAGTGATCTCCGCCGCCCGCCGCGCCTGGACGCGAGCAGGTCCGGTCGCGCAGGCGATTCCAGCGGGCGCCGTGGTCGCAAGCGACGGCGCTGCGTTGACGCGCATGCTCCAGGATCCGTCCGGACCGCAAGAGATCTGGCTGCGTGCACGGCGCTACGACGGTGATTTCGTCGTTCGTCGCAAGGTCGCGCTGCGGGCAGCGCAGGGCGCCGTGCTGCAAGGCACCGGCACGGGCACCGTGCTCGCCATCGAGGCAGACGACGTGACCGTCGACAACGTGGTCGTGCGGCACTCCGGTCGGCGCAGCACCTCGGAAGACGCCGGCATCCGCTCCAAGGGCGCGCGCACGCAGCTGCGCAACCTGCGCGTGGAAGACACGCTCTTCGGCATCACGCTCGGGCCGTGCCCGAGTTGCGTCGTGGAACACAGCCACGTGCAGGGGCTGGATGACGAGCGCGAGCTGCGTGGCGACGGCATTAAGCTGTGGGAGTCGAACGACGCAGTGATCCGGCACTGCACCGTCGACCACGTGCGCGATGTGGTGGTGTGGTATTCGCGCCGTGTGCTGCTCGAGGGCAACAGCGTGCGGCACAGCCGCTACGGCTCGCACTTCATGTATGCGCACGATTCCATCGTCCGCGACAGCCGCATCACCGACGACGTGGTCGGCATCTTCGTCATGTACAGCTCACGCCTGCACGTGGAGCGCAACGTGCTCGCGGGTTCGCACGGTGCAGCGGGCGTGGGTATCGGCTTCAAGGAAAGCGATGGCGTGCAAGTGAGCGGCAACTGGATTGTCGCCAACACCGTGGGCACCTATCTCGACGGCACGCCGCGTTCCCCCAAGTTCCCCGTGCACTTCGCCAACAACCTGTTCGCGCTGAACGATGTCGCGCTGCGCTTCCATGGGCCGAGTGAAGGCTTGTTCTTTGCGGGCAACGACTTCCACGAAGACACCGTGGTCGCCGAGGTCGAAGGTGGCGGCGACGCGCTTGCGGCGAGCTTCCGTGGAAACTACTTCTCGGACTACGTGGGCTACGATCTCGACGGCAACGGTGTCGGCGATGTGGCTTACCAGATCAAGCGGTTGTCGGGCGAGCTCACCGATGCGCATCCGTCGCTGAAGCTGTTTTCAGGCACGGTTGCCATGGGCTTGGTCGACGCCATCGCCCGTGCCATGCCAGTGTTCTCGAGCCGCTTGCTCCTGGTCGACAGCGCACCGAAGCTGCGGGCAGCTGAGGCATTGTGATCTCCATCGAACACGTCTCCAAGTCGTTTGGTCCGGTCGTGGCGCTGAACGACGTCTCGCTGCACATCGAGCGCTCCGAGCGTGTCGCGTTCGTCGGCAGCAATGGCTCGGGCAAGACCACGCTGATGCGCGCCATCTTGGGCCTGTTGCGCGTGCAGGGGCATGTCACCATCGGCGGCGTCGACGTGGCGGAGCATCCCGAGCGGGCGCTGCGCTCGGTGGCGTACATTCCACAGATCTCTCCGCCGCTCGATGCGCCGGTGCGCGAGGTAGTGACGGCGTTTGCTCGGCTGCGTGGTCTGCGCGGCGAGAGCGTCGCGGAACACTGCACCCGCATAGGCCTCGATCTGGCTGTGGTGTCGCGCACGCGCTTTCGAGATCTCTCCGGTGGCATGAAGCAGAAGCTCTTGGCCGCCATGGCACTCGCCACCCACGCCGAAGTGTTGGTCTGCGACGAGCCCACCGCGAACCTCGACGCCGCCGCGCGCACCGCGTTCTTCCAGCTGCTCGACGAGCGCCAGAAGGGCAGTGTGGTCGTGCTGTGCTCGCATCGCGTCGAGGAAGTTCGGCAGCTGGTGGATCGCGTGGTCGAGCTGCGCGACGGCGCCGTGGAGCGCGACGCGACGCTCGCGGAGCTGCTCGTGGATCTGCGCGCCTTCAAGGTCGAAGTCGTGCTGCACGAGCCGGCCCAGGCCGCGGAGCTCTTTCTGCGCGCGCACGGCTTCGTCACGGCCGGTCCCGGGCGCCTGCAGGCGACCTTCACGCAGGACGAGAAGATGAGCGTGGTGGCGCGGCTCTTGCGCGATCACAAAGAGGCGATCAGCGATCTGTCCGTGTACCAGACCGACGAGCTGGCGAGCGCTGTGCCGCCGGCCCACGACAAACCCGAGCTGCGGGTGGTGCGATGAGCGCGCGCACACTCGCAGTGCTCGCCCTGGGTGCGAGCCTCTGGGGCTGCGACAAGCTCGAGGTGGCCCAAGACCCCGTGTGGGGCAAGCAAGCTTGCGACCACTGCCACATGTTGGTCAGTGACAAACGCTTCGCGGCGCAGCTGGTCACGCAAGCCGGCGATCGCCTGCACTTCGACGACGTCGGTTGCCTCGCCGCCTACGTGGCAGAGCGTCACCCGCAGATCGCGCACGCCTGGGTGCGCACGGCTGCCGGCAGCTGGGTCGACGCGCGGCGAGCCCACTACGCCACGGGCTTTCAGACGCCGATGGGCTATGGCGTCGCCGCCGCCGACAGCGGCAAGCTCGACTTCACCGCCATGCAGCGCGCCGTCGCTGCCAGTGCACCGGCGATGAGGGCTCCATGAACCATGCGCTCGCAGCTCCGGTTTCCGCGCGCGCCGCCTTCCTGCGGCTCGAGCTTGCCGACGCCATGCGCTCGCGCTGGCTCGTGTTCACGGCCGGCGTGTACTGCTTGGTATTCGGCGCGTTCGTCTGGGTGGGGCTGCGGGAGTCCTCCGTGCTCGGCTTCACCGGCTTGTCGCGGGTCGTGCTCAACCTGGCCAACGCAGTGGCGGTGGTGTTGCCGCTGGTGTCGCTCGTCGCCACGAGCCAAACCGTGGTGCGCGCACGCAGCAACGGCTTCTTCGAGCTCTTCTTGTCGCAGCCGTGCCGGCGTGGCGATTGGTTCTCGGCGATCGTGCTCTCGCGCCTGCTGGTGATCGCAGGTCCGCTCATGTTGCTCTTGCTCGTGGTGCTGGGCGTCGGGGTGGCGCGGGGCGAGGCGCAGCTTCTGCCTCTGGTGCTGCGCAGCGCAGCGGTGACCTTCACCTTGACCTGCGCGTTCATCGGCCTGGGCTTCTGGCTTTCGGCCGTGGCGCCCACGACCGAGCGCGCCACGGTCTATGCGCTGCTCGCGTGGCTCGCCGCGACAGCGCTGCACGACTTCGCGCTGATCGGCGTGCTGCTGAAGCTGCGCCTGGCGCCGCAGGCAGTGTTCGCCCTGGCGGCAGCGAATCCGGTGGAGTCGGCGCGCCTGGCGATTCTGAGCGGCATTGATCCTGAGCTATCGGTGCTCGGGCCGGTGGGCTTCTGGCTTGCCAACACGCTCGGGTCGCGCTTAATGCTCGCGGTCGGCGTGGGCTGGCCGCTGCTCCTCGGAGCCGCGTGTGCGACCCTCGCGGCGCGGCGCTTGTCGCGCATGGACTTGGTGAGTTAGACGCCGGGTCTGCTCGGCTGGTTTGGACCGTGGGTTCGTTTCACCGTGGAAGGATTGTCGGACTATGAAGAGAAATCTGTTGCTGCTCATCGCGTTGACTGGCTTGGTTGCAAGCGCGTGCTCGAAACCCGAGGCTGCCGCGCCTAGCGCACCCGCAGCGGCACCCGCGCCAAGTGCGCCGGCCGCGCCCGCGGCACCCGCCGCTGCGGCCGTCGACCCGAAGGAGCTCTTCAAGATGCGCTGCGTGCCGTGTCACGGCGACACGGGCCAGGGCAATGGCGCCGCATCTGCCGCGCTCAACCCCAAGCCCCGCAACTACACCGACGCGGCGTGGCAGAAGAGCGTTACCGACGAGCAGATCAAGAAGACGATCTTGTACGGCGGTGCCGCAGTGGGTAAGAGCCCCGCGATGCCAGCGAGCCCGGATCTCGAGAGCCAACCCGCGTCGCTCGACGGCCTCGTGAAGATCGTGCGCGCTTTTGGCGGCCAGTGAGCGTCTAGAGCTCTGCGAGCTTCTGCGTGATCGCGGCGCGCGTCGGTTCGTCTTCGGGTGCGAGCTCCAGCGCGCGCTCGAGCATGCGACGCGCGTCGCTGCGTTGCCCTTGCGCGGTCATCAGCCGCGCCGCTTCGACGTGGTACGCAAACCAGTTGGCCTCGTCGCTGCCTTCGCACAGCAGTAGCAAGAGCGCGAGCGCGCGTGCCGGCTCGCCGGCTTTCTCGTGCAGCTGCGCCAGACGCACTGCGGCTTCGGCCGGCAGGTCGCGTTCGCGGTGCGCCACGAGGTGATTGAGCGCGCGCCCCAGCAGCGCGCGCGCCGGCTCGTCGCGGCCGGCGCCAGCGTGCGCCAGGCCCTGCTCGATCCACAGCCGCCACTTCGGCCCGTGCTCGCCGACCACCTGTAGACCTGCGTCGAGCACTTCGATCGCTTCGTCCCACAGCTGTTGGTTGCGAAAGAAGAAGGCCATCGCCAGGTAGGGGCGTGGGTCGTCGGGCCGTGCCTCGAGCGCTGCTTCGTATTGCTCTGTGGCGGCGTCGAAGTCGCCTCGGTCGCTGCGCAGCGCGGCGAGATCGAGGTGGGCTGCGAGGCGGGCCTCGCCACCTTCGTCGTGTTGCAGCTTCGCGAGGAAGGCTTCGAAGGCCTGCTCGGCGCGATCGAGGTCGCCGTCGAGCAAGCGCGCGCGCCCGAGCTCGAAGAGCAGGTAGCGCGGGCCGTCGGCGTGTTCCATGACGGTCTCGAGCAGCGCACGCGCCTCTTTCGCCTGGCCCTCGTGCAGCATGATCAGTGCGTCGGAGACCTGCTGTCCGTGCGCCTGGTACTCGGCGTATTGGTCGTCTTCGAAGTTGGCTGCGAGCAGCTCGAAGCGATCGTCGGGCGAGCTCTCGTCGCCTTCGCCGCTCTGCTCGGCCGCGACCTCGCGCTCGATGCGATCGAGCACGGCCTGACGCTCTTGATCGGCCTGGTCGGAGCGGCCACCCAGTAGCTTACGCAAGAACGACATTGCGCCTTGTTACTCCTTGCCTTCCTTGCGCGTCACCCACTGCTGGGCGAACGACTTGATTTGCGCCGGCACGTTGCGGTTCTTGGCCAGCATCTTCAGCTCTTCCATGCGCAGGTGAGAGATGTAGCGCATGGAGACACCTACCGGGCACTTGGGGTTGAACACCAGGTTGTGCTTCACCTCGGCGCTCTTCACCCACTCCTTCTTGTTGCCCACGTAGCGCAGGATCTCCTCGCTCACCTCTTTGCTCTTGGCGATTTCGGCTGCTTCCCCGACGCTCATCTGCGGCGACTGCACGGCCGCCATGGCGACCTGCTTCGAGTGATCGCGCACGAGGATGGCGCGTGCCGCCATGTTGCCGACCAGGGCGAGGCGCAGCTTCTCTGCCTTGTTCATCTCCATGATCTGCATACTGAGCGGGCGGTACTGATCCTTCATCGCCTCGAGGCCGGCGACTTTGTCCTCGGTGAAGGCGTTCTCGTCCTTGTCGTGGGCGAGCGTCTGCTGGAACGCCATGTCTTGTGGCAATGGCTCGTCGCTCGGCTCTGGGATGAGCTGCCCGGCGAGGGCTTCGACGTGGGCTTCGAAGCCCGGGATGCCGGGAAGGTTCACGCGGTTGCGTGCAGCCAGCTCGATGAGGCGGTCGGCCGTGGACATGCGCGTGTTGCGGTTCTTGTACAGAGCCTCGATGATGCCCGGCTCACGCAACAGGCGCTCTTCGTTGACGGCGATGCGCTCGGAGATGCGCTCCGAGCACAGGTGCGCGACGTCGGCGATACTGGCGTCGCTCGTCGCGGGGTTCGCCACCAGGCGGCCGAGCAGGTCTTCGTTCTTGAGCGTGCGTGCCAGCAGGTGCAGCACTGCAGGCAAGAGCGGGGCGTCGCAGGCCGGGCCGATCAGGTTGTCGGGCAGCTTGCGGATCGACTCGAGCGCGGTATTGCGCACCGACTCTTCGGCATCGGCGCTCAGCTGCGCCAGCATGGTGATCTGGTCGTGGCCCTTGACGGGCACGAGGCCCTTCGCCGCCATCATGCGCGCAGGCGTGGGGCCCTTCGGGTCGCAGAAGCGCTGGATGGCCGCCGGCAGTTGCTCGAGGGGCAGCGGAAGCTGAGGAGCGGTCTCCATGAGCAAGCGATGCAGCGAGGCGCTGCACCGCCAGGTTACTCGTTCGACTGTGCTTTGGGTACGCCTTCCTGGCTGGCAAAAGGCGGTGTGATGGCAAATAGTGCCGGGGTGCCAGCTGCATTGCGCCCAGCCTCGTCGCTCGTCGGTCGGTCGGCGTCGCACGCGCCGTCGCGCATGCCGTCGTGCGCGCCTTCGCGCGCGGGCCGCTGGCTGGGTGGGCTCTTGTGGTCGGTGCTCGCGGTGTGCCACCTGTCGGCCTGTGCGCCACCACGCGAGCCGCACATCGAGCTACCAGCGCTGCCCGAGCGCACGGACGGCGCGGTGACGGGAGACGACGCCGGTAGCTCGCCGCCCGACGGATCGGTCCACTGCGCGACCAAGCAAGACTGCGACGACGGCATCGCCTGCACTACGGACAGCTGTCGCAAGCCCGGCTACTGCGTCCACTATACCGACAACCGTGCCTGCGACGACGGCGTGTTCTGCAACGGCTTCGAGCTGTGTGATTTCCGCACCGGCTGCCGTGCGGGTCCGTCGCAGACCTGCGACGACCAGGACGCCTGCTCGATCGACAGCTGCAACGAGGCGCAGCGTGCGTGCATCCACGCGCCGCGCGACTTCGACCACGACGGCGAGGTCGACTTTCACTGCGCAGGGGGTACCGACTGCGACGACTTCGACCCGACCCGCGGCCTTCGCAAGCCGGAGCTGTGTGCCGACCAGATCGACAATGACTGCGACGATCAGGTCGACGAGCAGCCCTGCGGCAGGCCGGCCCACGACGCCTGCAGCGACGCGCTCGACGTGAGCGCCGGCGGCAGCTTCGAAGTGCAACTGCAAGGCGCGAGCTCCGACTACGCGGTGTCATGCAACCCGCAGGCCTCGCCCGACGTCGTGTTCAGCTTCCAGCTGAAGAGGCCCAAAGACGTGACGCTCGTTGCCAACGGCATGCTCTCCGACGGCAGCGCCGAGACTGCCGTCTTGACCCTGCAGAAGACCTGTGGAGACCGCGGCAGCGAGCTCGAGTGCAAGCAAGGCTTCCCCGCAGATCTGCGTAGGCGCGCGCTGCCGGCGGGTCGCTACTTCGTCGTGGCCTCGGCCTCTGCCGCCAGGACCATGGTCCTGCGCGCGACCTTCGCGGCGCCCACCAATGCTCCAACCAACACGCGCTGCACGGCGCCGCGCGACGTCAGCGCGGGCGGCACGTTCACGGGAGACTTCGTCGACTTGACCGACGTCACCCAGAGCACGTGCGCCGACAAGGGCCAGCCGGATCTGTTCTACGCGTTCACCCTCGGCAAGACGCAAGACGTGGAGATCGCCGCGCTCAGCCAGGAAGGTGGTCGGCTCACGTTCAGCGTCCGTTCCAGCTGTCAATCCGGCGCGGCCGAGCTTGCATGCGAGTCGTCGGATCCCGCGCAGACCCGGCTGCATCAGCTGCCGGCAGGGCAGTACCTGCTCGTGCTGGAAGGGCCCGTCTCGAGCGAGGTGTCGTTCGTGCTCAACGTGGCCTTCTTGCCGCCCACGCCGCCGCCGGCGGGTGACGACTGCAACAACCCGTTGCCACTGACCGCAGGCACGGCTGTCAGCGTCAACCTCGGCGACTTGCGTGACTCCGTTGACACGAGCTGCCAGCTCGGTGGTCACGACGCCGTGTTCGTGCTGGACCTGAGCAACGCGAGCGATCTCTCCGTGCAGCTGGACGCGGGCAATTCCACGGCGGTGCTGGCCCTGCAGAAGACCTGCGGTCAGAGCAGCTCCGAGCTGCGCTGCGAGGTCGGCCAGCCCGTGAAGGCGCGCGTGCGCAACCTTGCGGCGGGCCGCTATTTCGTCGTCGTGGAAGCTCCGGCCGCACCCTCGGTCGGGTTGCAGGTGATGACGCTGCCGCCCACGCATCCGGTGGCCGTGAAGGGCAACGACACCTGCGCCAAAGCGTTCGACATCGACCCCCAAGGCGGTCTGTGGAGCGGCAACACGGCCGCGCTGCACGACGACTACCACGCAGACTGCGGTGCCGGCTCGGTTGCGGCCGATGCGGTGTACCGGCTCAAGTTGACCATGCCCATGCACGTGGCGGCGCGCATCGACGCTGTGTTCGACAGCGTGCTGTACCGCTTCACTGATTCGGGCGGGGGCAGCGCCGTGTGCGACGGCGCAGCGCCGGAGGCTTGCGACGACGACTCGGCTGGCGGCACCCAAGCCGAGCTCAGCGAGATGCTGGACGCAGGCACGTATTACTACGTGGTCGACGGCTTCAAGGGCGCGCCGGGCGGCAGCTACTTGTTCGACGTCACCGTCACGGCCAAGTGAGACGGCGGGCGCGAGCGGCTACAACCCGAGCCAGACGCGCGGTGACAGGGTACGCGTGCCCTTGCGCACCTCGAAGAACAGCGCGGGTCGCGCGCTCTCCGAACCGATGCTGCCGATCCGGGCTTGCGCAGATAGGTCGTCGCCCACCCGCACTTCGATGACACCGAGGCCGCCATAGGCCGTGTAGTAGCCGTTGCCGTGGTCGACGATCACGAGGCGCCCGTAGCTGCCGTATCGGTCGCAGAACGCGACCCGACCTGCGGCCGCAGCGCGCACCGGCGTACCGGAAGGCGCCTCGAACTCGAGCCCTGGGCCGTCGGATTCTTCGCGGCGTGCATCGTGAACGCGCGTCTCGCCCGACACTGGCGAGGCCAGCCGGCCGCGCAGCGCTTCGAAGCCGTCTTGCGCGGGCGCGTCGTCGGCCAGGCGCAAGCCGTAGAACGCGCCACTGCTCGCGTTGCTGCGCGGCGCAGAGCCGGTGTCGGCGAGCACTTGCCCAAAGCCGTCACCGCCGCCGCCGAGCGCAGGCGGGGCCGCCTTCTGTTGTTGCAGCGCGGCGAGCTGTTCGCGCGCGCGACCGAGCGCCGAGCTGCCGAGGCTCGCCTCTGCGTGAAGCGTTACGCTGCGCGTGCCGAGCGCTTGCAGCTGCCCGGCATCGTTGCGGATCAAGCTGCTCAGCCGGCGCGCACGCGCCACGTGCTTGCGAACGGCATCGAAGCCACCGGCGACCGGAGCCATGCCGGCGCGGGTGATGCGGTAGAGGGCCCGCACGCGCATGCGCAGCGCCTTGTTGGCTTGCGCCTTGCGTTCGTCGAGCTGCGAGAGCTCCTCGGTGACGTGGCTCTGGCGGGCGGTCTGAGCCTCGATTTCGTCGAGCAGATGCGCGATTTCCACGTCGTTGGCGATGCCGCCAACAGCTGCAGGCTCCGCGCGCACCGCGGGCGTGCCCAACGCGAGCAAGCAAGCGAGCCACAGAGCCGTGTGAACACCACGGGGACGCATGGCTTAGACCTGCAAGTAGCGACGCAGCGACAGGGCGCTACCGATCGCCCCCACGAACGCCGCTGCGGCGATGGTGCCCAGCACGGTGAGCGGGTTCAGGAACACCGTACGCACGCCGGTCAGCGCGGTCAGCGTGCTCTCCACGTGTCCATGCAGCGCGGCGTACGCCACGAACAAAAGAAGCATCGCCAGCGTGGAGGCGGTCACGGCCTGGATCACGCCTTCGAGCACGAACGGACCGCGCACGAACGAGTCGGTGGCGCCGCAGAGCTTGAGCACTTCGATCTCGCGGCGGCGATTGGCCACGGCGAGGCGAATCGTGTTGCCGATCACCGCGAGCACGCACACCACGACCAAGAGCGACAAGAGCAGGGCGCCCGAACGGCCCGCGTCGATCAGCGAGCGCAGCTGACCGAAGAACGAACGGTAGGTTTCGACCTCTTCGACGCCCGCAAAGCGCTGCACGCGCGCCGCAATCTTCTCGATGCGTGCGCTGGGCACGCCGTCGGCCAAGTCGAGCTCGAGCGAGGCGGGGAAGGCGTCGGTCGGCAGCTGCGCGAGGTCGGCGCTGCTCATGTTGGTCTGTTCGGCGAAGAGCTCGCGAGCACGCACTGCGCTGATGTGCTCGACCTTGGAGATCTCGCCCAGGCTTTCGAGCACCAGGCGCAGCTGCGCCACGTCGGCTTCCTTGGCCTGATCGCGCAGGTACACCGTCATGTGCTGGGTCTGACTCCAGCGGCTGGCGATGCGCGTCAGGTTCTCCACGCTCAAGAGCGCGGTGCCCAGGCACAGAAACGCCACCACCAGGCTCGCAATCGCCACGACGTGCAGGCGCAAGTCGTCACGGAAGCCGCGTTTCGCTCGCGAAAGCGCAGACCAGATCTCCATGCGGCTTCCCTTTCTAGGACGCGTGCGAGGCGCCCAGACTCTGCATGCGCGCCGACCAAGCACGCAGCCCTTGGCTGGCTTCGATCAAGCGGCCGTCGTCGATCACCACCAGCCGGTGCGGCGAGGTGGCCAGGAGTGAATGGTCGTGCGTGGCGAAGAGCACCGTGGTGCCTGCCTCGTGGATCTCTTCGAAGAGCGTGAGAATGTCGATCGCGAGCTGCGGATCGAGATTGCCCGTGGGCTCGTCGGCCAAGAGCAGGGCCGGTTCGGTGACGATGGCGCGCGCGATGGCCACGCGCTGTTGCTCGCCGCCGGAGAGAGTCTCGGTGCGCTCGTTGCCGCGACCGGCGAGGCCTACGCGCTCCAGCGCTTCGGCCACGCGCGAGCGCGCCAAGCGAGCGTTGGTGCCCAGAATCTCGAGGGAAACGGCCACGTTCTCGTAGACCGTCCAGTGCGGGACGACCTTGAAGTCCTGGAACACGATGCCCAGGTTGCGCCGCAGGAACGGGATGGAGCTGTCGGTCAGGCGCGAGACGTCGCGGCCGCTGAACAGGATGCGCCCGCTGTCGACCGTATGCTGGCGGTAAACCAGTTGTAATAGGGTGCTCTTGCCCGAGCCGCTCGGCCCGGTCACGAACACGAACTCGCCGCGTTCCACCGTCAGGTTGACGTTGCGCAGCGTCGGAACGTCGCGCCGGAAGTACTTGTAGACTTCCTCCATCACCAGGATCGGCTTGGGCGCGTCGTCGCGGTGCTTGCCGCGGAATACCGACGGCCGCACGACGTTGCCTTTACGCCCCGAGCCAGGGTTCGCCATGCCAGAGAGTTAACAGGCTTCGCGCAGCCAGCCAAAAAACCGGCAAAGTGGGGGCTGGCTCAGCGCGCAGGCAGGTGCCCGACCTGCGCTCGGGGCGAGACTGGCAGCGGCTCCCAAGGCGAGCGTTGGGGGTCGGCACCCCAGGGCGTGGCGAACACGTTGGACAACAGCTGCTCGGCGAGCTTCGCGTGGGGCGAGAACCCCCAGCGTGCCTCCTGCGAGACGTCGTCGAGGTTCGCGTAGTAGCGCCACACGTAGAAACCGACGAGCCACGGGTTCGGCGCGGCCGCGCCGATCAGCGCGGAGAGAGCGCGCGCCTGCTCCCACTCGTCGATGGCCACGTCGCGCATGCCGTCGGGCCACAGCCAGGGCTGAACTGCCGCGTTGCGCCGCGTGGTGTAGCCCATCTCCACGAACAGCACCGGCTTGTGCACGGCCGCGCCCAGCGCACCAACTTTGGCCAGCGCGGCCTGCGCACCCTCCACGTAGCGGTCGTAGCCTGCGTCGTCGTGGTCCGCGAGTGGGTAGAACGCGTTGACGCCCACGTAGTCGAGTTGATCCCAGAACAGCACGTTCTCGGCCTCGTCCCAGTTGGCTGAGTAGGTGAGCTTGCCGTGGAACACCGCTCGCACGTCGCGGATCAACTGCGCCCAGTACGGACCGAAGCGCCCGGACCACGACTTGCACTCCACGCCGATGGAGAACGCGTCGGCGCCCGCAGCTTGGGCGTCGCTCGCCCACGCCAGCACGAACTGTCGGTACGAAGCCTGGTAGCGTCGCCAGCCCTCGTCCGTGCCCGGGTCGACTTCACCGCGCCAGCCGTCGGTCTCGATCCACAGATGCGGAATCACCAGCACGCTCAGCCCGCGCGCCTTGGCCTGCGCGATCATGCTGCGCACGGCGCGCCGGTTGTCGGCATAGGGTGCCTCGAAGTCGAGCATGATCTCGGTGCTGCGCAGGCTCCACAGTCGCCCGAAGGGCGTGATGGAAATCGCATTGGCGCCGAGCGCGACCACATGATCGAGTAGCTCCGCGCTGTACGGCGTTCCGTAGCCTCGACCTGGCTGCTGCGACGACTCGATCGGCCCGACCGTGATGCCGCGAATCGCAGGGCCGACGGGCGGCAGGGCGATCGAGTGGTCGGCTGCATGCCCGCGCGCGGCGGTTACGCAGAGCAGCAGCGCCGTCACGACTGCCAGCCACCGCCCGCCCGTCGCGCGAGCCGCGGCGCCTTGCTGCACGGGCCGCATCAGTTGGCCTTGGCGCCGGCGCGCAGGCGCAGATCCACCACGCGCTCGGTGCCATCGAAGTACACGGTCTGCGGCGTGGAATCTTGGTAGCCATGGGCGCTCGCATGCAGCGTGCCGAAGCGTTCGCCCTCCGTGACCTGCACGAGCATGCTGTAGTGGCCTTTGCCGTCGCTGTGCGCGTCCGTTTGCTCGAGCGTGTCGGCTTCGAAGATCACCTGTGCGCCGTCGATCGCTGCGCCGGTGAGGTCGTCGGTCACAACGCCCGATACCGTGTATTCGGACAGCTGGGCCTGCTCGGTCTTGCTGCCACACGCGCACAGCAAGGCCGCCACGCCGACCAGCGAGCCAGCGATCACGGCGCACCCGCTGTACCGATTCATGCTCACCACCTGCCGGAAGATAGTCGATGCAGCGTCACCACCTCAACCGCGGTTGCCGCTGCCTTTTGTGGAACGTACGATGACCGGGCAGTGGAAGCACCCCCCGCCAAGCCAGGTCTCACGCTCGGCGCCACGCGCGAGCTGCTGCTGCCCGCGACCGTCTTGGGCTGCTTCGCGCTCTACTACGCCGGGCACCAACCCTTTGGCGTGGTGCTCGCCTGCGCGGCGCCCATGTTGCTGCTCTACGCCTTCGCGCCGCGTTGGGGCGCGAGCTCTGCGGTCAGCTTCGACCACGACGCGGTGCGCTTCTTGGCGGCGGGCAAGACCGGCGCGTTGCTCACGCGCTATCGCACGGCCGTCGGCATGCGTCTGTTTTCGCCGCCGGCCGTGCGTGCCGAGCGTCTCGCCATGGTGCTCGCCGAGCTCGGTCGCACCGCCGCTGCGCGCAGCGCCTACCAAGAAGCGCTCGACGAATACGGCAAGGCTGCGCCGCTGCGCGTGATGCTGGGCTACGCGCACGCCAGCTTCGCGCTGCGGGACGATGTCGCCGCCGTGCCGATGTACAGGAAGCTCCTCGACACCGCCGGCACGCTGCCGGGCGTGGAACGCAACTTGGCGCACGCGCTCGTCCGACTCGGCGAAGACCTCCCCGACACCCTGCCCATGTTGCTGCGCGCCGAGCGCGAGAATCACGACCCCGTTCGCGCACTGGAGCTCAAGCTCGTGCGCGCACTGGCCCACGCCAAGCTCGGTGACAAGGCCGAAGCCCAAGCGCTGCTGGCGGCAGCCGATGCCGCGACCGGGCCCACGGCCGACGCCTTGCGCTCGGACCTGCAAGCACAGCTGAGCTCCGGCGCGCGCCCGATTACGCCGCTGTAGGCGTGTGGCGCGGCAAGTGGCGGACGAAGCGCGCTTCAGCCGCCGGCTTTGTTCAGCTCGGTGAGCACCAGCTTCGCGAGCGCCTTGAGCGTGTCGAACACGCCGACGCCTGTGGGGGCCACGGCTTCGAACTCCGGCGCGTTGCCAGTGTTGAGCATCTGGCGCAGCTCTTCGACGGGCGCCACGCCCGGCATGTCGCGTTTGTTGTACTGAATGACGAACGGCATGCTGTCGAGGGAGTAGCCCTGCTCGGCGAGGTTGGTGCGCAGGTTCTCCATCGACTCGAGATTGGCTTCCACACGCGCGATCTGCGAGTCGGCCACGAACACCACGCCGTCGACACCCTTCAAGATGAGCTTGCGGCTGGCATCGTAGAACACCTGGCCCGGCACCGTGTAGAGGTGGAAGCGGGTCTTGAAGCCACGGATCTCACCGAGCGCGAGCGGGAGAAAATCGAAGAACAGCGTGCGCTCGGTCTCGGTGGCGAGCGAGATCATCTTGCCGCGCGCGCCGGGATTGGTCTTGTTGTAGATGTACTGGAGGTTGGCCGTTTTGCCGCACAGGCCGGGCCCGTAGTACACGAGCTTGCAGTTGATTTCGCGCGAGAGGTAGTTGATGAAAGACATGCGGCCTCTGCCCGATCCGCGAAGCGCCGAAGGCTGCTTCGCGCGGTGGTTACTCAGTCGTTAAAGAGATTGTCGATGTCGTCGTCGGTGATCTCGGCGAAGGGTGTTTGGCCCGAGTCCTGTGCCTTGACCGCCAGCGCCTTGAAGATCTCGCCGAGCTGTTCGCTGGCTTTCTTCACGCGCAGCCGTACCAAGCCCAGGCTGGTCTTCTTGTCGAAGATGACGACCAGGATGACGCGGTTGTCGACCAGTTGAATGTGGATGTTGGCGTT
>JADGRE010000409.1 GCA_017881185.1 Pseudomonadota bacterium | reverse complement strand
CTGTTGCGCCAGGAACAAGCCGGCGGCTTCTTCGGTGATGTACGTGTCTGGCTTGTACGCGACACCGAGCACGGCAACGACCTCGTCTTTGCTCAGCATGCCGCGGACCTTCTCGTAGAAGTCCTGGTTCGTCAGCTGGTTCACCCGGTCCGAGGCTTCGGCGAGCGGAGCCTCCACGCCGAGCCGACGCGCCGTGTACGCCAGCAAGCGGTTGTCGCGCGGAAAGCACGGGCCGCCGTAGCTCAGACCCGCGCGCAGGTACTGCTTGCCGATGCGCGAGTCGCTGCCGATGGCGTCGAGGATGCCGTGGATGTCGGTGCCCGGGAAACGCTCGGCGATCATGCGCAGCTGGTTGGTGAAGCTGATCTTCATCGTGATGTAGCTGTTGACCGAGAGCTTGGTCAGCTCGGCGCTGATGATCGACATGCGCGCCACGCGCGGTGCGTTGCGGTTGTACTGCTTGTACAGCTGCTCCAGGGCCGCGCCGCTTTCCGGATCGCCTTCGCCGATGAGCACCATGTCGGGCTCGAGCAAGCCTTGGATGACGTTGCCGAGCGCGATGAACTCCGGGTTGTAGCAAACGTGGAAGTCGCGCCCGCACACGCCACCCAGCTCGCGCTCGAGCATGGGGATGAGCACCGAGTCCATGGAGCCGGGCGTGGTGGTGGAGCTGCACACGAAGAGATGGCCGCGCTTGCCGGCGTCTTTCATGGCCTTCGCCACCGGCTGCATGGCCTTGAGCAGGAACTCGGTGGAGAAGCTGCCGTCCGGCAAGCTCGGGGAGGGCGGGATGAAGAAGGTGGCGTCGGTGGAAACGGTCTCGCGCGCGTCGGTGGTGGCGCGCAGACGCGAGCGCCCGGCGCTGATGGTCTCGGCCAACATCGGCTCGTCGACCGGCGGCAAGCCCGCTTCGATGCGACGCACCTTCTCGGGGTCGATGTCGACACCGACTACATCGAAGCCGCGCGCGGCAAAGGTGGCGGCCATGCAAGCGCCCAGCTTGCCCAAGCCGCAGACGGAGACCGATTTGATGGGCTTCATCAGGATTGGGTTAGATTATCGCCCAAGTTGCTGGTCCACACCACTTCTGCACCGCCTTCGTCACCCGCCGCAGAGCACGTGGCCGCGGTGGACGCGCTGCGCGGGCTCTTGGCGCTGTCGGTCGCCGTCTACCACTTCTCGGGTTGGTCCCACCTCTTCGGCAAGGGCACGCCCGCCAGCAGCGCGGTGGCCGTGCTCGGCATCTACAGCGTCGAAGGCTTCTTCATCATCAGCGGCTTCTGCTTCTTCCATCTCTACGCCGGCCAGCGTTTCGACTCGCGCGCGTTGTACCGCTTTCACCTCAAGCGCTTCCTGCGCATCGCGCCGGTGTACTACCTCGCGCTCGTGCTCAACCTGCTGTTGCGGCGCTCGGTCGGCCCGTTCGGCGGCTTTCGCCTCTTGCAGAACCTGACGCTGACCTTCGGCTTGTTCCACCCGAACCACGCCATGGTCGTCGGCGGCTGGTCGATCGGCGTGGAGTACGTCTTCTACCTGGTGTTCCCGTGGCTCGCGTGGTGGCTGCGCCGACGCGACGTGCTGCATGTCTCGACCTTGGCGTCGCTCGCGCTCGCCTACGCGTACGCGCCCGACCCGAGCGCCACGCAGTCGATGTGGACCGCCTTCAACCGCTACGTCGAGCTGCCGAACCACGCCTGTCTGTTTCTGCTCGGCGCCGTGGTCGCGGATCTACGTCGCCACATCCGCGCGCGCGTCAGCACCTTGCCACTGCTCGCGCTGCTGCTGGCGGTGTTCGCAGTCGCCGCGCACTTCCAGGAGCTATTTCAGGATCACTTCGTCGTGATGCAGGGACCGACACGAGCTTGGTACCTGCTGGCGAGCTTCGTGGTGGTCCTGGCCTGCGCGTTCTACCGGTTTGGCGACGGACAGCTGCAACGAATGCTGCGCTGGCTCGGCTCCTTGAGCTACTCCGTGTATCTCTTGCACCCGTTCGCCACGCTCGCTGCTGCTGGCTGCGTCTCGGTGCAAGACACTCCCCGTCGCGCCTTTGCGCTCGCGCTCGTGTTCACCGTGGCGTTCGCCACGCTCAGCCGGCGCCTGTTGGAGCAACCCGCGATCGCCTGGAGCAGGCGGCTGACTGCCGGCTAGGCAGCAGAGCGGCTGTGCGCCAATCGGCGCCTGCACGCCCTCGTACTCCCCGCGTGGCCCAGCGCATCCTGCGCCACCTCGGCCTGCGCGACCCCGCCCCGCCCCTCGCCCCCCGCCCGCTCCCGCAGCTTCCACTTCGACGACGTGGCCTGACTCGCACGCGCCCGCCGCCAACGGCGGCGTCTGCCGGACCGCGTCCGTCGCGTGCACAGTTCCGCCCGCAGCACCTGCTTGGCCCCATCCGCCCTGCTGGCCAACCCCCAATTATCTGCCAATAGGCCCGTGGCCCAGGTTACCGGGCCCCAGGTTACCGGGCCCACTTCGCATAAGATCTCTTTAAGATCTCTTCCGTCAACTGAACCGG
>JADGRE010000213.1 GCA_017881185.1 Pseudomonadota bacterium | reverse complement strand
CGATTGCGCCACGAAAGGTGCCGACTGACAAGCACCTCACACGCAAAGGATCCGCGGGCTCGGTCCCGAGCTGTGCGCCCAACGGATTCGCCTGCGGCCCGCCCAGCAAGGCGGGCAGAGCATCGCCAGGGGCGCGCCGGGACGCAAGCGGCAGCGCTGCTCTATGCTCGCGCACGTGGCGCACCAGCCGAGTCCATTGACGCTGAGTGAGGATGATCGGCGGGTGCTCGCGCTGTGGGCCGCGGATTGTGCAGAGCGAACCTTGGCGTGGTTCGAGTGCGAAGCTTCCAGCGACACGCGCCCTCGTGATGCGATCGATGGCCTTCGCGCCTTCGCCCGTGGCGAGCTGCGGATCGGAAAGGTTCGCGCGCTCGCGGCCCAGGCACACGCGGCCGCTCGGGAGGTCGGAGCGCGCCCGGCTGCAGTGGCAGCAGCCCGCGCGGCAGGTCAAGCGGCCAGCGTGGCACACATGGCTGCGCACGCGCGCGGCGCTTCAGCTTACGCAGCAAAGGCAGCTGGACTCGCCGCGCCCAACGACCGAGCTGCCGCCGCCAAAGAGCTCGACTGGCAAGTGCGCCATGCGTCGCCGACCATCCGCAGCATTCTGCAGCGACTACCGCCCCCGATCCAATCGGCAGGCACGCTCGCGACCTTCATCCGGCAGCTGCACGACGAGCTCACGCACGCCGAGTAGCTGGTGCTCGCACGCGCTGCTTGCTGCGTTCGCATCGCACGCAGCCAAGGGACAAGCCGCGCGCCACTGGCAGAAACTCTGCGCTCATGGGATGAATACATTCATGAACATCCGTGACCAGCTGCAGGCCGACTTGAAAGAAGCGATGCGCGCCAAGGACGAGGTGCGCCTCGAGACCGTACGGGCGGTGCGTGCGGCTGTGCTCAATCGCGAGGTCGAGTTGGGGCGAGCGACGGACGACGCCGAGATTCTCCAGCTCATCCGTGGCCTGGTGAAGCAGCGCATCGAGTCGATCACCATGTACGCAGACGGAGGTCGACAAGATCTGGTCGAGCGCGAGACCCGCGGCAAGCAGCTACTCGAAGGCTACCTGCCCGCTGCCCCCGACGCCGCAGTGGTGGAGTCGACGGTGCGCGCGGTCATCGCCGAGCTGGGTGCCAGCAGCATGAAGGACATGGGCGCGGTGATGAAGGCCGTGAGCGCGCGCTTGGGTCCATCCGCCGACGGCAAGCTCGTGAGCAACCACGTCAAGCAAGCGCTCGCCGGCAAGTGAGGCACTCACACTCTTTGGATCGCGGATAGCTGATCGAGCGGACTGCAGCTACCAGCTGGCCCAATGCGGCAGCGGCTGCAGAGAGCCGTGGCCGGCGCCCGCCTCGGACGCGCTGGCGTCGAGCGTGAGCGTACCCGCCTCGGAGCGTGGCTGGCTGGCGTCGCGCTGCATGGTGCGGCGATTGGTCGGGCTGGCCTTCGAGCAGGCGGTGCACGCTGCAACGCTCGCAATGGCGATGATCCAACACGCCGGGTTCCGTCTGGACACGAAGCGACAGTACCACCCTTGGTGCAGTCATGCTGCGGCTGAGCTGGGTTGGGCTGCGCTGCCGTGACTACGGACTGAGGCGCCTGGTCGACCACGACTTCGCTCTGCGCGATGGAAGCGGGCCGGCCCGTCGTGCTAGCCTGCGCGCTGCATGAAGCTCGACGATCTCACCCACGCCGAACAGCTGGTCCTCGGCGGACTGTTGCGCCTGCTGCTGCGCTCCGATGGACAGTTCAGCGAAGCCGAAGAAGCCACGCTCGGACGCATCGGCGAGCGCATCGCGGGAGATGCCGCGCGCCTGTGGAAGGCGATCAGCCAGTCCGCGCAGGCCTACCCGGATGACGCCGCGATTCGCGCGTCCGCCAAGAGCGTCGACCGCCGCGAAGCGCGGCTCATGATCCGCGCGCTCATGGAAGAAGTGGCCGCCGGCGACTCGATCACCGAGCCCGAGCAGCAACTCTTGTCGTGGTTGCACGAGCTGTGGCGCTGAGTGCGTGAGCTTTGTCGATGGAACCTCGCCTCAGCAAGGACGGCAGCGTCCACGTCACCGACGAGGTCTACAACACCTGGATCTCGGGCGTCGGGGCCATGCTCACCTTGCTGGGCATCACCCACCTACTCTGGCGCTCGTATGCGATCGGCAGCGCGCTGCATTTGATCAGCTTCGTCGTCTACGGCTTGGGCGTACTGAGTGTATTCGTCACCAGCGCGCTGCATCACGGCGTCAACGGCACGCCACGGACCAACTACGTGCTGCGGCAACTGGACTACTGCGCGATCTTCTTGATGATCGCCGGCACCTTCACTCCTTTCTGCCTGCTGCTCGTCAAGAATTCCTTGGGCCAACGCACGTTGATCTTGGTGTGGGCGCTGGCAGCGTTGGGCATCGGGTCCAAGGCGTTCTACCCGCAGCTGCCCAAGTGGGCGACGCTGGTGATGACCATCGGCATGGGTTGGCTCGGGCTCATGCTGGTCAAGCCGGTGTATACGGCGGTCCATCTGCAAGGCCTCGTCGGGCTGATCGCCGGCGGCTTGTTCTTCACGATTGGTGGCTTGATCTTCGGGCTGGAGAAGCCCAACCCCTTCCCCGGCAAGTTCGGCTTTCACGAGATCTGGCACTGCTGCGTAGTGGCCGGGGCGGCCAGTCACTTCTCCGTGATGTACCTGTGCTTCTGAGGCGCGTGTGCCAACACACCCCAAGTCGGCGCGGCTGCTGCTTCTGGTGCTGCTAGGCGCGACTTTGCAGCTGACGGTAGCAGCAGCGGCACAGAAGGCGCTGCGCTACCGCTGGCAGCACGCAGACACCCAGGACGGCATCGTGCTCTACACCAGTACGGTGCCCGAGCATTCGTACGACGCAGTGAAGGCCGTGGTCACCCTCGAGGCACCACCCGAGAAGGTGCTGGCGATCCTGCGCCAGATCGAGCGCTACCCGCGCTGGTACCACGGCTGCAAGCAAACGCGTGTGCTGGAGCGTCCGCCGACGTTGGCAACGGTGCAGCTGACAGCCGATGGACGCTTCATCGGCAACGCCGTAAACGAATCGTACCTGCTCTTCTTCCTGCAGGACGCACCTATGCTCGATGACCGTTGGGCGCTGGTACAGAACACAGTGCAGGTAGAGCGGGATGGCTCGCTCGCCATCAGCTTTCGTTCACTCGATACGCGCCCCTACGCCGCGCCGCATAGCAGCGTACGCATGCGCTTGCGCGGCCAGTGGCTGCTCTCACCGCTCTCGCGCACGCGCACGCGCGTGAGCTTCGTGCTGGACATCGACCCGAGCACGGACATGCCCACCTTCCTGGTGAACCCGAAGATCCACCAGACGGCGGTGCAGACCCTGCGCAACCTGCGCGAGCTCGCGTCCGCGCACTGAGATGCGCGGCGACGCGCCGCCTGCTCCGCTGCTGGTTGTGCGAGCTGCGGGCACGGCCTGCCGGCTTGTGCCCAGCACCCACCCCGGCTTGCACGCGCGGCGCCGGCGTGCACTCTATTGACGTCGCGAGCCTGGCTCGGCACGTATTCTGCTATCCCCGCAGAGCCATCGCTCGCACATCGAGGCGCTTCATGCAGCACATGACGGTGTTCACGTCGACCTTGGGAGGCTTGCTCATCGGCCTTGGCTCGGCCGGCATATTGGTTGCGCAGCGTCGTATCGCCGGCGTGTCCGGCATTGCCGGCGGGCTCTTGGCCTTGCGGGCGGGCGACATCGGCTGGCGCGCGCTCTTCCTTGTGGGCCTGGTGCTTGGCGGCGTCATCGGCGCGTTCGTGTTGCCGGCGCAGCTGTCGATGCGCGGCACGCTGTCCATGCCGTGGCTCGTGGCCTCGGGCTTGCTCGTCGGTTTCGGCACGAGGCTGGGCGGCGGCTGCACCAGCGGTCACGGAGTCTGCGGCCTGGGCCGCCTGTCGAAGCGCTCGATGATCGCCACACCCACCTTCATGTTCACCGCGGGCGTAGTCGTCTTCGTGGTTCGACATCTGCTCGGGGTGCACTGAGATGTTGGCCGCACTCTTCTCCGGTCTAGTGTTTGGCCTGGGCCTCGTGCTCGCCGGCATGACGCAACCTGCGAAGGTGATCGCGTTTCTCGACGTCTCGGGCACATGGGATCCGAGCCTGGGCTTCGTGATGGCGGGCGCGATCGCCGTGTATGCGCCCGTCTATCGGCTGCTGCACAAACGCACCACCGTCAGCGCGCTCGACGTGCACGTGCGCGAGCCCATCGACGGCAAGCTCGTTGTAGGCGCGATGATCTTCGGCGCAGGCTGGGGCCTGGGCGGCTTCTGCCCGGGACCGGGCTTCGTGGCGCTCGGTGCCGCCGCGCCCGAAGCCTGCGTCTTCGTGGTCGCGATGCTCGTAGGCATGCTCGGCTTCCGTGCGCTCGAAGAACGCAGCCGCCCCGAACAAGACGGCGCCTTCAGCATGCCGCCGCCCGCGCCAGAAGACGCCGGCCAGTAACGATCAGCCACCAGCGCCAGCGGCGCTGCGCGCCATCGACCACACCGTGTAGCGCGCACTGCGCGGTGGATGCAGGACGCGCTCGTCGATCACCTCGAAGCCCAGCTTGCGATAGAAGACCAAGTTGCGTGCCTGGTGCGTGGTGAGCACCGTGCGCAAGTGCGCTTGGCGATCGGCAGTGCTCGCGAGCACTCTCGTGAGCAACTGCGAACCCAGACCGCGAGCTTGCGCGTCGGGCCGCACGGCCATCATGTGCATGTTGCCAGCCACCTTCCTGTGCACGCCCACTCCCAAGGTGGCGTGGCCTGAACGGAAAGGCTCACGCGCGGGGTGGTGATTGAACATCGCGATGCGGCGCGTGCCGAGAAGCTGTCGGCATGAAGAACTGTCCGCCGCACATGCATCGATATGCAACATGTACACAACGCCGCACGCTGCCAAGCGACAACCACTCATGACCTGCGCTTCGGCGGCGAAGCTCCGACTTGATCAAACGCAACGCGCGCAGCTGCAGCACAGGTCAAAATGCACCGCGCGCAAGCGGCAGAACGTGAGCGTCCGGTCGGCTTGCACGACGCCCGCGTGTGTCACTTCTAGTCAGCTGCACCGCTCGTGACGGCGCAGCTCCGCGGCGCCGTCTAGACCACGCCGGGTGGCAGCGACTGCCGGCGCACGCGCTCGGCCTGGCGCCGGTAGCCGGACCTTACGAGCAGCGTGCCCGCCTGCAACGCCGCGAAGAGCTCGCCGGCGAGCTCGAACGAGTCGCTCCAGAGCAGTGCGCTGCATGTGGCCACGATGACGATGGATTGCACGTGGTCGAATGCACTCTCGTAGTGTTCCCGCATGGTGCCCTCCAGCATTGTTTACGGGATGGGTGTTACGCCTGGGTTTCGCAGGCGTATAAAGCGTGCTGCTCGCCTGCCAGGCGTCACGGCGCGAGCGGCGCACTTGTCAGGCTCGGCGACGACTTCGACAGCGACGAGACCGACCCCGCGACAGCGCCGGCCTGTGCCAATGGGCTGGACGACGACGGCGACGGCACGGTCGACTACTTGGCGGGCCACGGTGACCCGGGCTGCAACTCCGCCGCGGACGACAGCGAGCGCGATCCCAGCGGGGCGCGCTGCGACAACGGCCTGGACGACGACGGCGACACCTTAGTGGACTTCCCGAACGACTCGGGCTGCTCTGGCCCGCTCGACGACAACGAAGACGTGCCGCCGTGCGCGAACGGCTTGGACGACGACGGCGACGGTCGCACCGACTTCATCACCAACAGCAACCTCTCGGATCCTGGTTGCACCGACGCGAAGGACGACAGTGAACGCGGCGCGCCGCCGAATGCACCCGTCTGCGACAACGGCTTGGACGACGACGGCGACGGTGCTGCCGACTATCCAGGGGACAAAGGTTGCACCGGGCCGAGCGACGCCTCGGAGTGAGGCCCGCTCAGTGTTGCAGCAAGGACCAGTTCCACGTGGGGGCTGGTGTGGCTGGTGCGCGCGTTTGCCGTACCGAGCTGAGCAAGCAGTGCAGCCTGGTCACGCGCGCTCGCTGTCCAGCGTCTGCATCTGTGCGTCTTGATAACGCGAGCCGGCGACTGCGCTCGCCGGGATGGCGCGTTCCAGCTCCGCGAGCTCCTCGGCTGACAACTGCACGCTGAGCGCGCCGAGCGACTCGTCCAGTTGCTTGCGCGTGCGCGCACCCAAGAGCGGGATGATTCGCTCGCCTTTGGCTCTGACCCAGGCCACGCACAACTGCGCGGCAGTTACGCCTTTGCTGGCGGCCACGCTGTTCAGCGTGTCGACCAAAGCTTGGTTCTGCTTCAAGTTGTCGCCAGAGAAACGCGGCAGTTGCTTGCGAAAATCGCTGGGCGCGCTTGGCTTGGCGCCAGTGAGCAGGCCGCGTGAGAACACACCGTACGCCGTGACGGCGATACCAAGCTCTTCGAGCAGCGGGAAGATCTTCTGCTCGGGCTTGCGGCTGACCAGCGAGTACTCGATCTGCACATCGACCACAGGGTGCACGGCGTGGGCCCGCTTGATGGTTTCGGCACCCACTTCGGACAAACCGAGGTGCCGCACGTATCCTGCCTTGATCATGTCGGCGATGGCGCCCACGGTGTCTTCGATAGGCACGTTGGGGTCGAGCCGCGACGGCCGGTAGATGTCGATGTAGTCGACACCCAAGCGCTTCAAGCTGTAGGCCAAGAAATTCTTCACCGCCGCGGGCCGCGCATCGAAACCGATGAAGCTGCTGTCCGGTGCGCGCATCGCGCCGAACTTCACCGACAGCAGCACCTTGTCGCGCGCGAGCGAGCTCTGCTGCAGCGCGCGCCCGATCAGCAGCTCGTTGTGGCCTTGGCCGTAGAAGTCGCCGGTGTCGAGCAGGTTCACGCCGCGATCGAGCGCGGCGTGGATGGTTGCGATGCCTTCGCGTTCGTCGGCAGGCCCGTACGTGCCGGACATGCCCATGCAGCCCAGCGCCATGGGGAATGCGCTCGGGCCGTTCTTGCTGAGTGAGATGGGTCGGGGAGCTTGAATCATGGTGTGCAACCGCAGGTCCGGGCCAGCTTCCCGGATGGTGCTCATTGCGCGCTACTGTACGGCTGAATCCGGCCACACACAACCGCGGACCCGGGTCGTGAGTGGACGCCAGCTGCAACTGCCTCAGAGCGAACGGCCCACGCTGCAACCGACGCAGGCCGCATGCGAATCCATGGGCTCACGGCGGTGTGCACTGGCGCGCCGAAGGCAAGCCCAGCGACTTCTAGCGGACGAAGGCGGTGCAGATCGTGGACGCTGTTCTGCTCGACCCCGAGTGATCAGTCACGCGCGCGCCAGACCGCTCTTGCCCTCGGCCCAGGAGCTATGGCAAGGCTTCACCACGCCTGCGACGACCCACAGGGAGGCAGAGCCATGGCCGCACGTAAGAAGAAGCCCGCAGCACGCAGCAAAGCGCCAACGAAGAAGCAACGCGCACAGCCATCGCGCACGCTGCGCGCGCCACGTGCGCCGCGTGCGCAAAAGCTGGCGGTGCTGGTCGCGACACGCAAAGGCGCGTGGCTGTACCACACCGACAGCGCACGCAAGAGCTTCCGCGTGGATGGCCCGCACTTCCTGGGGCAGATCGTCAATCACTTGATGCTCGACCCGCGCGATGGGCGAACGCTGCTCGCCGCCACGAGCACGGGCCACCTCGGGCCCACCTTGCACCGCTCGCCCGACCTCGGGCGCACTTGGCACGAGGCCAAGCAGCCGCCGGCCTTCGCCAAGGCCCCCGAAGGTCAGAAGGGCCGCAGCGTGAACCACACCTTCTGGCTCACGCCCTGCAACGCAGACGAGCCGAACGCCTGGTACGCCGGAACCTCACCGCAGGGCGTGTTTCGCTCCGACGACGGCGGCGACAGCTGGAACGGAGTGGCCGGCGTCAACGACAACCCCGAGCTGCGCAAGCTCCTCGGTGGCGAACAAGACGGTACGCCCGACGGCCCCAAGCTGCATTCGCTCATCGTCGACCCGCGCGACTCGGCGCACCTGTACTTCGGCATGTCGAGCGGCGGCGTGCACGAGTCCCACGATCGCGGCGCCAGCTGGTCCACGCTCATCGACGGACTCGAGGTGGTTGGCGGCTTCGACGCGAGCAACCCCAGCTTCCACGACCCACACTGCGTGCGCATGTGCCCGGGCAATCCCGATCGCCTTTACCAGCAGAACCACTGCGGCATCTACCGCATCGACCGACCCGAAAAGCGCTGGACACGCATCGGCAAGAACATGCCCAAAGCCGTGGGCGACGTCGGCTTCCCGATGGTCGTGCATCCGCGCGATCCCGACACCGCCTGGGTGTTTCCGATGGACGGCGCGACGGTGTGGCCGCGTACGAGCCCCGGCGGCAAGCCGGCCGCCTACGTCACGCGCAACGCCGGCACAACTTGGCAGCGCCTCGATGCCGGCTTCCCAGCGAGCCAAGGCTGGTGGACCGTCAAGCGCCAAGCGATGGCAGCTGACAGCCAAGACCAAGTCGGCCTGTACCTCGGCACGACCAGCGGCGAGCTGTGGATGAGCCGCAACGAAGGCCAGCGCTGGAGCTGCATCGCGCGCAATCTTCCCGAGATCTACGCTGTCGAAACCGCGCTCGTCTCATGAAGGTCCACATTCCCACCCCGCTCTTGTCGTACACCGGCAAGAGCGAAGTGGAAGCGACCGGCGCCACGCTCGCCGACCTGCTGGTCGATCTCGACCGGCAATTCCCGGGTCTGCGCTTCCGCGTGATCGACGAGCAAGATCAAATGCGCAAGCACATGCGCTTCTTCGTGAACGGCGAGCAAGTGCTGAGCACGCTGCAGCCGCTGGCGGCGACCGATACTGTGCACCTCGTGCAGGCGTTGAGTGGCGGCTGACGCCAGGCACCTTCAGTCTCGGCAAGCTGAGCGCAGGCAGCGCGACGCGCGACATCACGGCCGGCAGCCTGGACGTGACCTTCGACCTGCTCTGAGCTGAATACTGGATTCATGGCGTTGAAGTGATCGGGCGCTCATGCTCCGCCTGAGTGGCTGGGGTGGCGCGGGCCCCTCCGGTGTCTATATGGAATGCACGGCGCCGCCCTGGATTGGCGGTGCCCTGTAGAGGGACCATGGGCACAACTTGGGTTGTCGTGGCGCACCGCGCTGGTGCGCGCATCATGGAACACAAGACCAGCGACAAGAGCTTGGAGCTCGTGTCGACCTTGGA
>JADGRE010000408.1 GCA_017881185.1 Pseudomonadota bacterium | reverse complement strand
AAGAAGAAGACTCAAGCACACGAACGTCTCAGCGATCGGAAGGTCGCCAGGGAAATAGGTGTGGGGGTCTTCCATTCTCAGTCCGCCCAACGGATTTGTGGTTCAGCTGCGAGAGGCCGCCCACGGCCTGCGCACCGCGCGACCGCGGGCCCACGACTTCCGATGCTACCACAACGTAACCGATCAGCGGACGGCCCCTGGCGGAGGATCTACACCCGTGCGTCAGCAGTGGGCGGCTTCCAGGACCAAGGCATCAGCTCATCGACTCGCGCATCGGGATGGGTCTGCGTGCGGATGAGCAAGTCCTTGATGTACTCGTAGGGGTTGATGCTGTGCAGGCGGCAGGTGCTGACGATGCTCTGCAGCACGGCGAGATTCTGCGCGCCCTCGATGTGTCCGGCGAAGAGGAAGTTTTTGCGACCGAGCGCGAAGATTCTCAGGCAGCGCTCAGCGTAGTTGTTGTCGAGCGGGAGCTTGGGGTCGGTGAGAAAGACGCGTAGTGCGGCGCGTTGCTTGATCGCGTAGCCGATGGCTGTGCCCATTGCGCTCTTGGGCGGATGCTGACCGATGTGGTTGTCGAGCCACGCTTCGAGGCGAGTGAGCACTGCGCGACTCTCGAGATCGCGCAGTGCCAGATGGGCTTGGCTACCGAGAATGTCGAGCTCAGCGGCACGATTCTCGACGCGGTACAGCTCGACGATGAGCTCGAGCGCTTCTTTCGCGGCCGGCGCGGTGCGCAGTGCTTCGAAGAACTTCCTGCGCGCATGCGCCCAGCACCCGACGCGCGTGCGTGAGCTCTCGTCGTCGTCGAGGGTCACAGCGTTGTAGCCCGCGTAGCCGTCGATCACGAGGAAGCCCTTGGTGTTTTGCAGGAGCGTCTTGGCTACGGCGCCTTTGCGCGTCGCGTCAAAGGCATAGGCAATCGCACGCTTACTCATCAAGCCCCAGATCCAGCCCTGCAAGCATTTGCCCTTCGCCTGCACCGGCAAACGCGTTTCGTCGGCGTGCAAATACAGGTCGTGCTTGGCCGCTTCGAGGATGCCTTCATAGATCGGCATCAGCAGCTCGGCACTGCGATGGAAGAAGCTGCACAGCGTGCTGCGCGCGATCGAGCAGCCGTCGCGCTGCATCGCGCGCTCGATGCGATACAGCGGCTGGCTGTCGTCGCACTTGGACGTGATGACGTGCGCATAGACGCCGGGGCCGTAGTGCCCGCCCTCGATCACGCTTGCGGGCGCGAGCGCCTTGACGATGTGCTCGCCGTCCTTGGAGGCCAGCGTCTGCAGCGAGTACTGCACGACGACCAAGTGCTCGCGCACGTGCTCGATGCGCTCAATCGTCTCGCCATCGCTGATCTCGCGAAAGTCTTCGAGCGCGTAGCCGTCGGGAAGCTGCGTGGCTGCAATCTCGATGCGCTCGTGCACGATGGGAAGACCCTTGCGGAGCGCACGCTTGCTCGCGCGCTTGGGCTCGGATTTCTTGCGTGCGACGCGGCGGCGCTCATGTGCGAGCGCGGGCTCTTCGCGCGGCATCGGCGTGCCCTCGACCGTCAGCTCGTGGGCTTGCACGGCGCGGCGCACCTCGCTCTCGATCGGCGGCAGCTTCTCCGAGCGCTTGCCAAAGAGCATTCGTTGAAACTGCGCCACTTGGTCCGTCAGCCGCGCGAGCTCGGCGTCGCGCGCAGCGAGCATCGCCTTGAGCTCGCCTAAGTGCGTGCGCATCATGCGCAGGACATAGCGCGCGGCGGGGTCGAGCTGCGCCTCGAGCGCATCGAGATCTTCCTGCTCTGGCACGCCCCGAGGTAGATCACGTCGCGGGCGCCGTGTCGATCCTCATTGCGCTCGGCTGCCAGTGTCGCGGTGCTTTCACGCGCCGAATGTCGATGCCATCGAGCAGCATGGAGAGCTGAGTCGCATCCAGCGCCATGCGCGCGTCTGTGCTCGGAGGCAGTGGCTTGAAGCTGCCCTGCTCCAGGCGCTTGTACCAAAGCACAAAACCGCCGCGCTCAAACGCCAGCACCTTGGCGCGATCGCGACGGCGCGAGAGAAACACGTAGAGGTGACCACTGTAGAGATCTTCGCCGGCCGCGCTCACGAGCGCGCCGAGCCCATCGAAGCCTTTGCGCATGTCGGTCGGCTCGGTGAAGACCATGATCTTCACCGACAGCGGCAACCCGATCACGGCTGCGCACCACTGGCGGCGCGCAGCAACGCGCCCAGGTACGCCACGTCAGGTACGTGATCGAATCGCAGCTCCACCTTGCCGATAACCACCACGCACGATTGGGACGAGGAAGACTTGCTCGCGACCACCTCGACGAACTTCGGCGCCGCGCTTGCCTCACGGCGCTCACGCCGAAGCCGATAGAGCCACGACCGAAACGTGCCCAGCGTCAGACCGTGCGCATCACAGAACGCTTCCTGCGACAGTCCGCCCTTGTCGAACTTGCTCGCCATGCTCTGCCAATAACGTCGTCCCAGACGTGCCATGCCGAGACCGTCGCCCACGCTCGGCAT
>JADGRE010000212.1 GCA_017881185.1 Pseudomonadota bacterium | reverse complement strand
GGTCGCCCAGGAAGTCGACACCCATCACCAGCAGCGACGCGTGCAGCTCCGGCGCTTGCGCGGTGAGCTCCACACTCGAGGCCGCGTGCGCCACGCCCTTGATGTCTGCAACAGCGGCGAGCAGCTCTCCGGGGACGCCGGCACCGCCGCCCTCGATCGTCAAGTCGGCGCGACCCGAGACGCGCGCCACGAACTCCTTGAACGCCGCATTCATGCTGGCGGCGGCCGCTTCGGTCGCGACGTACAACGCGATGCCCAGCGTGATGCCGAGCACTACCAAGAGCGAGCGCAGCGGCGTACGCAGCCAGTGCCGCAAGCTGATCTCTCGTAGCAAGGCCAGCACTTGCCGCTATCTCACCTTGCTGTCGCGCTGGGAGGCACGCTTGCGGCGAGCTCGTCGCGCACCAGGCGGCCGTCGGCCATGGTGACAATGCGTGTGCCGCGACGCGCGATGGACGCGTCGTGCGTGATCAACACCACCGTGCGATGCGCCTGCACGGCGCCACGCAGTAGTTCCAGAATGGACGCACCGGTGGCCGAGTCGAGATTTCCCGTGGGCTCGTCGGCGAGCAGGATCGGCGGGTCCATCATGAGCGCGCGGGCGATGGCCACGCGCTGCATCTCGCCGCCGGACAGCTCGTCGGGCCGATGGCTGCTGCGCGCCGCGAGCCCCACTTGCTCGAGCAGTTGTTCGGCCCGGCGCAAGGTGGGCGCGCGCGAATCACCGGCGAGGCGTGCTGGCAGCGCCACGTTCTCCGCCGCCGTCAGCGTCGGCAACAAGTTGAAGAACTGAAACACGAAGCCGATGCGCGTGCGGCGCAGCGCGCTGCGGGCGTCTTCAGACAGTAGGCCCACGTCCACGCCCTCGATGAGCACACGCCCGGTGCTCGGCCGATGCAGCGCGCCCATCAGGTTGAGCAGCGAAGTCTTGCCCGAACCGCTCGCACCCACGACCGTGACGAACGAGCCCGCCGCGATGGTGAGCGACACATCGTGGACGGCGGCGACCGCCTTCGGCCCCGAGCCATAGTGCCGGGACACGTTCTCGAGCGTGATCATGCTGCGTCTGCGGGCCCGTCGGTCACAATCGGGAACCACAGCGCCAAGCTACCACGTTTGCGCTCACTGCGGCACGATCACGGCCGGCACCGCCGGGGGCATGGTGTCGGGAACCACGCACGACGACAGGTCGAAGAGCATGAACTCGAGCGCCTTCTCCTGCGGCGACAGGTCTGCATTGGCGCAGGACAACGGCACCGCCATGTCCGGCAGGTCACCCGAGGCCGCGCCCACGTGCAGGTCGCTGTACACCACGCGCCCGCAGTACTGCTGGCCGTCGGGCTTGGCCTTGGCGTCGGTGGGCGTATTGAACGAGAAGTACTGCGTGGCGTTCGGCGCAGGCGAATTCTTGTCCGCCAGAATCCAGGCCTGCGAGGGCGTGTTGCTGGCAGCGACGTCTGCATTGTGACGCGCCTCCATGATGGGCAGCTCGCCCGCGGTCAGCGCGTTGACCGTGGTGAGCCAGGTCTGCAGCGCGACGCCCTTCGGGAACGCTTTGCCGCTCGGCAACTTCGTCACGATGGTCGCGTTGATGTTGTCGATCGGATTGCTGCCCGGCGTCCAGGTCGCGAGCTTCTCCATGCCGTACGGACCGCTGTTGAACCACGAATAGTGAAAGTGCGAAGCGAACACGCGCCCGCCCGCGCTGGCGTAGTCGTGCAACGCCTGCTGGTTCATGCCCAGCGTCTCGTGGCCTTCGCATGACAAGAGCACGATGTCGTACTGCATCAGATCGGCCTTCTTGTCCCACAGCGCCGTCGAGCTATCGGGCGCCGGAGGCACGGTGTCGGGGGCTGGGCCACCGCCCGGGGTCTTGCCGCTGCCGTGATAGATGTGAATGCGGCCCGCGCTGCCGGCACCCGGCATGTACTCCGCCGTGTCGACGCCGACGCGCGCCAGCAAGCATTCCAGCGTATCGGCGCCGCCGGTGCTGATGGCGATCTTCGGAATGTCGCCTTCCATGTGGTTGCTCGGCAAGCGCAGCGAACCGTCGGGCTGCGGGTTGTCCTGGCACGGCTTCACGCGCGCGATCGTCAGCTGCCTTCGCCATTTGCCGACCTGCACCACGAGCGGGATCTTGTCGCCATCGGGCGCATGCTCGAGCTTGAACTTGCCTGTTGCATCGGTGACCGCAGCGGCGATGGGGTGACCCGTGTAGAGCTCGTTGCACATCTCGCACGAGGCGCCGGACGGCAGCGGCGAGACCTTCGCGTTCGGCACATACACCGCAATGTTGTAGAGCGGATTCTTGCCCGCCGGATCGTAGACGCGACCACTGATGGTCGTGGAGCCTGGGCCCGTGCAGCCGCGCTGCTGGCACTGCAACCCCACGCAAGCGACGCTGCTACTGGTGCCTGCGCTGCCACCGGCTGCGCCCGCGCCCGCTGTGGACACTACGGTGGGGCCACCACCGCCGATGCCACTGCCGCCGTTGCCCGCACCACTGATGCCGGCGCCGCTCACCCCAGCGCCGCCACCGATCATCGTAGGCTTGCTGTCCGAGCTGCAGGCGCTGCAGGCGCTGCACACCACCAACCCCCCCACGAACCTGAGCCAAGCTGCTCGCATGTCGCGTCTCCCTCTGGCGGACCCCCGCTACGGCAGATGTACCCGAATGGTACCCTATTGGCTCACCAAGTTGTGCTGAGGGCTCCGCATCGCGTGCCAATAGCCGCTGACCTGCGGTAGAACCACGCCCATGCCGGCGCTGCGCCACCTGCTCTGCTGGGCATGGCCCGCGCGCCACGACCGCGTCCGACGCCGCTCTGTGGCCTTCGCGCTGTGCTTCGTCTGGGCGCTCCCCGCGACTTGGCCGAAGGTCGCCTTCGCCAACGGTGCGTTCCCCGATTCGCTGGGCATCTTGCTCCCGAGCGACCAACCCCAACGCATCGTCGCCGCCACGAACTTCGGGCTGGTCGTGTCGAGCGACGCCGGTCGCTCCTGGCAATTGATCTGCGAAGCAGCCATTGGTCGGTTCCCAACGCTCTACCAACAGGGCCGCGCACCGCAGAGCCGCTTGCTGGCCGTGACCGCATCGGGTCTGGCGTGGTCGGGCGATGGTGGCTGCTCGTGGGCCAAGGCCAGCGGGCCCTTCGACGACACCGACGTCACCGACGCTTTCGCCGACCCTTCGGACGGCGCTCACGTGCTGCTGCTCGCCGCGCGCGCGCCCACCGACACCGGCCGCTCCGCGCTCTTCGAATCGCACGATGCCGCCAAGAGCTTCGGACCACCGCTGTACAGCGCCGCCGAAGGCCTGCTGCTCACCGGCGTCGAGATCGCGCGCAGCGACCCCAAGACCGTGTACCTCAGCATGTACGATGGTCAGCTGCAACCGTACCTGGCGCATTCTGCGGACGCTGGCAAGACCTGGACCCGCACGATGTTGGCCAAGAACCTGAATGCGTGGGTGCTCCGCATTCTGGCAGTCGACCCGCAGCACCCCGAGATCGTCTACCTGCGCAGCTCCACCAGCACCGCCGACGAGCTGGTGCGCTACGACCAGCACACGGGGCAAGCCACGCGCTTGCTCAGCCTGCCCAGCCGGATGACCGCGTTCCTGCAGCGCAGCAACGGTACGTTGCTGGTCGGGATGTTCGGTGCGCGCGGCTTCGTTTCGCACGACGGCGGCAAGTCGTTCGCGGACTGGCCCAACGTGCCGCACTTGCGCGGCCTGGGTGAACGCGCCGGCAAGTTGTACGCAGTGGCCGACAACACGCTCGATGGCTACGCCGTGGCGGAGTCGACCGATGAGGGCGCAAGCTGGCGACCCCTGCTCAACTTCGACGACCTGCACGCGCTGGCGAGCTGCCCGAAGCTCGCCGCGACCTGCAGCAGCGCGCTCTCGATGCTGCACATGAACCTCGAGACGGTCGATGCGGGTGCACCCTATGCAGTTGCCATGGCCATGGCTTCTTCCCATCATGGCGGCAGCGGCTGCAGCGTGGCCCGCCAGGCTTCGCAACCGACCTTGCACGTGGTGCTCATGCTGCTGACGGCGGCGGTCTTGGCTCGACGACGGCGCCGCGCTCACCACACGCGCAGCGCGCAACCCAGGGCCGGACCCTGCGGTTGCCGTACCGGCCGATGCGCGAGCAGGTCGTCGAGCGCATCGCGCAGGTAGAAGCGCGCGTCGTCGTGCAGCTCGCGCTGGTCCGAGTCGATACCGCCGCGGTACAGCACACGACCATCCCGCCCGAGCACCACACTGTAGGTCGCATACTCGGCGCCCAGCGCCTGCGCAAGCGCCGCGCCGTGGTCCACGAGCAATGCAAACAGGTAACCACGCTCTTTCGCCAGCGCCGCATCGCGAGCCGACGAAGCGTCGGTCTCGGAATCCACCGCGAACCACGCTACGCCGCGTGCCTCGTAACGCTGCGCCAGCTCGTTCAAGCGTGCGTCGTGCGCGCGCTGACAATCGCAATCGGCCGAGAAGAACTCGACCACGGTGAGCTCAGCTCGCTCGCTGGGCACCCGCTGCGTGCTGCCATCTGCCGCCGACAGCTGCAGTGGCGCGAGCGGATGGGTCGGCCGCTGCGCAGCGGCGCAGCCACCGAGCACGACAACGCACCACGCCACACCCGACCACCACCTCACCATGCGCGGATCACTCCCACCCCGAGCCCCATATTCTGCGGCTGATTCTTGCCGAGCTGGCTGAGCGGGGGATCCCACAGCACGTGCCCAATCAGGTGCCAGTGGTCGGAGAGCGGCCACAGCCCGTAGAGCGTGACCCAGCTGCGCCGTCTCTCGGTGTCGGCCTGCGCCGTGCCGTCGATCGTCGCGCGACCTTCGACGCTGTACGCGAACGAGCCGCCGAGCGAGGCGCCGTTGTCGAAGCTGTAGGCCAGGGCGGCGAGCGCCGTCCACTGCGGCGCAAGTGTCTCGGACACGCCCTGCGCGTGATGCGCGGCGCGCACGGCAAACAGCCCCGTCACATCGATGAGCCAGCGTCCGTAGAGCTGCTCCAACGCGAGCCCGAAGTTGCCTTGCATCACGCCCTGCCCCGTCGCGTCGGTGGACAGCCGCCGGCTCGCGGACTCGGCAGGCGTACCTGTAGGAAAGGTCGCTCCGGCGAGCGCCGCGATGCCTGGCAAGTACTGAGAGCGACCGGCAGCGTAGAAGTCGTAGCGCGCGCTGAGGTTTGCGTCCCCGAGGCCACCACCGAACTCCGAGCCATCGCGGTCTTGCCTGCGCGCCTCGAGAAACGGCACGAGCAACGCCAGCTGCCCGCGCTTGGTCACACGCAGCGCCGCAAACAGATCTTGTTCCAGATCGAGCTCCGCCGTGTGCGCAGGCGCCGGAACGTACTTGGCGCGCGCATCGAAAGTCCCGAGCACCAGCGCCGAACGCAGCTGCAAACCCACGAGCGCGTGCTCGTGCGGAGCTAGCCGTCCCGGCGTGAGCGCTGCTGCACCCGCACAACACGCCTGCGCACGTGCGGCCGCAGGCAAGAGCACGCCCGACGTCAGCGCCAGCATGATCACGCGCAGCAGCGCGTCATGGAATCGAGAAGTGCAGAGTGACACGGTCGCTGATGGCTCCGGAGAACGTGAGCCGCAAGTCCCACTTGCCACCCATGAACATGTTGACCTTGCTGATCTCGTACACGCCGCCACCCTTGGCAGCGACCACAGGTTTGATCGACGTACCGTGTCCGTGCGCAGGCATCCAGGGCACGGCGTTCACCGTCAAGCCATCTTGCGGCTGGCCGCTGGTCGCATCGCTGATCTCGAGCGACACGGTGCTCAAGCCCCGGGTCGGCGGCTGCGACGGCGCCGTGTAAGCCTGCAACTGCAAGAGCTTCCCTTCACTGGTCACGACCGCAATGGGCCCAGCATCGGCCAACATCGCAGCCCCCGCCGCGGGCGTGCCGCAGGCGCTCAACCAGTAACCGCACGACACCAGGAGCAGCAGAGTTGCGCGGGAGCGACGGCACATCAGCGTGAAGCTAGCCCAACGCGACCCACGCGTCGCTGCGACGGATTGTCGCAGCCCGTCGCTGGGTTCCGTTGGCGGCGCGTGCTTCACCCGGCCCACCTAAGCGCGATTGTGCATCACGTCAACGCACGGGAGAGATCTGCGCGAACGTTGCCAGTCTCGCTCACGCCTCTCTCACTTCACCACGGGCAATCGCGCCTTGGGCTCTGCGCTCAGCCGCTGCACTATGCGCTGTGCTCGTGCTTCGTCTGGCTCTCTCGAGCCGATCCACACCAGCTGCTCGGCGATGCCAGCGTCGTGGAAGATCTTGTAGACGCGCGTGAAGCCCACGCGGAACGGCAACGAAACGTGGTCGGCGAAGGTCATGGGCGCCGCACCCGTTCCGCCCTCGCCTCCGTCGATGGTAATGAAGTCCAGGCCCAACCCGAGCGCACACAACAGCCAAATGCCAAGTCCTGCCACGTGCACGCTCCCCAGCTCTGGCGCCGCGACGCGACGCGACGACGCGGGAGCCGCAGGATAGCCGGCCAGCAGCGCATCACGGGACCAGCCTGCGCGCGGTCCGCCGGCTTCCGGGACGGGCCATATCTTGCTCCAGCCCATAGCTCTAACATATTGAACTTGTTAGCAGTTTAAGACCGCGACCTACGCTGCGCCGGCTCTCGCGGGCTGTTTGGAAGGCATCATGCGACGGCGCCGAACAACGCACAGGAACAAGATGCGCTGCCATTTCGTGGGCTTGGTGCCGGTGTTCCCCAGAGCAGCGGCTGCTGCGCGCCGTAAGTTGCACACCCGGCGTGGGACCGGATAGCGCGTCGCGCACAAATCAGTATGCTGGCGTTCGTCATGTCGAGCGCGAGCGACAGCCCCAGCGGGCATCCCAGCCAGCGGCCCAGTGAGCGCCCGAGTGAGCGCCCAAGTGAGCGCCCAAGTGAGCATCCCAGCGAACGGCCCACTCAGCGGCGCAGTCAACGGCCGAGCGTGCCGAGCCGGCGACCCGATCGCCGGCCCAAGTCACTGCGTCGGCGCGTCAAGCGCTGGTACAAGGACCTCAAGAGCAACCCGTGGGGGTTGCTCTTGCCGCGCAACCGCGATCCGCTCATCCCCAGCTGGCGGATGGCGATCTTCTTCTTATTGGTCGCCACAGTCTTCGTCGTGTCCGGCTTCGTGCTGTTGGATGGTCCGCACGCTGCCGGTCCCATCACCCAGTAGCGCGCTGTTACGAAGCCAGCAAGCGCGCGATCTCGGCGAGCAACACCTCACCGCGCACGGGCTTGTGCAACACCGCGCCGGCGTAGCTACGCAGAAAATCCTCGTAGCGTGCTTGCGAGCCGGCCGACGTGACCACGAGCGCGCGTGCGTGCAGCGCTGGCCTGTGCTCCGCAAGCCACGCGAGCAACTTGCGACCGTCGGTGCCTGGCAGGTCGAGCTCCAGGAGCACAGCGTCGGGCGTGGAGCCCGATTGCAGTAGCTCGATGGCGTCGCGTCCATCGGGTGCGATCATCAGACGATGAGTCGGGTTGAGCAGACGCGTGTACGAGCGGAGCATGCGCTCGTCGTCCTCCACCACCAGCACCGAGTAGGCAGCCGGCGGCGGGCTCGACACGCGCCGGATGGTGGTGATCTGCGGGTTGCACGCGATGCCCATGGTCTCGCGCGAAGGAATCGGCAGAAAGCACAGAAAGGTTGCGCCCTCTCCGTACACCGACTCGACCGTGAGATCGCCACCAAGCTCGCGCAGGATCGAGCGCGAGATCGCCAGACCCAGACCCGTGCCCATCTCCTGGCGCTTGGTGGTGAAGAAGGGATCGAAGATGCGTTCGATGGACTCCGCCGGAATACCGGGACCGGTATCGCTGACGACCAGCGCCACGAACGACTCGTCGGCGCGCGCGCTGATGCGCACGCGGTGATCGGGACGCTCCACGTCGCGCATGGCGTGCGCCGCGTTGATCAGCAGGTTGATCATGACCTGCGCGACGCGGTTGCGCGGCAAGACCAGCTTCGGCAGATTCGGCTCGTAGTCGCGCTCGATCAGCGCGTACTGAAACAGCTCGCGACTCACCAGGCGCAACGATTGATCGACCAGGTCCTGCACCTCCACGAGCTCTGGCGGCTCGCCTTCGTCCGCGCGCGCGAACACGCGCAAGTCGCGCACGATGGAAGCGATGGAATCGGCAGCACCAGCGATGTCGTCGAGAATGCGAGCGGCGTCACGACCACGACTGGTGGCGGTCTCCAGACGCGAGAGCTTCGTCATGATGTCTTCGGGGATCGGCTCGCCGAGCCTCACGCAGCGCGCGAGCTCGCAGGCGGCTTCACTCGCGGGCAGCACGTAGCGCCGCGCCGCTTCGATCGACAGGAGCATCACGGCCAGCGGGTTGTTGATCTCGTGACCGATGCCGGCAACCAGCGTGCCGAGCGCGGTCAGCCGCTCGGCGTGCGCGAAGGTCTCGTGCAAGCGCTGCCGCTCGGCGCGCAGCTGGGCGCGCACGTGCAGCCGGTCGACGAAGGCGGCGAGTGCGGCCGCCGAGACTTCGGTCACCACGGCCGCTTCGTCGGCGCCACCCGCGAGTGCCGCCAGCACCGTGGACTCGTGGGCTGCCAGCACGCCGATCGGATTGCTGGCATCGCGCGCGCGCGCTTCGCTGGCCGCATGTTGGGCGTCGCCGTGGATCTCGATGAACTCGAGACCACGCGCAGACGCCCATGGCAGCGTGCGCGCCAGTGCTTCGAGCGGCCCCCGCAGCTCCGAACCGTGTACGAGGATCAACGTCCGCACTTCGGTAACCGGAGGCATTCTGCTCCGATACCTCGGTAGCGCAAAGCGCTTTCGTCTCACGCCTCGAACAATGCCGCACCGCGCGTGAAGCCTGCACCCTGCGCGTACAAAGCGACCACGCTACCCGACGGCAACATGCCGAGCTCGCGCGCGCGCTGTAGGTTGAACACCGGGCCACAGACCCCGACGTGTGCGATGCGTTCGTACGTGGTCACCGCGCGCTCGCGCGGCAGCCCCAAGCGCTCGGCGATGGCGGCTGGCATGAACCCGCGCGGCTGAACACTGGCGAGCACGGCGATGCGTTCGACATCGACGCCCGCCTTCGCCGCGGCCTCTGCCACGGTTGCCGCGCCGAAGCTCACGGTCTCGCGCATGAGCAACTTCGCCAGCTCGGGTGCACGGCTGCCCATGCGGAAATCGCCGCCGGCTTTCCACCAGG
>JADGRE010000407.1 GCA_017881185.1 Pseudomonadota bacterium | reverse complement strand
CGTCGCCGCCGCAGGCGTCGCCTGCCGCGCCGCTCAGCTTACCGGGCGAGACACCGGCGCTTGTCGCACCGCCGCCATCAGCAGCAAGTGCACAACCTGCTCCCGGGGCTGCCGCCGCCGAGCCCGCCAAGTCCGCCGAGTCCGCCGAATCCGAGCCACCCTTCGAAGCCAGCGCCCATGCGCGGGTGCACGCGCCCAGCCGCGGCAGCTCCGACTTCCAGCTCGAGCCCGGCAAGCTCGCGAGCGTGCCGCGCCAGAATGCGGCAGAGATGCTCAAGCTCGCGCCTGGCATCTTGCTCACGAACGAAGGCGGCGAGGGGCACGCCGAGCAAGTCTTCATGCGCGGCTTCGACGCGCGCGAGGGGCAAGACATCGAGTTCAGTGTGGGAGGCGTGCCGATCAACCAGGCGGGCAACCTGCACGGCAACGGCTATGCCGACACGCACTTCATCATCCCCGAGCTGGTCACTTCGTTGCGTGTGCAAGAAGGTCCGTTCGATCCGCGTCAGGGCAACTTCGCGGTGGCGGGCAGTGCCGACTACGAGCTTGGCCTGCCGCAGCGCGGCCTCATCGCCAAGCAGACCCTCGGCTCGTTCGGTACCAGCCGCACCTTGCTGCTGTGGGGGCCGGATGGCGAGCGCCCGGGCACCTTCACCGGTGTCGATCTGTACCAGACGCAGGGCTTCGGTCAGAACCGTGACGGTCGCCGTGGCTCGCTGCTCACGCAGTACGAAGCTCACAGCGGCGTGCACACCTACCGCGTGGGTGCCACTGCGTACCTGGCGAGCTTCCACACCGCCGGCGTGCTGCGCGAAGACGACTACCAGCAACAGCGCGTGGGCTTCTACGACACTTACGACCCGCGCCAGGGTGAAGACGCCTCGCGCTATTCGCTCTACGCCGAGCTCGATTCGCACTACGAGCACATGCTGGTGCGGCACGAGCTCTTCGGCATCGTGCAGCCGATGCGCTTGCGCGAGAACTTCACTGGCTTCTTGCTCGATCCGCAGGAGCCCTCGCAGTCGCCGCACGCGCAGCGTGGTGACTTGATCGACTTGCACAACAGCGCGAACACCGTCGGCGCGCGTGGCTCGGTGCAGGTCTCCGAGCGCGCCCTGGGTCAGCCGCAGCGGCTGGAGGTGGGTTACTTCGGTCGCGCTGACTTCGTCGACAGCACCGCCATGCGTGTGGAAGCTGCAACGGGTCACCCCTATCACACGGACACGGACCTCAGCGCCACGCTCGGTGACCTCGGCTTGTATGCTGACTTGAACCTGCGCGCGAACGATTGGCTCGCGCTGCGTGGTGGTGTGCGCGGCGATCTCTTCACCTACGATGTGCTCAATCGCTGCGCGGTCCAGTCCGTGTCGCACCCGTCGCGCAGCAATCCGCCCGGTGATGCGTCGTGCTTGAGTCAGCAAGACTTCGGCGCCTACCGCGAGCCCACGCAGCGCGTGTCCACGGTGGGCGCCGCACAATCACCGCGCGCGTCGCTCGTGGTGGGCCCATTTTCCGGCGCGTCGCTCTCGCTCGGCTACGGCCACGGCGTGCGCTCGGTCGACCCGGTGTACATCAGCCAAGATGCGAAGACGCCCTTCGCTGCGGCCGACTCGGTCGAGACAGGGCTCTCGTTCGAGCGCAAGCTCGGCGCGCTCGACCTGTCGGCGCGCACCACGCTCTTTCAAACGCGGGTCGATCACGATCTCGTGTTCTCGCAGAGTGCCGGACGCAACGTGCTGGGCGGGGCCAGCACGCGCACCGGCAGCGCGAACACCCTGCGCGTCACCGGCGGCTTCTTCGATGTCGCCGGCAATCTGACCTACGTGCGCGCGATGTTCGCCGATACGGGCTTGCTCATCCCGTACATCCCGGATTGGGTCGCGCGCCTCGACGGCGCGTTGTTCAACGATCAGCTGCTGCGTCCCGAGCAAGCCAGCGGGCACGCGCTGCGCGGCAGTCTCGCGACCGGCGCGACCTTCGTCGCAGCGCGCCCGCTACCGCAGGGCGAGCGCGGCGACAGCGTGTTCACGCTCGACCTCAACGGCACGCTCGGCTGGTCGGTGCTGGAGCTTGGGCTCTCGTGCACGAATCTCTTGAACACGCAGTATCGGCTGGGCGAGTACAACTACGCGTCGGACTTTCACAGCGCGGCGTTTCCCACGCTGGTGCCGGTGCGCCATTTCAGCGCCGGTGCTCCGCGCGCGGTCTACCTGACGCTGACGGTGCATCTGGGAGGTAAGCCATGAGAGTTGCTCGCAGCAGCGTGCTGGCCTGGCTGTGTCTCGCCTGTGCGTGTTCGGGCACGACGGGCGGTCAACGCGTGGCGTTTTCGGCGGTGGCGGTGGGCGCAGCGCCCAACGTCGGCAAGACGCTCGAGTTCGACAACAGCGTGGGCTACCACGTCACGCTCACGCGCGCGCACCTGCACGTGGGGGCGATCTACCTGAACCAGAGCGTGCCTTCGTCGGGTGCGCAGGAGACGGCGTGTGTGCTGCCGGGCATCTACGTGGCCGAAGTGTTCGGTCCGCTCGA
>JADGRE010000406.1 GCA_017881185.1 Pseudomonadota bacterium | reverse complement strand
GAAGTCGTGGCAGCAGATGCTGTCGGAGGTGTAGCGCTGTGCGCGCGCGAAGGTGGGAAGCTCCAGCACGTCGATCTCGTTTTGCACGTCTTGCAGCCCGACGTTGGCCGTGCCGTCGCCCTGCGAGACGCTGTGATCGCCATCGAAGCCGCTGTCGGGTGGGTGGCCGGTGCCGCTGCCGGTATGCAACACGTAGACGTACTTGCCGATCGCCAGCGCGTCGGTGACCGGTGCGCCCGGGCTGTAGGTCTGCAGCACCTGTCGGTTGCGTGTGTCGAGCAGCGAGACCGACAGCGCACCCTCGCTCGTGACGAGCAGGTAGCGGTCGTCGTCGGTGATATAGATGCGCCGCGGGTTGCGCGGGACCTGCACGCCGATCGGTTCGTCGTCGGGTCCGCGCCACAGCTCGTGTTCGCTGACCTCGAAGCGCGTACCACTGACCTGCACGTCCCATTGCAGCACACTGCCGAGCCAGCGGTTGGTGACGAACGCGTGCCGCCCATCGTGACTCCAGACGACACCCTCGCTGTAGTACGGAGCGGCGATGTGCAGAACCACTGCGCGCGTCTGCAGATCGACGACGGCTGCATAACGCGCAAAGCGCAAGAGCACGATGGCAAAACGGCCTGCCGGATGTACCGCAACGGCGCACGGCCCGGGGCCCACCTCTACCCGGGACCGCGTCTGCAAGCTGTGTGCATCGACGATGGCGAGCGTTCGACCCGGCCGCTCTTCGGTGCCCTGCAGCGTGACGTACAGCTCGCCTCCATCGTTGCTCGCGGCGATCGCGCTCGGTCGCTCGCGCGTGGGCTGGGGTGCCCACAGCGGATCGCTGGGTCCGAACGCATTGGCGCTGGGTCGCAGCTCGCTGTTTGTGGCCGTTGCGTCGAGCTCGCCGGACTGCGCGCAGCCCGCCGTGAAGCACAGCAGGGCAAGCAGCAGAAGTGGAAGCAGACGTCGACTCACGGCTCACCTTTGTGCGACCAAGCTGGCGCCCAGCACCAACGCCGTGCGCTGGGGCAAGAGCGGCGTATCGCTGTAGTGCTGCGTGGTCAGCTCGCCGCGAGCTTCCAGTTGAAAGTCGAAGCCGTCGAACGCTCCGAGCTGCCACTGCACTTGCGCCCCCCCGCTCAGCGCGCGGCTGCTGGCGAGCGTGCGGTCGCGCGTGCGCAGCTCGGGAATGAGTGGCAGCTGGGCGTCGTAGCGGCCGTGGTAGAAGCTCGCCCCCAGTTGCGCGTAAGCGCGCCCGTACACTGACAGAAGCCACGCTTTGTCGGGCTCGTACGAAAAGCGTAGCTCTGCGGTTTGCCCCAGGATTCCCCAGTCGTCGCCGTGGATTCGCACGCTACCGCGCGCGAACCAACGCTCGGCCAACGCCCAGCGCAGGCGCGCCTGCAACGCAGTGCGCACGCGCTGCTCGGGCACCGACTCGGAGACACTCAAGCGCTGCATGCCCGCGCTCGCGAGGTCGTAGATCGTGACGAAGCGGTAAGGGCTTTGCAGGTAGCCCTGATGGTGCTCGCTGCCCACGGCCAGCTCGAAGACCGCGCTGCGTGACAAGAGCCATGCCGCCGTCAGCGACGCACCCAACACGGTGACATGGCCGACGGGCAGCGCGTCGCCCACGTGGCCCACGCTGTCGCGGGCAGCGTTCAGCTGGAGCTCGAGCTGCGCCTGCTTGGCGTCGTCTTCTAGTTGCAGCGCGACACCCGCGTTGTGGGTGAGGTAGTCGGGCGAAGAGCTCAGCGCGTAGCGCGCAGATGCGCCAAGGTTGCGAGTCATCTGTTGCCCGATGCTCACGCTGGCCCCGTGTCGCGTTTCGTGGAAGCCACGCGGCGACGCGCTGGTGCGCACGTCGATGGTCGCAGCACTGATGACGTCCGCTTCGTAGCTGGCGGTGAGCTTGGTGTCGGGTGTGACGGAGATCGCAGCGTTGGCTTCTGGGTGCACGACGGTCAAGTGATCGGCGTCGGTGTACACGAAGGTTCCGGCGCTGACGCGGTGGTCCGCGCGTCCGATGGGGCACAGCGCGAGCCAGACGCCCAGCGCGACCGAACTCGCTCGCAGGCGCCGCGGACAGGCCTCAGTTGCAGCCACAGCCGCCTCCACCCGCGGAGCCGGGCTCGAGCGCCGCTTCGCGCGCGCCATGCACGTGATGGCTGAACGCCTCGCCGTCAGGATCGGCAGAGGCCTGCATGGCGCGGTGCGAAAGCGTCTCGCGCTTCCAGGGCGGCACGTGGGCGCACGCACCAAGCCACACCAGCAAGAGGCTCAGCACGAGCCCCCTCATGGCATGCCGCCATCGGCTGCACTGGGCGTCGGCACCCAGCTGCGCAGCACGCGATAGTCCGGGTCCTCTTGGCCCGGAAACAACTCTCCCCCTGCGTGGGCACAGCCGCCGGCGCTGGGGGCCAGGGGCTTGCAGGTCAAGAGGCAGCAAGCTCAGCACGCACGGCGCCCAGCTCCAGCCGCGGCGGCGCGGAGCTGCGCGACCGCGGCGCGTGCGTGCGAGCTGCATGCACACTACCTGTA
>JADGRE010000211.1 GCA_017881185.1 Pseudomonadota bacterium | reverse complement strand
AGCCCTGCGGTCTGTTCCCGGAAGAACACCCAGGCGCACACGCACAGCCAGGTGACGCCGTACACCATCTTCACCCGCGTCCAGTAGCGCGCGATGTCTTCCTTGGTGAACGGGACCAGCAGCGCGCACGCACTGACCGCCGCGATGGCCGGGTGAATGACCAGTGCGGCGTAGGCCGTGGTAGCGGCCATGAGCACGCGTGCGAGCAAGAGCGTGCGCGCCTGGCCGAGCACGACACCGGTGGTGCGCACGCCTTCTGCGGCGTCTTCCTCGGCGTCGCGCATCACCTGGATGGTCTCGAACACGCCCGAGACCATGCCCAGTTGCAGCGCCATGGCCCAGCCGAGCATGCTGGTGGCGGGCGAGCCACACAGCGGCATGGTCACGCCCCAGACCGCCATCGCCAGGATGTCCACGAAGGGGCGGCGCTTGAGCTGCACCGAGTACCAGATGCAAGTGCCACCGCCGCCGATCAGCGCCACGAACAGGCCGCGATCGTAGACCAGCGCCGCCGCCGTCAGCAGCGCGACCAGCACCCACTGCGACAGCAGCGCGGCGCGCTTGTGCTCCGCCAGAAAGCGCGTCTTGGCGTTGTCTTTGTCGGCCGACTGCAGGTCGATGTCGACGTCGCGGTAGTCGTTGTTCAGGTACACGAGCACGTTGAGCACGAACGCATAGAGCGTGCGCACCGCGATGTCGGGTATCGGCAAATAGAGCGCGATCGCGATCGAGGTCGCGCCGGCCAGGTTGGCCATCTCCAACTTACGCAGCCGGTAGGCCACGACGTCGTAGACGATCTTCAGTCCGACCAGCATGCCGTGTTCCGTCCTGCAATAGACCCGTGCCGCCGAGAGCCGCAGGCTGCTCGGCGGGTATGTTACAGACCCGGTTTGTGTGCGGAGAAGATCACGTAGTCGGTCATGCCCGTGACCTTGAAGATCTCGAGCCCACGGCATTCGTCGATGTCTTCCTGGCTCAGCTCCACGACGGCGTCGTGGATGGTCTTCCCGCTCTGGCGCAGGGCCTGGTACTTGAGCACTCCAGGAAACACGTACTGACGGATCGACTCGCAACTGACGTTCACGAAGCCGATGGCTTGCAAGCGGCGGCAATACTCGTCGCGGTCGTACATGTTCGCCAGCGGCACGCACCAGCGCTTGAGCGCCATCTTGCTGACGAAACCGAGCTTCGGGTCGCCAGCGGATGACGTGCCGTCGGCCGTGGCGAGGATGCCGCCGGGTCGCAGCACGCGAAACGCTTCGCGGAAGAACTGCTCGCGCGTGTCGAAGTGATGCGCACATTCGAGCGCGGTGAGCTTGTCGAACGAGGTGTCGCCGAAGGGCAACTCGGTCGCCGAGCCCACCTTGAGCTCGATGCGGTCGGCAAGCCCGCGCTCGCGCACGCGCGCCGTCGCGCGCTCGACTTGCATGGGCGTGATGTTCACGCCGGTGATGTGCTTGACGCCGAACTTCTCCACCCAGAACAAGTCTTGCTCCGCGAAGCCGAAGCCCACGTCGAGCAGCCGGTCTGTTGCTCCCAGCTGCGCTGCTTCTGCCACGCGCGTGGCCATCGCCTGCGCTGCTTCGGGATAGGTGCGCGCGGTTTTCCAGTAGCCCAGGTTGAGCCACAGCGGCTTGTTCGGATCGACGAAGCCCTCTTGCTGGCCTTCGATGACGTCGTCACCGAGGTAGCGGTAGTACTCGGTGGGGTCGGAGCGGAGCAGCAGCTTGGGGGTATTGAGCGCTGCTTCGATGGCCCGAGCTATGGATGAGAGCATGCCACTTCCTGCCAACGTCCCCGCGAGCCTGTGACTCTGGCATCCCCCCGCGGACACGTCCAGTGTTACGCGTCTGTCACAGACCGCGCTACGGCGTGTGTGCACCCATCAGTCGATCGACCAGTGACACGACCCCCGAGTTGGGTCGCGCATGTTTTTTCACTTCGGCGCCGACGCGTCGCATCCAGCCGAGCTCGGCCTCGCTCATGGGGCCGCGTTCCAGCGCCGCGAGTGCTTCGTCGAGCTCGCTGCGGTCTTTGGGGCCGCTGATGCACACCTGAACACTCGGGTTGGTGAGCACGAAGCGGTAGCAATCCGATGCACGCGGTGTGGGCTCGCCGGCAGGCGTGAGCGCGGGGTTGAGCAAGTCGCCCCAGCGTGTGGCGGTGTACGCAATGACTGCCGGTGGTGCCGCTCCGAGCTGCGGGAAGACCTCGTGCTCCGCGCCCGGATGCGCTGCGTTGTAGCGCACCATGATCGCGCCGATGTCGGGCTCTTGCGCGAAGCGCTGGAACGCCAGCCGGTTGTGACAGGAGATCATGATGTGCTTGCAGCGTCCCTGCTCGCGCAAGCGTCGCGCGGCATCGAGGATGCGCTCGGGCGGCAGCTCGTTCCACCAACCCAAGAGCAAGAAGTCCGCGTAGTCGGTGCGCAGCGAGCGCAGTGCGGTGCCCAGCGACGGGCCCATGAGCGAGGCTGCTCGCGTGTAGCTCTGCACCACGATCACCATGCGCTCGCGCTGCGTGCGTGCGAGAGCGCGCAGCGCGCGACCGAAGCCCGGCCGGCGCACCGAGCCCCAGTAGAAGTAGTTGATGCCGCGCTCGAACGCGTACTCCAGGTCGGGGCTGGCGATGCCGAAGCTCGAGGCGAAGCCTAGCGTGCTCGACATGAGCTCGGTGCGGCCGAGGCGGACGTGTTGGAAGTCGCAGGCCATGAGCTGCGCCGCGGAGCTATGGAGGGCTCGAACCGGGAGCACGCGAGCCGAGCTCGACGCGCTCCACGCTCTCCACCAAGGCGAACAGACGATCGAAGTCCAGCGGCTTCGGCAGCACGTCGAGCGCGCCGACCACGCCGGCACGCTTGACGGTGGCGTCGTCGGCGAACGCGCTGATCACGATGGCTGGCGTGCGCGTGCCCTTGGCGCGCATCGCGACGATCAGGTCGAGCCCAGAGATGCCGGGCAGGCGCAGATCCGTGACCATCGTGTCGAAGCGCTCGGTCTGCATGCACTGCAGCGCAGCTTCGCCGCTGTGCACCATGCGCGAGTCGTAGCCACCGCCGAGAAAGATCTCGGTGATGTTCTCGGCCAACTCCTCGTTGTCCTCCACGACCAGAACGCGACGTGGTGCCCGGGAACCCATGCCTGGAGTTAAGACCCAAGTCCGAGGCTCCTGCAAGGCTTTCCGCCTGGTTGTTGCGTGGGCCGCCAAAAACCCTCGATTTTGGCCAATTGGGCTAGACGACGCTGCGTTGAGCGTCTGCGGCGGGCTCCGGGATGGTGATTCGGAAGCGTGCTCCCACTGGCGACGGCTCGAGCGACAAGGTGCCACCGTGGGCTTCGCAGACGCGTCGGGCGAGCGCCAGCCCCAGGCCCGTACCCGACGCTTTGCTCGTGAACAGCAGGTCGAAGATTCTGCGCTGCAGCTCCGGCGGCACGCCCGGTCCGTCGTCGCTGACGTCGATGTGAATGGATTCGTTGAGATGGCCCGCGCTGACTTCGATGTTGCCCTTGCCAGGCAACGCTTCCACGGCGTTGCGAATCAGGTTCGCGAGCGCATGCCGCAGTTGGTCGGGGTCGCCATACAACTGCAGCCCGACGGGGATGTTCAGGTGGATGTGGATGTCTTGGGGCGCGATGATCTGTCGCATGGTCTCGTCCACCACCTCGGCCACGAAGGTCGCGCGGCGTGTCAGCGGTTTCTCGCGCGCGAGGTCGAGCAGGTTCGTGGTCATCGTCACGCACTCTTGCACTTGGTGGGCGATGCGCGCGTGATGCTTGTCGAGCAGCGGGTCTGAGACCTGCAGCGTCTCCAGACGCTTGCGTAACAGGAAGAGTGAAGAGCCCAGCGTGCCCAGCGGGTTGCGCAGCTCGTGGGCGATCGTTGCAGACAGCTCGCCGATGGTCGCTAGCCGCTCGCGCGCGCGCATCTTGTCGACCAAGTCTTCGCGAAAGGTGTCGAGCATGATCGCCAGCTCGAGGTCGAGCACTTGGTTCACGGCGGTCTTGGTGGCCGCTTGTTCGGGCGAGCCCAGCGGCAGGCTCCTCAGCGCGATGTCGTTGAGGTGCTTGCGGATGCGGTTGATCGCAGTGAACATGAACTCCTGCGGAAGGCTGATGCGCACGTGCACGCGTCCGATGCGCGAATGCGCTTCGAGGTAGGCGAGATCGTGTGGGCCGAGCAAGAGGCTGTCGAGCCAGCCGAGCAAGGTGGTCTTCAAGCGCGCGATCTGCGCTGCGCCGCCGGTGATGGCCGCGCGCGCATCGGGGTGCGCCTCGATGGCGGCGTAGAAGTCGTCGATGATGGCGCGGGCCTTCGGCGCGACCAGCGGATGAAAGCTGCGCAGCACCTCGGTGCTCTCGTCGGTGAAGCCGACGTAGGCGCGGATGCTCGCGTACTGATGTGGCGTCATCGGGCCGATCCTCGCAGGCTAGCTGATGCCGCATGCGTATGTGAAGCGTCGTCGGACGGTGGGCGCAGCGGACCGCGCTCGATCAGGTAGAAGAGCATCAGGCCCAGCTCCCAGAACATCAGCACCACGAGCCAGCCGTCGACCTGCATGAGCGCGGGCAGCGTGACTTCGCCGAGGTTTCCGTGCTTGGCGAGCCACGGGAAGACGCTGGGGTAGAGCAGGCCAAACGCCACGGCCCCCGTGTACAGTCCGAGGCTGCCGGGCACGAGGTAGTCGAGACGACCTTCTCCTGCACCCGCAGCGACGGTGCCCGGGCAAAAGCCAGCGGTGGCCATGCCCACGCCGAACACGAGGCCGCCGAGTAGGTTGCCGAGCAAGAGCGTGGGCGCGACCGGTACGTGCGGAGCGAGCTGCAGCGCGCCGAGCAGCTGCAACCCCAGCATGCCCGTGAGCAGCGCGCTCAGCAGAAACTTGAGCACGGTCAGGTCTTTGAAGCGGAAGACGTTGACGATGACGTCGTAGCGGCCCATGCCGGCCTTGTGCAGGACCCAGCCGAACGCGACGCCGAGGCAGACGGGTGCCAGTGCGCTCATGACGGCGCTCCTGCGCCCGCGTTGCGCGGCTTGCGGTAGAGAAAGCGCGCGGTCGGGATGCCGCCGCCGAACATGCCGGCCATGAACAGGAACGCGCCCGGCGCGAGCGCCGCACCACCGGACACCGCAAGGCTTGCGGTGCAGCCGCCGGCGATTCCAGCTGACAGCTCGATCAGCGCGGTGCCCACCAACACGACGAGCCAGCGCTTGGTCACACTCGGTCCGAAGGCTTGCTCCCACTGCCTGTCGGGCATCAGCCGCCAGCGGAACTGACCGCTCGCCAGCGCCGAGGCCAGCGCCCCGAGGAAGGTGCCCCCGAGCAACCACAGCTCCCAGGTCATGCCGGTGGGCATCACGTACTTCCAGTACAAGCTGTGCGGTGCGAGCGCGCGGCCCACGCAGCCGGAGAGATGCTGATACGCACCGGCTCCGCTCAAGCGCTTGCCGAACAGCGCCATCGACAGCGTTGCGATCACGCCCAGGCCTGCGCCCGCGGCATACGGCGACCAGCGTTCGGCGCGCAGTGCTTGTACGGGCGTCACGGCGCGCTCCGCTGGCCAGCGGAGCGGCTGCGCAGCTGCCGCTCGTTGCGCACGATGTAGCCCGCACCTGCTGCGCCCAGTAGCCCGAGCGCGGTGGCCGCCAGACCGTTGCGCCACGCGACGCTCGTTTGGGTCGCGCGTCCCGCGCCACCCGCAGGCGGCGGTCCGTTGCGCCAGCTGCCGACGCCGCGCGCGATCGGCGCGTAGGCGTGCTCGACGCTCGCCGGGTCGTGGCACTTGCCGCAGCTCGCCTGCGTGTCGGACATGGGCGAGCTGAGGCCCGTGTGCGCGAGCGCCGGATCGGTGGCTTCGGCATCGCCGCCATGACACTGCGCACAGAAGTCACCAAAGGCGTGATCGCGGTGCCAGGGCGCGCCTGCGAGCACCGGGTAGACGCGGTCGAGCTCGTGGCACTGCCGACACTGGGTGACACGCGCCCCGCATTGCGCGCTGCCAGCCGCAGGCCACCACAGCAACGCGATGAGCAACCAGGGCGTCGCGGTGCGCCGTGCGCAGTCGACGCAGCTCGGCTCGCGCGAACGCGGGACCAAGAGCGCGCTGGTTGTGCCGGTCACGATGCCCACGCTGTCCACGCCTGCCCCTGCCGCCGGCTCGGTAGGAGGCGGCCGAGCCGGCGGCAGCGCTCGACATACACACGTCTCTATCTGCTGCAACCGGCGCAGAACCCCGCTTCTCCGGTGCAGGGCTGGGCGAGACAGCCCCCCGCCCGTCGTGTCACCAACGACGTGACAGCTTGACGGCCGCTGCGCCGCGACCGACGCTGCTGTTCAATGTCCGCCGAGCTCGGTGCCAAACCCGTCCGTGACTCCGCCGTGGAGATGACCGAGCTCGTGCTGCCCGGTCACACCAACCAACTGGGCACCATCTTCGGTGGTCAGCTCATGGCGTGGATCGACATCGCCGCCGCGATCTCCTCCACGCGTCACGCGCGCGGCCCGTGCGTGACCGCCAGCATCGACGCGCTGCACTTCGTCGCGCCCGTCAAGCTCGGCCACGTGGTGTGCATCCGCGCCTGCGTGAACTTTACAGGCCGCACCTCGATGGAAGTGGGCGCTCGCCTGGAAAGCGAAGACCCACTGACCGGCGTGCGCACGCACGTGGCGACGTCGTACCTGACCTTCGTAGCGGTCGACGCCGGTGGTCAGCCGCGGGCGGTGCCACCCGTGCTTGCGCAAAGCGACGAAGAGCGCAGGCGCATGCACGACGCGCAAGTGCGCAGGCAATCGCGGCTCGCGTTGAAGGGCGAGCTGGCACGCAAGAGTCTGAAACCGTAACCGGGGCGTCATCGCGAGCTGCCGGGGCGCTTGGGGTCGGCATGCCACTCCCGGGCTCGCGAGAGTGTCCTCGGCACAACCGCCGCAGCTTCGCAAGCTGCGCCTCGGGCCTGCGAAAGCGAGCCCGAGAGCGGCATGCCGACCCCAAGCGCTTCAATGTCATGATGAGTGAGCCGACGGTGCGACGGCTCGCAGGGAGTGTTGTCAGCTGACACGACACAGTTGCTCGCGGTGACCGCTGCCGATGGGCCAGACGAGTCAGGTCACGCGGACGTCGACGTTGCTACTGAAGCGCGTTGGGAGGGCGGGTCGCTCCCGGGCTCGCTTTCGCAGGCGCGAGAGGTTTCAGGTGCGCGCGGACGGTTGCGCCGAGGACGCGCTCTCGCGGGCCTCAGGTCCAAACATCGCGGTGCAGTTGTCGCACCCACTCCGGTTTGCCCGGATCTGGGCACCAGTGCGCAGCGTGTTTGTGATTGATTGCAAGCTTGGTCGACGGTTCACGCCCAGCTACCTTCGCTCAGTGACTACTGTTGCGACCGTGGACTCGACTGACGTCCTGGACTTGCTCGTGCGGCCTGGGCACGATCGGCAGCATGACGACACCGTTTGGTCTCTCCATCACCGGCGATGAGATTGCGAACTGGGCGAGTCAGATTGAGGCCTCCAGCATCCTTCCGCAGCTTGTCCGCCGGTTGATTCAGGCAACGTCGCCGATCCAATCCATTTCGTTCCGCGCCGACGGCGGCGTTCGCTACGGCGGCTGGGATGGTTTTGTTGTTGCGGCCGCACAGGGAGCCCTGCCGTTTGTTCCGTCTTCAGCATCCTTTTGGGAGCTGTCGTCGACGGCGTCCACTGCCGGCAAGCTGGAGGACGACTACAAGAAGCGGTCCGGCGAGACAGTGACTCCCATCGCACCATCCGCCGCCACGTACGTGGCGGTGACCGCGCGGCGGTTCTCCGGGAAGCTCGATTGGGCACGCGAGCGGCAAGCCGAAGGGCATTGGGCCGACGTGCGTTGTCTTGATGCTGACGACATTTCGACGTGGCTCGAGTCAGCACCTGCAGTTGCGGCTTGGTTTGCCACCGAGCACCTGAATCGACCGATCGCTGACGTGTCGAGCGTTTCCGACTACCTCAACACGTGGTCGCATCTCACCGATCCACCGTTGCCGCTGAACCTTCATCTGCTTGGGCGCGAGCGGACATTGGCGATCGAGAAGGTTCGGCAATGGACGAATGGTCCGGCAACCCGACTCATGGTTCGTGCGGAGACTCTGGACAACGCGCGGTACTTCGTAGCGGCCACGATTGCGGTGATTCCCGAACTAGAGCAAGCACTGGGGCGGGCCGTCGTTGTGCATTCCGAAACCGCGCTTCGATGGGCGCTGCGCCATCCTCCCACGCCACCGCTTGTCGTTATTCCGACGTTCGATGCGACGGCGCGTCTCTTGAACAGCGCCCATCATGTGCTCTCTGCGTTGGGACCCACGACACCGGGTAGCCCGCACATTGTTCTTGGAGCCGTACCCTTCCGGCTTTTGCAGCCCGAGCTTGAGCGAGCCGGCTTCCAGAACGCTGGCCGCCTGGCGTCTGATTCACGCGGATCGCTTTCGGCACTGGCCCGGCTCTGCGGCGCGCCCATCGAGCCTACGTGGGCACAGAGCCCGTCCCGGACGACGCTGGCCTTCTTGCTTGTGGGCCAGTGGCGACCAAATAGCGACGCGGATCGCGACGCTTTCAGCACCTTGGCTCATGAGACAGCAGCGGCCATCGAGACACTCTGTGCGGAGCTGAGCCGGCGTCCAGAGAACCCAGTGCGCATTCACCATGGACGATTCGGCACGACGACGTGGCAGTGGTCATCGCCCGGTGACGCGTGGGAGTCTCTAGCGCCTCACATTACGCTGCCGCTGCTTCAGGATTTCCGCGAGCTCGCATTGCGCGTTCTGTCAGAGGCAGATCCGAAGTACACGATGGCCCCCGAGGAACGCTTCTACGCGGGCATTCAAGGGAAGGTTCGCACGTATTCAGCCGAGCTGCGTGAAGGCATCGCCCAAACGCTGTGCCGGCTGTCGTTTTCTGACGACTCGCTTCGGTCGGTTCCGGGTGGGCGTAGGGGGACCGCAACGGCCGCCAGCATTGTTCGGGAACTCTTGAAGAAGGACTGGCTTGCGTGGGCTTCGCTCTCGGACGTCTTGCCGCTCCTTGCCGAAGCTGCGCCGACCGAGTTTCTCGACGCGCTGGACCAGAGCCTTGATGCAGGTGTCGCAGGTGTCAGTCACCTTTTCGTTGAAGAAGGAGAATACACAGCCCCTCACACCGGGTTGCTTTGGGCTCTGGAGCGTCTCGGATGACTGCCAACGACGTCGTGAAGCTCGAGATCGCGTACTTGCCTTGGCTCACGGGGCCCTTTGGGGCGAACACCGAGCTTCGACTGTATCGAGCTCTTG
>JADGRE010000210.1 GCA_017881185.1 Pseudomonadota bacterium | reverse complement strand
GAGCGCTTGAAGCGCCAGGGTTTCGAGGTGCGCGTGGAGCGGGTGCATGGCTCACGCAAAGGTCGTGGCCGTTACCACGTGATCTGGCTCGCTCGCAGAGCTGCGCGTTGAACGCGGCGGCCGTAGGGATCGGCCTGCCAAAGCGCGTGGCTGAGCTACTTCGGGCACGACAAGGTGCTGCCGTCAGCTGCACGCGCTTGGACCTGCGCGACGAAGCCAAAGCCGTTCAGCTGCAGATTCACCTTGCCGTTGTTCCCCGGCATGAAGGTGAGTTGCGCGGGATGCCCCTGCGTCGTGACAATCTGCAGCGTGTCGGATGCCGCGCCGGTCAGGGTTGCGGTCTGAGCGAGCGTGCCACCGAGCACGGTGATGGCTCCGCCAGTCACCTCGGCTTTACAATCGTACACGAAGCTGGCCATGCCGTTGGTGGTGAGCACACCGCGACCCAGCAGGGCCGTGCCTGCCGCACCGCCAAGATCTGACGGGGCGATGTTCGTCTGCATGTAGACGGGGTTGGTGCCTGCCTTGGTTGTGAACGCCGCAATGGCTGCTGCGGACAACTTCAGCGTATCCAACGAGCGATCGGTCGTGCCATCCGACGCATATTCCGCGCCGCAGGACAGCGACGCACCTGGTTGGTTTCCGCCGACGCTGATGACCCGTCCCGCGTACACGCCCAAGTTGAGCCCGGCTCCGCTGACATCGTAGAAGAGCAGCGTCTCGCTGCCGCCGAGCTTGGCTGCGTCTGGATACGCGATGGCTTGCGTCTTGGTGTTCGGATTGGACGAGATGAGCGGAGCGCTGATGGTCTTGCCGCCGCCTTCGAGCTTCAGCTCCGTCGCGCTCACCGTCAATCGACAGTCGGTGATCAGCGACGGCGTGCCGCCAGGGGACGTCGCGAGTCCGCCGCGCCCAAAGTGCTGCGCGCCGCCGAAGCCAGCAAAGTAAGCGACGGCTGTGATGCTGGTCTGACCGACCTGTGCGGTGATCGACGCGGGCACCGTGATGCCGCCAGTCGCAGGCGTCGACCCATCAGTGGACGCAGCGTCGCTGGACGCGGCATCGGTGGCCGACGCGTCGGCAGGTGCAGCATCTCCGGTCACGCTTCCGGCATCCTGCACGGGCGGCTTAGAGCCTGCGTCCGCGCTCGATTTGGATCCGGTGTTGGCGGCGGATGTGCAAGCTGCGAGTAAGCACGCTAGGGAAAAGACTGCGAACAAGCTGGAGCTCATGCGGCACCCTATCATCACGCCACCCGATGAGGCGCGGTTTCGGTTCGGCACCAACCCCATCCTGTTCGAAGCCACGATCAAGGGTAAGAAAGTGCAGACGTGGCAAGAGCACGGGGCCTGGTAGCGAGGCCGATCGGAAGGCTACGAGCGGCGGTGGCATCTCGCGTGTGGCCACGCTCGATCCGGCGACCAGCAAAATCGTCTGGGAGCGTCAGCTGGGCGCGTATGTGTGGGGCCCCATCAGCTCCGCCAACGGCGTGGGCTTCGTGTCGTCCGAAAATCGCGTTGAAGCCTTCGACGCGACCACGGGCAAACAGCTGTGGAAGCACGACGTGCAAGGCACCGTCACCACCGCCGCGGTCGTCTCCGACGGCTGCGTGTACCTCGGCGCACGCTCAGCTCGCAAGACGCGTGAGGATGTCGATCTCCGACGTCAGCGTCTTGTGAACTGGGCATTTGTTGGCGATCTCGAGCAGGCGCGTGCGCTGTTCGGCGTCGAGCGGGCCGCCGAGCGTGATCTCGCGCTCGATGCGATCGAGCTTGCCTTCTTTGGTCTCGCAGTGCGCGCAGTCGGTGGCGTAGATCTTGGCGTGGCGCAGGCTGACCGTGACCGATTCCAGAGGCCAGGCTTTGCGGCGCGCGTAGATGAGTAGCGTCATCGAGGTGCACGATCCGAGCGCTGACAGCAGAAGATCGTAGGGGTTGGGCCCCGCGTCCTTGCCACCGTCGTTCACTGGCTCGTCTGAAGTCATGCGGTGCACGCCGCACTCGATGCGGTGTTCGAGGCCGGCCCCCATGCTGCGAACGATGATGGTGTTGGTGGTACCGGACATACTGAGTGCTCCTGTGCAAGCCAGGGTACTACGGATCGCCGGGCGGCTTGCGCCACGCCGTGCGCCGGCCGTATCTTGGGCGCGCCATGACCACCTACGCACCGCGCCTGCTGCTGTCCGGGTTGTGCTTTCCGGAAGGCCCACGTTGGCATCGTGGTCGCTTGTATTTCTCCGACATGCACGCGCGCGAAGTGGTCGCCGTGGACCTGAGTGGCCAGCGCGAGACCATCGCGAGTGTGCCGTGCCGGCCTTCGGGCCTGGGGCATTTGCCCAGCGGCGAGTTGCTCGTGGTGTCCATGACGGATCGCAAGCTGCTCGTGCTGCGCAGCGGTCAGCTGCAAGAGGTCGCAGACCTCGCAGCGATCGCGGCCGGCCACTGCAACGACATGGTGGTCGACGGCGCCGGACGAGCGTACGTCGGCAACTACGGCTTCGCCTTCGAAGAGGGGGAAGCCCCGCGGCCCACGGTGCTCGCTCTGGTGACCCCGGACGGCCAAGCCCGCGCAGTGGCCGACGACCTGCTCTTTCCCAACGGCTGCGTCATCACGCCCGACGGTCGCACGCTCATCGTCGCCGAGACCTTGCGCAACTGTCTGACCGCATTCGACGTGGCAGCTGACGGTTCCCTGAGTAACCGCCGCTTGTTCGCGAAGCTCGACGCCTTCCCCGACGGCATCTGCCTCGACGCCGAGGGCTGCGTCTGGGTGGCCAACCCGGTGCGTGGCGGAGGCTTCCTGCGCGTGGCCGAAGGCGGCGAGATCAAGGCGCGTGTCGACTCCGAAGACCACGGCGGCTACGCCTGCATGCTCGGTGGCCCCGAGCGCCGCACGCTCTTTCTGCTCGAAGCCCGCTCGGCCAAGGTGGCCAAGGGCGTGCCTGGCAATGCGCGCATTCGCACTGTGGAAGTCAGCGTGCCGGGCGCGGGCTGGCCGAGCGCGCTACGCTGAACGCCCCACAGTGCCGATCGAGCGCCCATGACCTACCCGATGCCACCGACCTTCGAGCGCACAGAGCCCAGGACCCTGGTCTTGCCCGACGGCACGCGCATCGCGTACCGCGTGCAGGGCAGTGGCCCCGCGTTCGTGCTCAGCAACGGCCTGACCACCAACACCGTGTTCTGGAAACACTTGATCCCGCTGTGGAGTCGCAAGCACCGCGTCGTCAGCTGGGATCTCCCGGGCCACGGCGAATCGGGCCCCGCCGCCAGCCCGCAAGCCGCGACCATCGAAGCGCAGGCACGCTGTGTCGCCGCGTTGATGGACGCCCTCGAGATCGAGCGCGCCGTGCAGATCGGCTGGTCTACGGGTTGCCAGATCGTCTCCGAGCTCTTGCGCGCGCACACGCAGCGCAGCGCCGGTCTGGTGCTGCTGCTCGGCCCTGCGGGACGCGTGCTGCAGACGGCGCAGCTGCCGGTCCCGAGCGCGCTCATCGAGGCCTTCGTGCGCTACACGCCCAGCAGCGCCTTCGCCACCACCTTTCGCGTGCTGTCCCAGCTCACGCGCACCCCTCTCAGTGACGCCGTCGGTCGCAAGCTGCAGCTGATCGGCGAGCAGACCAGCCGCGCCGATGCCGCGCAAGTCTTGCAGCACATTCCCACGGTAGACCCCACCACCGTGCGGCACATGTTGCTGTCAGCTGCAGCGCACGACGCCCGCGAGCTGCTCGCCCGCACGAGCCTGCCGGTGTTCATCGTCGCCGGCGAAGCCGATCCCTTCGCCCCGGCCGCGCGCGTGGGCGTGCCCCTGCATCGCCTGGCGGCAAACAGCGAGCTGCTGAGCCTGCCGCAAGGCACGCACACGGCCTTGCTCGATCACGCGCAGATCATTGCGGAGCGCGTGGAGCAGTTTGCCGCGCGGCTGAGCTAGGGGCGGCAGAGCGCTAGCGTGGTTGCACGCCCGATGCAACGGTGGGCGGGCGTTCACGGTGCGCCGAACCACGCGCGGCTGAGCAAACCGAGGCCCAAGCTCGCTGCGTTGGCAACGAGCGACCACCACAGCGCGTGGCGCCGCCCGTGCAGGTAGCGAAAGTACGCGGCCTCGGCGAGCCACGCGAAGAGCTCGGCGCACACGGCCTTCTCGAGATAGCTGGCGTGCCACCACGGGCCGAAGAACACGAACCACACCACCGGGTGCGTGAGCGCGCTGGCACCGAAGGCTTCGAGCACGCTGCAACCGAAGGCGTGCCGGTAGATCGGGATCTCCACCAGCTGTGTGAACGCAAACGCACGCAGCCACGGCCACAGCGCCGGCAGCGCGCTCATCCGGCCCGCACGATGCTGCGGCGTTCGAGCGCGAGCAATGCCAGCACCGCAAGCTCGAGAGGACCGTGAAAGGTCGCGAGCCTCACGTAACCCTCGTAGCCCAGCTGCACACTGTGGCTCGCGCGGACCCACAGCGCGACAAGCAATACTGCTGCGCACGGCAGCACCCACGGGCCGAGCTCGCGGCCGAGCGCGCGGTAGCTCGCGGCAAACGAACGCAGCGCGGGTCGCGGCCGATCGGCCTCGGGCAACAGCCGCAGCCACACTCCATAGTGAACCGACTGCGTGAACGCGAAGAACAGCACCCAGCGCAAGCCCCAGATCGGATCGCGCACGGGCGACAGCCGCGCCACCCACTGGTTCATGTCGATCGCCCAGCGGCCAGGCTGCAAGCCGCCCGCACGCACGAGCCACGGTTCGAGCGCGCCGCTGTACAGCAAGACACTGCCGAGCACGAGCAGGGTCAGGGCGGGCATGAGCTCGCGCGCGCGTTTGCGAGACCACAGCGCCCAGATCGCCAGCGCGACGAGGTTGTGGGCGTACGCGAACCAGAGCTCGGCGCGCCCGCTGAAGCGCTGCACGAGCAGCACAAGACTCGCGCAGCAAGCAATCGCGAGCAGCCGCACCGGCCACGCTGCACGTGCGCACAGGCAAGCAGCTGCCACTGCAGCGAGCCCAGAACGCAGGTCGGGCTTCACGAGGGTAAACGCGAGCCACGGCAGCACGCACAGCCACAGGCCCGAGCGGGCAGCGAGGCCCTGGCGCACCACGAGGTAGCGCAGGTCGGCGACCAAGTGCGGCACGCCGAGCACGAGCGGTCCAAGTGTGAGCAACAACAGGGGCGCGGTGCCGCACAGTGCCAGGGCTGCTACCACCGCGAGCGCGCCGTACAACGCGCTACGTCGCGAGCGGTCGCGCAGTAGCTCGCGCGCCAACGGAAAGAGCGTGCGCAACACCCGCCCGCGTACGACATCGCACGGGGCGAGCAGGCGCAGCACCAACGCGTCGACCGCCGCCGCCATGTTTCAGCGCGGGTTGCGACGCCGCAGACGCAAGAGCAAGCCCACGCTGCCAGCGAGCAGCCACGGGCCGCTGCCGTTGGCGAGCCCGGTCGCGAGCACTGCGCAGCTCGAGTGTTTCTTGCTGGTGCCGGCGGGCGCTTTGCCAGCGTCCATGACCGCGCCGCCGCCTGCGTCGGTGGTGGTCTTGCCGCCTGCGTCCGCGGTGACCTTGCCGCCCGCATCGCTCATGACCATGCTGCCCGCGTCCTTGCTGCCGGCCGGCTGACACAACACGCAGCTGTAGTGGGTCGTTGGTGGCGCGGTCGACGCGTCGCGGTCCCAGTGTGAATAGTCGATGCTGGTGCAGGTGCCCGTATGACATACGCCCGCGTCGCAGCTGGCGCCGACCTGCTTGCCGTCGCAGGCGAGTCCTTCGGGTGGGAGAGAGTCGGCATGCGCGGCAGCACTGGCGAGCAATCCGCACGCAGTGACGATGAGCAGGGTCCAGTGACGCATGACGCGGTCTCCTTCGTGGACGATTGAGCAGCGTTTGTACGATATCGCGGTTCGACGGGGAAGGCCGGGGCCATCTTGACTTCAGCTCGTCGCTGCTCTGATCTACTCGGACCTCTGGAGGGACCCATGGCACCCAAGAAGAGCAAGAAGAAGGTCGCAGCGAAGAAGGCGGCGAAGAAGAGCGCGCCGAAACCACCGCTACCCAAGATCAACGAGATCGTGCACTGGGAGATCTAGGCGCGCGATCCTGCAACGCGGCTGCCGTTTTGCCTCGCCGCGGGTTAGAATCGTGCGACCCGGAGGCCGCGATGAAGCTCTACGACTGGAAGCCTGCGCCCAACCCGCGACGCGTACGCATCTACCTCGCCGAAAAGGGCATCGACGTGCCGCGCCAAGACGTGGGTGCGGGCTGGGGCCTGTCGCCGGACTTCCTCGCCAGGAGCACGCACAAGCTTGCGCCCATGCTCGAGCTCGACGACGGCACCTTGCTCGGTGAGGCCATGGCGATCTGTCGCTACTTCGAAGCGCAACAACCCCAGCCTTGTCTGATGGGTGACAACCCCAAGTCGATGGCCGTGATCGAGATGTGGGAACGCAAGTGCGACTTCGAAGGCGTGCAGGCCGTGGCCGAGGTCTTCCGCAACTCCGTGCCAGCGCTCGCAGACCGCGCGCTCGCCGGCTTCGATGTGCCAGTGCCGCAGATCCCAGCGCTCGTCGAGCGCGGCAAGCTGCGCGTCGCGCGCTTCTACAAGCAACTGGACGAACAGCTCGCGCAGCAACACTTCATCGCCGGGGAGAAGTTCTCCGTTGCCGACATCACTGCGCTGTGTGCGATCGACTTCGCCAAGCGCATCAAGCTCGCGATCCCGGAGGACCACACCCATCTGTTGCGCTGGTACGCCGAAGTCTCCGCGCGCCCGAGCGCGAGCGCGTGATGCACCGTATGCGCATTGCCATCGGCATTCTCGCGTGTGTGCTGCTTGCCAGCGCCTGCAGCAGCAAGAAGCACAGCGCGCCTGGCGAGCAGAGCGATTCGTCGACCGGCCCCGCGGGGCAGCCAGACAGTGGCGGCCTCGACGCAGCGAACACTGCTGCGGATGGCGGCGCAACCACGATGGTTGGCGCGTCCGACGCCGGCAGCCTGCAGCCCATCACCACGCCCGTCGACCAATGGACGTGGCTGCCCATCGAAGGCGCCCACTGTGCCAATGGCACGCCCACCGGCATCGGCATCAATCGCTCTACCATGAGCAACGATCTGGTGATCATGTTCGAAGGTGGCGGCGCATGTTGGGATGCGACGACCTGCATCACCACGCCCGCAGCCGTGCACCTGCAAGACACCTACGACGCTACGCTCTTTCAGAGCGACTTCGTCGCCAAGCAGTCGCCCACCCAACGCGATCCGCAGAACCCACTGTCCACCGCGACCAGCGTGTTCATCCCGTATTGCACGGGAGATCTGCACGCGGGTGACAAGGTTCGCAGTTACACCGCAGGCAGCGTCACGCGTGAAGTGCACCACGTGGGCGCGCTCAACGTCGACGCCGCGCTGGCGCGGCTGCGCAATGGCTTGCCGCAGCCGAACACGGTGTGGCTCATCGGCAGCAGCGCGGGCGGGTATGGCGCCCAGCTCAACATGCAGCCAGTGGTCAACGCGTTCGCCCACCCGCCGCAGGTGCACGTGCTTGCCGACAGCTCGCCGCTCGTCACGCCGGCCGACGCGCGGTGGACTGCGTGGAAGAGCCAGTGGCACATGCGCATGCCCACGCCCTGCAACAATTGCGATACGCGCTTCGGTGCCGTCATCGACGCACTGGCCTCGCAGTATGCCGGCTCCCGCATCGGCCTGCTCGAGTACGCGCAAGACGCCACCATCGCCCAGTACTTCGGCTTCGACGGCCCCACGCTCTCCATGCAGCTCGACGCTTTGGTCAGGCAGTCGTACCAGCGTGACAACACACATTCGTTCATCGCACCCGGCAACGCGCACGTCATGCTCGGCAACGTGGCCACGCAGAAATCCGCAGACGGCACGGCACTTTCCACCTGGCTCACCGCTTGGATCCTGGGCCTGCCCACCTGGCAGAACGCCCACTGATATTGCCGCGCGCGCAGACCTGATACGGTGCGCGAATGCATCAGTCGGCAAGCTCCTGGTTCGCAGTCAGCAGCATCGGTGTGGTGGGCATGAGCGTGGGCATGAGCGTGGGCATCGGCCTTGGTCTGCTGGGTTGCCCGAGCTCCGGCACGAGCGCAGGCAAGGGTGGCCCGGCCATAACCTCTCCCTACACCCCCGCGACCACCGATGCCGGGGTGTGCAGTACCAATGCCGACTGCGACGACGGCATCTTCTGCAACGGCGACGAGCTGTGCATCGCGATCGACCCGCGCGCCAACGCGCAAGGTTGCGTGCGCCCGCTGCCCATTCGCTGTCACGGCGGCCTCGAGTGCAACGAGAGTGCCGACGTCTGCGAGGTGCACTGCGCGAACCCAGACGCGGACGGTGACGGCCACCGCAGCATCGCCTGCGACGGTGACGACTGCGACGACCACGACCCCAACAACTACCCCGGCAACAGCGAAGTCTGCGACAGCCGCGGCCACGACGAAGACTGCAACCCCAGCACGCTCGGCCCCATGCACGACGGCGACGGTGACGGCGAATGGTCGACTGGCTGCTGCAACAAGCAACCGAGCGGCACGCTGTTTTGTGGTCTGGACTGCGACGACACGCGCGCGCAGATCAACGCCACCGCGGTGGAGTCCTGCAACAACGTCGATGACAACTGCAACGGCATGGTCGACGAAGGCCTCGTCCAAGACATGTACAAGGACAACGACCACGACGGCTGGGGCGACGGCCCGAAGGTCAAGCTCTGCCCCGGCACGGCGGGCTACGCCAACGTCGCCGGCGACTGCGACGACACCAACGCCGAAATCAACCCCGGGCAAGCCGAGGTCTGCGACAACATCGACAACGACTGCGACATCAACACCGACGAAGGCGTGACTGTTGGCCTCTACACCGACGCCGATCAAGACGGCTACGGCGCCCGCGGCGCACCCGTGCCCGGCTGCCCCGGCAAGCCCGGCTACAGCACGCTTGGCGACGACTGCGACGACAACAACCCCGCCATCGTCCCAGGCGCTATCCTTTGCGCCACGCTCAAAGCTTCGAGTGAGATCGAGACCTGCGAGTCCACCGTCGACGGCGGCGTCCCCGACGGCGGCGTGGGCAGCTACGTCAAAGGCACGTGCCCCGCGCAACAGCTCTGCCATCCGCAGCCCAACGGCACCGGCGTGTGCTTCTGAGCAAGGCTAGCTGCAGTCGCGGGATCGCCGGCTGAACCCACTGGATTTTCCCGCGGAATCCATTTAGTTAAGCGCCGTCACCCTGCGCCCGTAGTTCAGCTGGATAGAGCGTCGGACTTCGAATCCGAAAGTCG
>JADGRE010000059.1 GCA_017881185.1 Pseudomonadota bacterium | reverse complement strand
GAACAGCTCGCCCTGCGCGTTCTCTTCGCTCTCCACTTCGAGATCCGAGAGCACCGTCTGCGACTGCACGTCCCAGTTCACCAGCCGCGTGTCGCGGTAGATCAGGCCCTCGTTGTAGAGCGTGACGAACGCATGGCGCACCGCGCGCGACAAGCCCTCGTCCATGGTGAAGCGCTCGCGGCTCCAGTCGCACGAGGCGCCGAGCACGCGCAGCTGCTGCAAGATGCGGCCGCCCGACTCGCCTTTCCACTTCCACACGCGCTCGATGAACTTCTCGCGGCCCAGGTCGTGGCGGGTGAGCTGCTCGCGTGCCAGCTGACGCTCGACCACGACTTGCGTGGCGATGCCGGCGTGGTCGGTGCCTGGAATCCACAGCGCGTTACGTCCGCACATGCGGTGGTAGCGAATGAGCACGTCCTCGAAGGTCGTTCGGCAAGCGTGGCCCATGTGCAGCGAGCCGGTGACGTTCGGCGGCGGAATCGCGATGGTGTACGGCTTGCGGCTGTCGCCAGGGGCGGCGCTCGCAGTGAAGAAGCCGTTGTCTTCCCAGAAGCGGTACCAGCGCGGCTCGGTCTCGCGGGGATCGTAGGCCTTGGCCAGCTCGGTCGTCATGGCCGGCCTGTATGACGCATTCCCCGCACGGCCTCAAGCCACACGCGGCGGGGCGGGCTGGCGCGCATGGCCGCGGCTTGGCCCGTTTCAGCCCATGTGCACCGGGGAGAGCAGATTCGCCTGCAGATCCGGCACGGGCTTGCCGCGGGCGGCGTCGATGGCGCGCAGCAGCCACTCGATGCGGTCGTTGCCCCAGTAGCGCTCGCCCTGGAACACGAACAGCGGCACGCCGAAGATGCCGTCCTCCTGCGCGCCGCGCATCATGCCCAGCACCACGCGCTCCTGCAGCGTGGCGTCGCCTTGGGCTGCGATGGTCTGCACGGGGTCGAGCCCCAACTGCTTGGCGCACTCGGCGACCACCGCATCGTCGCCGACATCCTTGCCTTCACCGAAGCGCGCCGCGTAGAGGGCACGCGCGAACGCGGGCCCCTTGCCTTGGTCGGCGGCATGCACGTACGCGGCATGCGGGCGCACCCACTCGCAGTCCATGACCTCCGGCATCTTGAACGCGATCCCGTAGGCATGCGCGATGCGGGCGATGTCATGCTGGATGTACGCGGCCTTCGCCGGGACCTTGGTCGGGTCGTTGGCGTAGTTCGGCGGCGGAAACACCGGGATGTACTCGATCGGCAGCCCGCTATTGCTGAGCGCCGCATCCAGCCGGTGCAGCGCCAGCCAGCTGTAGGGGCTGCGGAAGCTGAAGTAGAAGCGGATGGTGTCGGGCGGTTGCACGAAGTCTCAGCCGGCCGTGAGCCGCTTGATCTCTTCTTTGATGAGGGTCTCGGCCAGATCGGGAACGATCTCCCAGACGATCTTCTCGATGACCTCTCGCGACAACGCGAGCACGCCCTGAACCTGGTCTGCGGACAGACCCATGCCGCTCAGCTTGTGCTCCATGTCGGAGCCCGCGGCGGTGGCGCTGGCGGTAGCACTGGCGGCGGCGCTGGCGACAGGAGCAGCTGGTGGCGCATGGCGCGGGGCAGGGGCGGCCGCTTGCGGCATGGCAGGCTTCGGCGCAGGCGCGGCTGCAGGCATGGGTGCACCCATCGGCGGCTTGCCGAACGCGATGGTCTTGCCGCCGACTCGGCTTTGGCGATCGGCTGCAGCCGCAGCTGCCGCAGCAGGCGTGGCGGCTGGCGGTGCCGCCGGCAGACGTGCACCCGCAGCGGGCGCGTTGCGCGGCTTGGCCATCGCTTGCTTCACGCGGTCGATCACGTGCTGCGTGTCGAACGGTTTGAGCAGGTGGTCGTCGACGCCGGCCGACTTGCCCTTGTCTTCGTCGTACGGATGCTTCTGGCTCGCCATGACGAGCACGGCTGTGCGCTCGAGCCCCGGCGTGGACTTGATGGCGGCAGCAACGGCGTAGCCGTCGGTCCCGCCTGTTCCACCCATCGACAAGTCGGCGATGACCACGTCCGGCACGAGCTCGATCGCTTTGCGCACGGCGGCGTCGCCACTGTCCACTGAGGTCACTCGCGCATCTTCACCCTGGAACGTCAGCTCCAGGATGCGGCGCATGGTCACGCTGTCGTCCGCAACGAGAATGTTTACCGGCACGCTGTGGCTCCCCGCGCATCTGCGTCGCGCGATAGTGCAAGCAGTGCGTATGAGGAGACCACAAGCCGGCGCATTTGGTCAAGGAATCCGGGAACCTACATCGATGCCAAGGCACGCCATCGGCTGCTTTGGCCAGCAGCTGGGGTGCGACGCTTCCTGCGAGCCAGCAGGTCGCAAGCAGTTGCACAAGCGCGTGTGCTGGCCTATGCCGCGCCTCCCGATGACCAAGAGCGACCCGCAGCCAGCGCCGCGCGAAGAACCGGATCCGCGGCGCTACGTAGCCCTGGCCCCGGCCCCGCCCGAGGGCCCGCTCGAGCTCGAGCAGTTGCTGCCGGCAGGTGGCGAGATCGAGCTCGAGATCGGCTTCGGCCGCGGGCAGTTCCTGTTGCAGCGTGCCCAGGCAGCGCCCGGATCGCGGATCCTGGGCATCGAGATCAAACGCAAGTGGGCCTACGTGGTCGAGCAGCGCGCCAAGCGCATGGGGCTCGACCAGGTGCGCGTGTTCGGCGCGGACGCGCGCGAGCTCTTGCCGCGCATGCTGCCCGTGGGCGGCGTGACGCGCGTGTTCATGCACTTTCCCGATCCGTGGTGGAAGGCACGCCACGCGAAGCGTCGGTTGCGCGGTCCGGAGACCTTTGACCCCGTCGCGCGCTTGCTGCGTGCGGGCGGTGAGCTGTTCATCCAGACCGATGTCGAAGAGCGCGCCCAGACCTTCATCGAGGATCTGCGCGAGCACCCGGGCTTCGAGTTGCCGGCAGGCGACTACATCGCCGACAACCCGTACGGCGCGCAGAGCAACCGCGAGACGCGAGCCATCGCCGACGGCTTGCCGGTGTTCCGGATCCTGGCCCGGCGCACACCCGAGCGCTGACGCGCGCCCGTCAGCGGCTACGAAAGCTCACTAGCGCCAGCTGGCCGAGTCCAGCCAACAAGCACAGCGCACCGACCGGCACGAGCAAGACCCCGACACCGGGATCGGACTCGGAGTGTCCGAACGCGCCGAGCGTGAACCCCACCGGGATGAGCAGCGCGGCGGCGCACAGCAGCTTGCGCACGGAGGCTCCAGCGTCTTCACGCTGTTCGAGCACGGGCACACCCGCGCTCGAGTACACCAGCAACATCAGCGACAAGACCGCGCCGTGCGCGTGCCCCAGGCGCAGCAGCTGACGCGTCAACTCGTCGTCGAGGTAGCTCGAGAGCTTCCAGCCTTGCGCTGCTTCGAGACTCAGGCCGGTCGCGGCCCAGACACACAGACTGCTCCAGCCGAAGCGGCGTGCGGCTGCGGCCTCTTGTGTGACGATCTCCGGGTTCATTCGCCGATCTCGATGGCCGTGGTGTCGGCGCGGGCGCGCAGGGCCGCGCGTAGGTCCACGTCGGCAGAGACTACCGCACTCGCACCCAGGACGCGTCGCAGTTGCGAAAGACAGCTCGAGCGCGCCTCGGGCAGCGCCGTAGGCTCGTAGCAGTCGACGGCGTGGAGCGCAGGTGAGTGTGCACGTCGCAGCATCGCGCGCAGCGAGCGCAGTGCAATTGCACGCACTGCCGGGTAGTTGTCCGTCTCGAGCGTGTCCAGCAAGAGCCCGAGCACGTGACCCAGGTAATCGGGTGCGAAGTGCGCGCTGGCTTGGCCAAGCGCGTGGGCCGCAACTGCGCGCTCGATGGGGTCGCCACCGAGCAGCGCTTCAGTCACGGCCGGCGTAGACGCTGTGGTGTTCGCACTGTCGCCGGCATTTGCGCCGCGCGACCACCACGCCAGCGCGCTGCTTGCCCACGGCCGTGACGCATCCACATGACACAGCGTGCAGGCATCGGGGCGCCCCTGGCGTGCCTGCTGCGCCGGGTCGGGGCGCTCGATGCGGTGGCTCAGGTGCACGCTGACCAAACCGTACACCACACTGGGCATATGACAGGCGATGCAGCTGCCCCCCGGACCATCGGCGCGATGGTGTGAATGCGCGGCACGTGCGCTGGTGCTGGCAAACTGCGAGTGACAGGCGACGCACGCCGCGTCCCCCTCACGCTGCGGTCGCAGTTGTGCGCGCGGGTCGCCGGCGTGCATGGCATGGCAAGTCTCGCAGCTGAAGCTAGCGCTGCGTCGACACGCGGACTGCAAGTAGCCTTGGTACTCGTACGCAGTGAGTCGCGCGGTCCCGTCGCGCCAGAAGCGTGGCGCAAACAGCCCGGTAACACCGTTCTGCGTCGTGTCCACCGCGAGCGGCCGTGAGTAGGCGCTGAGCTCTTCGCCTGGAATGAACGGGTCGCCATCGCGGTGCACGCGCGCGATATCTGCCGAGATGCGCTGGCCGTGGCAGCGCCCGCACACTTCCGCGCTGCGCCGAGCACCGAGGCGCGCGGGGTTGCGAATGCTCGTGTCGGGCACGTGCGTCAGGTGCAACGCGTAGCGACGCCACGGGTCTGCGTTGCGCGCGACGTGCTGGCTGCCCGGCCCGTGACACGCCTCGCAGGCGATCCCCAGCTCCGCCACCTGCGTAGTGAATTGCCCGCGTCGCTCGTCCCAGCCGGGGTTGGGGTGCACGTTGTGGCAGAACACGCAGTTGTCGTTCCAGCGCGTCACGTGCCGGTCGTAGTCGGCGCGCTCCACCGAAGAACCTGCTGCAGGCAAGACCGGATCCGGCGTGAGGAACGCCCCATTCATGTGGATGAAGCGGCGCTGCTCGACATCCCACGCGATCGGCAGCCGAAAATACCTGTCGGCACTCTTGCCCAGGTACTGCTGGTAACGGTGCGAGCCCACGGTGCGCACCACCTGCGCCTGCCAGCGTTGCGCCCCGCCGGCGCTCCAGTCGATCAGAAATTCGCCGAGCGGTCCGCGATGCATGCGTGCGCGCACGCCCATGTAGTCGAGCGTGCTGCCATCGAACTTACCGAGCACGCTGCGTGTCCCGGCCTCTTGCGTCATCGTGCGGTGAAACGTGCGCTGCCAGCTCGCGTAGTGACCCGCATGGCAGCGTTTGCACTGCTGCGAGCCCACGTACTGCGAGCTGCGCAGGTTGCGCGCGCTCGCCAGCTCGGCCGCGACGCTGCGGCCTCGTCGGACGGCCACGAGCGCGAGCGCCAAGGTCACCACCAGCACGGCCGTCATCAGCACACGCGGGCGATTGGGCACGGACTCGAGCACGCGCCGAGCATACACCCGGCGACGCGTGGCTCCGGACCTGGCGTCAGAGCTGGGCCAGCGTGTCCGTGACCTTCGCGAGCTCCGGCAGGCTCAGCCGCTTCATGGTCAGGTACGCCTGCGTGAGCGCTTCGCGAGCACGCGGCGTCAGGCCGCGCTCGATCAAGTGATAGCCCAGCTCGGCCTGCGTGCGCGCAACCTCGTGCAGGTTGCCGCACTCCTGGAAGATCCGAATCGACTCTCGGAACGTGGCTTCGGCGTCTCCTCCGGGCTGCCCCGCCCCATCGAACAAGGTGCGCGCGTGCCAGCGCGCGATGCCGCGGTGCGCGAGCGCGATGGCCTCACGCGTGCCGTAGTCGCGCGCCAACGCCAGCGCCGCATCCAGTTGCTCCTTGGCGCGCGGATCGCCACGCTGCAGCGCCACCAGGCCCAAGTTGCGCTGAATCTCGGACAACACGCGCTGGTCGCGCATGCCCTGCGCCAGCCGCCGCGCGTCCAGCAGCATCGCCAGCGCGTCCTCGGTCTTGCCGTCCGCCAGGTACGCCTCGCCCAAGTGGTTGAGCAGGTAGCTCTGGAAGCGCTGGTTATCCATCTCGCGGGCGCCGTCGAGCCCCGCTTTGTAGAAGCGAATGGCATCGGCCAGGCGACCCTGGTGGTACGCCAGCTTGCCCAGCCCAATGCGCGTCTGCACCGCACCTTCGTGGTCGCCGATGCCTTCGCGGATGGCCAGCGCTGCATCGAAGCGCGTCTGCGCCGCATCGAAGTTGCCGCGGTCGAGCTCGATGAAGCCGATTGTGTTCAACGACACCGCCTGACCGCGCTTGTCTTTGATGGCGGTGCGGATGTCGAGCGCTTCCTTCGCCGCGACGAGCGAAGGATCGAGGTTGCCGAGCATGCGGTGCACCTGCGCGAGGTCGTCGTAGGTGCTCGCGACGCCGCGTTGATCGTCTGCCGCACGGAACAACAGCAGCGCACACTTCAGATAGTCCAGCGCGCGGATGTGCTCGCCGCGCTGTCTGTGGATGCGCGCGATGCGATTGAGCGCCGCGCCCCCTGTGCCACGCGCGCCCAGGCGCCAGGCCAGATCGACGATTTCCTTGAACGACTCCGCGGCTTCGTCGTAGCGCCCGACCGTGGTCAAGAGCGAGCCGTGCTCGTGCAGCGCTTCGATGCGGGTGGCGACTTCTTCCGGCCCAACCAGCGGCAACGCCTTCTCGATGTAGCGCAGCGCCATGGTCGTGCGCATGCGCTGGCGTTCGTCGCTCGCCGCGGCGAGATACGCTTCCGAAGCACGCGTCTTTTGCCCGGCGCGCTCCAGGTGCGGTGCGAGAATCGCCGCCAGACCGTCGGACGGCATGCCAGAGGCCATCATCATCCAGCGCGCGACGATGCCGTGGCGGCTCACGCGCACGGGTTCCGGCAAGTCGTTGTAGATGACGGCGCGTGCACCCGCGAAGTGGAAGGTGTACTCGTGCAACCCCGGCACCTCGGCCTCGGCGATGCGCACGATGAAGCGCTTGGCTTCCAGGTGGTTGAGGGCCTCGCTCATGCGAATCTCGTCGCGATCCTCGGTCCACAAGCGAATCGGATCGGACGCGAGCTCGGGTCGCTCGCGCTCGGAGCGTTGAATCGCCAAGAGCGCGCCATCCCAGAACAGCTCGCCGACCACCGACGCTTGCTGCATCACCAGCAACTCGAAGGGCTCCAGCGCCGACAGACGCGCACGGATGGCATCGGCCATCGTGAGCGGCAGGTCTCCGCGCTCGAGCTTCTCAAGATCGACCTCGACGCCCTGCTGTGTCTGATGGAACAGCCCGCGTTCTTGCAGCGCTTGAATCAACTCTTTGAGTGCGCCGGCGTTGCCCCGCGAGCGATGCTTGAGCGCCGAGACGAACGGCTCCGGCGTGGCATGTAGCCCGGGGATCAGCGCGATGGCCAGCTCGCTCACCTCCGCGTCGGTGAGCGGACGAATGCGCGTGATCTCCGTGTGCGCGCGCTGGGCTACGTGTGACACGCGCTCGGTCAACGCTTCCTGGCCGCTCACGACGAACGCCAGCGGCGCCACCGCCGACAGCAGCGTCTCGAGCAGCTGCCACGCATCGGGCTCGGCTTGATCGAAGTCGTCGAGCAAGATCAGTAGCGGTCGATGGCGAGCGTCGCCTTCCAGCAGCTTGCGCATCGCCAGACACGCCCGCAGGTGCAGCTCGAGCGGCTCGGTCTCGAGGCTCGCGAGAAACGGGCTATCAGGAAATGGCACGCCCGCGATGTATCCGAGCAGGTGCGTCGTTTCGGCGACCTCGGTCGGGTCGCTGCTGCCGAGCACCTCGCCCACGGTCGTGGCCATCTGCGCGCGCACGCTCGTCGGCGACGACGCGGGCGTGATGCCGAAGCGCTCGATGAGCAAGCGCGAGAACGGTGCGTACGCGCCTTCATCGCGGCCGCGACAGGCGGCGTACACCACGCGCACGTCGACGTAGTTCTTGGCCGCGAGCTCGCTGGCGCGTTGCAGCAGACGGGTGCGCCCGGCGCCGCGCGCGCCCTCGACACCGACGAGCGCTGGGCGCTTGTGGCCAAACGCCAGCTGGATACCCCGGCGCATCGCTTCGATGGACGCCTCTTGCCCGATCAGCGGTCGCGCGTCGGTCGACCACTCCGGCGAGCGGAACAACTTGGTGTGGTCTTCGTCGGTTGCGGGCGGCTGCGGGCCATCCGACGGGAAGGGCGCGTTGCGCGTGGTGTCGGTCTCGCCGGAACCCGTGGTGTGCCGGTCAGGCGCAGGCCCCAGCAGCTGACCGCAGCGCGCGCACGAGACCCAGCCCCGCGGGTTCTCGAACCCACATGCGCTACACTTCGCGACAAGGGCGGCCACGATCGCAGCATGTAGGCAGTTTCTTGCCCGCAGTCAATCGCGCCCTGTCCCAGGCCAGTCCCAGGCCATGGAGCGCCCGGGTTGGTTTTTGGCCCGCGCCGCCCCATTGTGTGGAAATATTACGCCCGCCGGGCCCGGCAGAACGCGTGAGCGGTTCGCCGCCGTGGTTGGGATGGAGCAAGGAACATGACTTACCAAGGGCGGTATCTGGGTTGGATCGTGCTGAGTGCGTTGCTGTGCGGCCTGGGCTGCGGCGGCGACAAGAAGAGCACCGGCGGCACCGCAGATGCCGGCGTCGCCGCCAAGCCCGTGGCCTGCGGCAGCAAGCAATGCACCGTCACGGCCGATGACGCCATGTGGGGCGGCCAGGCCTGTTGCCTCGATACGCCGTCCGGCGCGTGCGGCATCAAGGCCGACAGTCCGATGGTGTCGGACGTGAACGGCAACCAAATCCCCTTGTCCGCTGCGCTCAAGAGCTTGATGGAAGCCGATGGCGGCTCGCTGATCGTCAACACCCACCCGAAGATCCCCTGCTTGCCCAAGAACACACCGGGAACCAAGAGCGCGAAGTGCCCCGCGGAGTCGCTCGACGGAAAGATGGTCAATGCCGGCGAGGACGCAGGCGCGGATAGCTACGTCGTGCAGGGCTGCTGCGGCCCCGACGGAATGTGCGGCTTCATCGACGACACCACCGGCTTCGGCTGCGTGAAGACCTCGCAATCGCTGGTCGGGCAGGTCCTGGGCTTGAAGGACAAGGCCTGCGACTGACGCGTCGCAAGTGTCAGAAACCGTCGCTCGCGTTGCAACGGGTTCTGGCTTCGGCACGCAGGCGCGCCTGACGTTCCGCGAGCACGGCCGCGTCGGGCTCGGCCGGTGCGGCGATGAAGCCCGCCGGTGCTGCGCCGCGTGGCTGATAGAAGAACGACAGATCCGACACGACGTCGTAGAGTTCTTCACCTTGCGCGAGTAGCCGGCAGTTGCGCGCCCACAGCTCGGCCCAGATCAGCTGGAACGCATCGACGGTCCAAGCGTGCGTGTCGTGCAAGAGCAGCACGCCACCGCGCTCGCCATTTTCACGCTCGCGTCGCTCGAGCACGCGAACAAAGGTGTCGAACACGTCCTGCGCGCTGCGCACCTGCGGGTCGCCAGCGCTCAGGTTCCACAGCACGGTCGTGTAGTGGCGTGACACGAGCAGCTCATCGATGCGACCGGAGCGTGCGCCGCCCGGTGGCCGGAACAGGGAAGGGCGAAAGCCCACCACACGCTGGAAGATGGCTTCTGCGCCCGCGACTTGCTCGAGCGCATCTTCGTCGCTGAGCAACGGTAGCTGCTGGTGGTCGACGGTGTGGCTGCCTATCAAGTGCCCGCGCGCGACGATCTCCTTGGCGAGCTCTGCCTGCACGCGCTCGCGTGCGCCGTTTCCAGCAATGCGGCTCGCCACCAAGAAGAACACCGCTTTCACGCCGACCGCGTCGAGGCGATCGAGCAAGAGCGGGGTCGTGCGTTCGTCGGGCCCGTCGTCGAAGCTGAAGAGAATCAAGCGATGCGAGGTGGTTCCGTCGATGATGAGCCCATCGCGATAGTCCGCGCTGCTGCGGGTTGGCAGCTGACCGGGTGCGTTGGGTGCATCGAGGGCCAGCGCTTCGGGCAGCGCGGCAGCGACCCGCTCACTCGCGCCTGCGGGCTGGGGGCCCAGCGACAAGGGCGCGGCCAGCGCTTGCGCGAGTCGGATGTCTGCGTGCGCCGGCGACGCCGGCTGCGACGGCTTGTTTGCCGGTCCGGTCACATGCGCAAGCAAGGCGCCGCCCGCAAGCGCAGCAGCATACAAGAGGCCGCGCGCGAACCTTCGGCCAAGCGGTGAGCTGCGGTCCATCGCGGGCTCATCGTAGCCACGACGGCGCTGGCCGGCGAAAAAGCGGCGGATTGCTCAGTGTTGGTGCTGGTGTTCGAGGCGAATCGGCGCGTCGAAGGTGAGGCCCGAGCCACCCGTGGGCGGGAAGCGCCAGCGCGAGACACCCGCACGGATGCAGCTCATCAAGTCTTCCGGCACGCCGCCTGCGTCGCCGCGCGGCGCCACCCGCGTCACGCGCCCGGCGCCGTCGACCGCGATGCGCAGCGTCAGCCGGCCGCTGAGCGCCGGCTGCTGCTTGAGGCCGAGCTCGTAGCAGCGTTGCAGCACGGGCAGTCCCTGCTGCACCACGCCCATGATCGCCTCGGGCTTGAGCTCGCGGGGCTCGTCGTCTGCAACGCGCGTCAAGCGGCGCAGGACGTCGTCTTCCACACGCAAGCCCTCGGGGGGGATGGTCACCACCGTCTTGCGCAGCTGGCCGTCGCCCAGTTGCGCGGTCAGCGTCAGCTCGCCGGTGGGCACGCGCATCGCGAGCTGTGCGCTCGCGGCGAACGTGCTGCCATCCACCTGCCAGGCTGCAACGTTGCGCCACGCCGGCAACACCAGCGCCGGCCACAGCGTCCCCGGCACGCCCGCCACGCGAGGCTTCACGAGCTTCGTCGCCAGCGCGCCGAGCTTGCTCGCACCCGATTCGAACACCCCCGGTGCCACCACGTCACCCACGACCTGGTGGTTCTGGTCAGTCACGACCACGTGACCTTCCTCGACCACCACACGCAGCTGCCCATTGGCGACAGACACCAAGAAGTGGGTGCCACGCACTGCCACCGTGTAGCCCAGCGCGTGCACCTCGTAGCGCTCGGTTGCAACCAAGTGATGCACCTGGCTCGTCACGCTGCCCGACAGCAAGCCCAGCTGAATCTCGCCTTGCCGCAAGGCGCGTAGCTCGACGCGCGCGCCGTCCTGCAAGGCTATCGCCGTCTGCTCCGCGAGCCGCAAGTGCAGCTCGGCGTTGGCCTCGAGCGCGAGCACTTCGCCCTCGTTTACCACGCGGTCCACACCCAGCGGCTGCGCTGCGAGCTGGGCGCTCGAGACGCTCGCCTGCCCACGCAGCGCGGTCACCACAGCGTGCAGCAGCGGCACAGGCTCGCGGGTAGCGACTTCGCTAGCCACCACCGTATGCGTGGCTTGCGGCTGCGGAGTCCGCACGGGTCGGTGCACCAGCAGCAGCAACGCAGCTGCCACCGCCAGAGCGCCCACGACCGGCACCGCGAAGCGCAGCACGCGCGAACGCTGCGCCGCCTGCCGAGCATGCTGGCGCATGGCCAGCTCCATGCGTCCGAAGGCGAGCTCCGGAGTGCTCGCGCGCAGGTCTGCGCTGAGCGCCGCGTGCAAGCGCAGGCCGCGCAGGGCTGCGCTGCACGGCTCGCACTGCGCGAGGTGACGTCGCAAGCGCGCAAGTCCCGCCTCCGAAAGACGCTGCGCCTGCAGCGCGTGCAGCGCCTGCAGCTTCGGTTCGTGCGTGTGCGCCTCGCTCACGGCACACCTGCGCTTTTCTCGCTGTCGCCGGCTTCCTTCTGCAACTGCGCGGCGATCTCGCTCAGCTCTGGATCATCGGCCAGCGCTGCGTACAGCTCCTTGCGCGCGTAGAACAAACGCGTGCGCACGGTCAGCACGGGCGCCTCGACGACCTGCGCGATCTCCGCGGGCGCGAGCCCTTCGAAGTCGTGCAGCACGAGCACGGTGCGCTTCTTGTCGCTGAGCTTGTCGAGGTGCCGGTACAGCGCCCGCATGCGCGCGTGACGCTGCGCCAGTCGCTCCGGTCCGTCTTCTGGGTTCGCGTGCAGCACTTGTTCGGGCGCGACCCCGCTCGCCATCTGCGGTCGCGCCTTGCGACTACGCAGGTGCATGCGCGCTACGTTCGTGACCACCCGGTACAACCAGGTGCTGAACTTCGAGGTGCCGCGGAAGCGCGCGATGGACCGAAAGATCTGGATGAACGCGTCTTGGACGACGTCCTCGAGATCGGCGTCCGGTCCGAGCGCGCGGAACACGATGCGCGCCACGTCCTTCTGATGTCGCACGAACAGCTCGTGCAGCGCGCGCTCGTCGCCGGCTTGGGCGCGCCGTACGAGAGGGTCCAGAGCGTCCATGGCGGTTTGGGCCTTTGGCTCGGCCTGGCCTCGGAGCCAGCTGGCCGCCGGAGGCAACACACTCGCTGTGGACGATATCACGCGTACGCTCCAAGCCATCGGTTGCCGCGCTGCGCGCCAGCGTTCACAGCCTGGGCAGGCGCTGCGGGAAGTGAGCTCGGGGAGGTCGGAATCGTTTGTGATTCCGGGGAGCACGCGTGATCCTCCGAAGGAAATCGGGCATTTGGGAAGCTTCGGCCGCCGGCCGGGTTGATCTTGCGCCGCCGGTGAGCATCGGCTACTTCGCCCGCTCGCCGCTGAAACGGGCTGGCGCAGGACTTGGCCGTGATCGAAGTCGACAACCTCACCAAAGCCTACGGCGACCGCCTGGCGGTCAATGGCATCCGTTTCTCGGTCAACCGGGGCGAGGTCATTGGCTTCCTTGGCCCCAACGGCGCCGGCAAAAGCACGACGCTGCGCATGCTCACCGGCTACCTCACGCCCACCGACGGCAGCATCCGCGTGGGCGGCATCGACGCCATCAGCAACCCCATCGAAGCCCGCCGCTTCATCGGCTACATGCCCGAATCCGTGCCGCTGTACGGCGAGATGCGGGTCGACGAGTACCTGCGTTACCGCGCCAGCTTGAAGGGCGTGCGGCGTTCACAGCTCAAGGCCCGCGTCGACGCCTCGCTGCAGCTCGCCAACATCACCGACGTTCGCTACCGCATCATCGGTCAGCTCTCCAAGGGCTACCGCTCGCGCGTTGGTCTCGCCGATGCACTGGTGGCCGACCCGCCGCTGCTCGTGCTCGACGAGCCCACCGCCGGCCTCGATCCGAACCAGATCCGCCAGGTGCGCGATCTGATCCGTGGCATGGCCGGTCAGAAGACCGTGCTGCTGTCGACCCACATCCTGCCCGAGGTCGAGTCGACCTGTGGGCGCGTGCTGATCATCCACAAAGGTCGGCTGGTGGGCGAGGGCGCGCCTTCGACCCTGCGCGTCGCGCAGGAAGGCCGTCAGGCGCTGGTGGTGGAAGCCCGCGGCGCGCGCGACGCGGTGGACACGCTGCTCAAGAACACCCGCGGCGTGCGCGGCATCCTAGATACCGTGGTGACGGAGCAGCAGGGCGCGGCGCCTCTCTTGCGGTACCGCCTCGAGGTCGACTCCAGCGAGGTCGCCGAGGCCGTATTCGCCGCAGTCGCTGCAGCCGGCCTGTCGCTGCGTGAGCTGCACCGCGAGCAAACCTCGCTGGAAGACGTGTTCGCCAGCCTGACCACCGCCGATGCGGCCGCGCAGCACGCGGAGCCTGCCCCTGCCACCACCGCGCCAGCCGACTCAGACCCGAAGCCGGGAGCCAGCGTATGAACGCCGTGTGGACCATCGCCAAGCGCGAAGTGTTCTCGTTCTTCGTCTCGCCGATCGCCTACGTCGTGATGACCGTGTGGCTGCTGTTCTTCGGCATCGTGTTCTACATCCTCGCGCTCGTGTTCGCTCAGCAAGCGGGCGGTGGCGGCGAGGCCAACCTGCTCACAGCTTTCTTTGGCGGCACCACGCTCTTCTACTTACCACTGCTCGTGTTCGCGCCGGTCATGACCATGCGCTTGCTCGCGGAAGAGCGCTCGTCGGGCACGATCGAACCGCTGCTGACTGCGCCGGTGAGCGAAGTCTCTGTCGTGCTCGGCAAGTACCTCGCGGCACTCACCTTTTGGACCGTGCTGTGGACGCCGACGCTTTCGTACGTCTGGCTCGTGGCGCGCGCCGGCAAGAACACCGTCGACTGGGGCGCGATCGGCGCAACCTACCTCGGCCTGTTCTCGGTCGGCGTGTTCTACATGGCGGTCGGCTTGTTCATGAGCGCGGTCGCACGCAATCAGATCGTCGCTGCCATGCTCACCTTCCTGGTGCTCGGTGGGTTGTTCGTGATCGGGCTCGCGGGTTACGCCAACGTCGGCGACGACTTGCGCGCCGTGTTCGAGTACCTCGGGTTGTGGACGCAGATGGCCTCGTTCTCGAAGGGCATCGTCGACACCCGTTATCTGGTTTACGACGCCAGCATCGCCGCGGCGGCGCTGTTCCTGTCGGTGCGCGCGCTGGCATCGGGACGAGGTAGCTGATGCAAGACCAACAGCCAGCAGCGGCTCCGGTGGCCTCCGCTCGCGCGGGCGAGCGACGTGTGATGCAGACCCTGGCGGGCAGTGCATCGGCCATCTTCGTCCTGGCGATCATCGTGATGGTGAACTACCTCGCGTTCCGCCACTACAAGCGCTTCGATTGGACCACGCAGGGCATCTTCACGCTCTCGCCCAAGTCGAGCAGCGTGCTGCATGCGCTCACCAAGGACATCGACATCTACGTGTTCATGTCGCGCGGCGAAGGCAGCTACGCCTCCACCGACGAGCTGCTCAAGCGCTACACCGCAGCCTCCAACCGCGTCCACGTGCGTCATGTGGACCCGGATCGCGACGCCGCACAGTTCAAGTTGCTCGCACAACGCTTCGGCATCGCTGCTGGCGTGATCGAAACCGGTGAAGCACGCGCCGATGTCGCCGCCGTCGTGACCGCGGGGGACAAGAACTGGCACATCAGTCGCGAGGATCTAGTCGCCGCCGACATGGGCGCACCGGGTGGCGATCGAGACGGCCAGCAGGAAGTGCAGATCAAGGCCGAGCAAGCGCTGACCGGCGCCATCGCTCAGGTCACTGCCGGCCGCGCCACCAAGGTGTGCGTCACCAAGGGCCACGGCGAGTGGAGCGTGGAGGAGAGTGCCGAGCGCTCACTTGCCAGCCTCAAGAGCGGTTTGCACCACGACAACATCGTGTGGGACGCGTTCGACACGCTGGGCCAGACCGCAGTGCCGTCGGGTTGTGACGCTGTGTTCGTGCTGGGGCCGTTGCGCGCCTGGAGCGCCGCCGAGGTGAAGCTGCTCTTCGATTACCTCGGGCATGGCGGCAACGTGCTGCTCGCACTCGACCCGGTGATTCAACTCGATCAGATCTCCGTGACAGGCTTCGAAGACGCGCTACGCGACGTCGGCATCCGCTTGGACCGGGCGCTCGTGCTGGAGCTCGCTCAAGATCATCTGCTGTCGCCCAACCCCGCCGAGTTCGTCGTGACAGAGTTCGGCGATCACGTGACCACGCGTGCCATGCAGCACGCGGCACGGGTGTTCATGACCTTGGCGCGCAGCGTGTCCCCCACGGGCACCAAGCAAGGCGTCGAGCTCTTGCTGCGCACCAGCAACCAAGCGTTCGGCAAGACCGCCATCGCTGAAGTGAAGCAGGGCGACACACCCAAGCCCGGCCCCGGCGACATCCCCGGCCCGGTGTCATTGGCCGTAGCCACGCAGCTCGGCAAGAGCGACACCGACAGCGATCACAAGGTTGGAGGCCGCTTGCTCGTGGTCGGCGACAGCGACTTCTTGCAGGGCCCGCTGCTCGAATCGCCGGACCTCGCGAACTTCCACCTCGCGAGCGCCTGGACCGGCTGGCTCACCGAGCGCCCCGCGCTCATCGACATCCCGCCGAAGAAGATCAAGACCGGCAACGTGGTGCTCACCCAGGACGACCTCTGGGCGCTCTTGTTTCGCGTCGCCGTGCTCGTGCCGGGTGCCGCGTTCGTGCTCGGCCTGGCCGTCTGGTTCAATCGGCGCGCGTGACGGCAGGGGAGAGTCGCATGCGAACCAGCCTCGTTCTCGGGTTTCTGGCGCTCGCGCTACTGGCGTTCATCGTCGTCTTCGAGCGCGGCAGTGTCACCACCACCGAGCGCGATCAGCGCAAGGGCCGCGTGCTCGACAGCTTCGTGCGCGACCGCGTGACCGTGCTGGAGATCCAGCGCAAGGGCGTGACGACGCGGTTGTGGCGCGGTGCTGACAAGACCAACGCGCTCGGGCTGGGCGCGTGGCAAGTCTCGACGCCGTACACGGCCAAGGCCGACACCGAAGCTGTCGACAACCTGCTCGGTGACCTCGAGTGGATCGACGCCAAGCGTACCTTGAGCGATCTCAAACCCGCCGACGCCCAGCGCTTCGGCCTCGACAAGCCCCGTTACCGCGTCGCGTTCGAGGTGGGCAATGCCAAGCTCTCGTTCACCCTCGGCACAGAGACGCCGCAAGGCGATGGCGTGTACATGCAGCTGGCCGACCCGAGGCAGGCGTACGTGGTCGGCAAGAACGTGGCCAGCACGCTCGATCACGAGCCCGCCGAGTACCACACCAAGGAGTTGCACGAGGGCGTGAGCATCTACGCCACGCGCAAGCTCAGCCTGGCAGACGCGCACGGCGAACGCATCATCGACAAGCGCGGCGATCAGCTCTGGTTGAGCAAGCCCCAGGAGACGCTGGCATCGGAGCCCGCGGTATCCGCGATCGTCAACGCGCTCGATGGTCTGCGCGCGACCCGCTACGTGACTGACGACAAGGCCCAGCTTGCGAGCTACGGCCTGGCCGCGCCGATCACTGATCTCTCGCTCGAGCTGCGCAACTACGACGAGAAGGCCAAGGACAAATTCAGCGAGAGCACGCTGCGCTTTCGCATCGGCAGCAGCTGCAACAGCCATGTGGGTGAGTCGTACGTGATGGCCCAAGAAGGCCCTGTGATGTGCGCCGCCGACGCGGAGCTGCAGAAGCTGCGCAAGCCCACAGAGGAGCTGCGAGAAGCGCGTGCGCTACCCCTCGACGACGCTGACATTCACGGCGTGAATCTACGCGTCGGCGAAGCCGAGCTCGCGCTGGAACAGAAGGACGACAGCTGGACCTATCGCTCGAGCACGCAGGGCCAGCAGAAGGCCAGTGGAGCCGTGGATCCAGCGGCGCTTGCCGACTGGTTCAAGGCGCTGCGAGCGGTCACGGCGCTGCGCTTCGACCCCGGTGTCGCACCCACGCTCGACGCTGGCCTCACCAACGCAAGCGTGGTGGCCAGCTTCATACGCGCCAAAGGCAGCGCTACGTACGAGCTGCGTCTCGGTCGCGCCGAGCTCGATCAAGTAGCCGCCGGGCGTAGCGGCGATCACAGCGTGCTCTGGTTTCCACAGGCGCTGCACGAGCTGCTCAGCGCCTCCGTGTCACGCTTCCGCAAGCCGCGCTTGCTCGAAGAGCCGCAAGCGAGCTTCGTGCATCTTGCTCTGGTGCGCGCGGACGGCACCAGAGAAGCGGTCACCAAGGACGCGAGCGGCTACCACTTCCAGGGCCCCGTGCAGGCCAGTTGCGAGCGCAGCGTCGTCGACGAAATCGTGCGCTTGGTCTCCGCGCTCGAAGCCGTGCGCTTCGCAGCCGACGCGGCGCGCCCCGAGCACGGCTTGCAGCATCCGCAATGGACGCTGACGCTGGGCTATCGCGACCCGGCCGCGGCCACCGGCAGCGCGAACCGCGAGCACACCCTCAAGCTAGGCGCCGCTAGCAGCGACGGTCGCTATGCTCAGCTCGACAGCGATCCTGCCGTCTTCGTGGTCTCGCCGGTGCTGCTCGACCAACTCGAGCAACCGCTGGTCTCGCGCAGCGCACTCGCCACGCCGGTCGAGGAGCTGCTGTCGCTGAGCATCGAGCAGGGCGCAAACACGCTGCGCATCGAGCACGCTGCCGGCTCGGCCCCGGGCTTCGTGATGGCCGGTGCCTCGGCAGCGACGTCGCCGCGCGCCGACGGCATCGCCCGCACGCTCGCCACGCTGCGCGCAAGCGCACTCGCACCCTACGGCAAGCCCACGCCCGAGCAGGGCTTCGATCATCCTCAGGCGCGCATCACCGTCCGCCAGAAGCTAGCCGCCGGCGAACGCTCGCGCACGCTGCTCATCGGCAAAGCGGGCGCAGCGGGCGTGTTCGCGCGCGATCAAGCTCTCGACCTCACGTTCACGCTGCCATCCGACGCGGTCGAAGCATTGCTCGCGCGCAACACAGTAGCGCACGACGCAGCGCCCGCACTGGCCCCTGCACCGTAGCCGTCGTGGCAGCAGCGTTCGCCGACGCGCGCGCTACTTCTTCTTCGGGTCTTCCGGAGGCACGCCCGGTTCGAGCGTCTCGTGACCGACGTAGTCGAGCACGCCTTCGCTCGACTGGAAGCCGGCGCCTGACATGAACGTGAAGCGGCCCTTGAGCTTGACCTTCGCGCCCTGGAAGAAGTCGGTCGGGATCGGCAGCATCTCGACGTCGTCGGGCGCCTTCTTCGGCTTCGGCTTCTTGGCCGCGACGATGGCGTCGTCGATGGCCTTTTGATTCTCGGCGTAACCCGCCACGATCACCATCTTGGCCGAGTCGGTCTCGGTCTTGCTGTCAGCCAGATACATGTGCGGCGCCGGCGGCAGCGGGCACTTTTGCTTCGGCGGACAGACGTCGGGAATGAACACCTTGGCGATGTACGCCGTGACGTTGAGCTCGGTGTTGATGGTGCGGCGCAACGCACGACGCAAGCCGTACACGGAGTACGACTGGTCGGGGAACTGCACCGGGTAGGGCGCCGGCGGCAAGGTCGGAACCGACGGAAGGCTCGGTTTGACATCGGGCAGTCTTTCGACTGGCACCTTGGCCTGTGCGGTCTGCTCGCAGCCCGCCACGCTCAGTACGATCCCAGCGACCGCACCCACACAGAGCATCCATGAAAGCGCCTTCATAGCGTCCCTTCCGTCCCGACTGTTTCGAGAGAAGTGCGCAACCTATCACGCTGTACGAAGGGATCACAACCGCCTACAGACACTCGCTTTTTCATGGGCTTGCGCCGTATGTCACGGTGTTGGGACACACGCGGTCGGGCTCTTCGCAGCGCGCTCCAGCTTGGCGCGTACGGGTGCAGGCACGAGCGGGTTGTTGGCTTGGTCTGCGGCCCAAGTGCCGCCGCTGCCTCCGAGCATGCCGAGCGCTTCGAGCGCGCCGAGCGCCAGCTCTTGGTCCGGTTGCCATGCCTCGGGTTTGAGACCGCGGACCACCACGGCTTCCAGTGCGGCAGTTGCATCCGCCACACACAGCACGCGCGCGAAGCTGATGCCTTCGCCGATGACCTCGGGGTACTCCTTCGGATCCTCCACATGCGGCGCGATGGCCGTCCACGCCGAGATCACCGCCTGGCGCCGCAGACCCGCGATGGCTGCAGCACGCACGGCTGCAGTCTTGTCCGCGAGCGCTGCGCGCAAAGTCGACTCGGCTCGTGGGCTTTTCGGCAAGCCATCGAGCGCGGCGGTGCGAACCAAGAACCACTTGTCATCACGCGCATATCGGGACAGAAGCTCGACGCCATCTTGGCCATTGGCCAGGCTCGCGAGCGCCGCCGTGCGCACCCGCGGATAGGGGTCGGCCAGCGCCTGCGTGGCGACCTGTTTCGCTTGCGTCGCGCCACGAGCCGACAGCGCGGCGAGCGCGGCCGCACGCAACATCCAAGGCGCATCGGCGCTGGTCGCCAGCTTGGCGAGCCACGCATCGATGTCGACATCGGCACCGAGCTTCGCGCTTGCGTTGACGAGCCGCCATTGGTCGGAGAACTCGGTCGCTGCCGCCAGCCCGTCATGGACCAAGCGCAACGCGAGCGGTGCCGCGGTCGGGACCTGACACAGCGCGAGCGCGGCACTGGCACGCCCTGCCAAAGGCACCGCCGCCGAGGCATCGACCCACGCCTGAGCCGCGCCGAGTGCGGGCACGCCGCCATGTTCGAGACCGAGCGCCACCGCGTCGCGGACCTTCGTGCGTTCGGCACCGCCAGTCGCCCCGATAGCCTTGAGCCCGAGCGCCACCGCCTGCACCGGAGCCTTGCGCGCCAGCGCCACCATCACGCGGTCGCCGATAGCGTCGTTCTGGGTCGCGAGCCCTTCTAGCGTGGCTTCGCTGCTTGGCAACGCAGCCAACTGGGCCTCCAGCGCCGCCTGCGCCACGTCCGACTCCGGGTCAGCAACCGCGCGCGCCAGGAGCTCCTGCACCTTCGCGCCTTGCTCGACATGCGCTCCGAGCACGCGCACCGCGCGCCGGCGTGCTTGCGTCGAGAGCTTCGGCCAGGCCGCCGCAATGGGCGCGCTCAGGTCGGCGTTCACGTGCACGAGCAGGTCTGCTGCGTCACTGGCGTGCGGGCCATCCTGCAACATCGCTTCCACCGCACGCTGCAACCCACCCGGGAAATCCAGATCCGTGTACGCCTCGAGCTCCCCCAAAGCTGCTGCGGCATCTCCACTCGGCCCCGCAGCTTCGGTGTCTTCGAAGATCACCGACAAGCAGGTGGTTTGCAGCGGCGTTTGCGGCGTGATCCACCAGCGCTTGGCATCTTTGGGTTCAGCCGGCAGCTCGGCGCGCAACACCTGTCCGTGGTCCGCGACGAGCAGCAAGCGCTTGGGTCGCGCCCACTGCGCGGCATGCGCAGCGTCAGCCTGCGGCGCGATCACCGCCAGCGCACGGATCGGCTGACCGTTGCCGTCCCAGCGCAGCGTGACGAACTCGAACTTCCCCGCATGCCCTTGGCCCGCAGCCCAGACGGCATCCGGCTTGTGGTCGAGCAGCTGATTCGCCGTTGAACCCGCTTCGGCAGCAGACGCTCCGCTGACTCGTAACCCCGCAAGCAACGGCAACCCGGTCGGCCCCGGGCTCTGCTGCGATGCGGTCAGGGTTTGCGTGGGCGCTGCAACGCCCGTGGGCAGCACCCGCAACGCCTTGAGCTGCAGATCGCCGGTGTCCAGCGAGCGCGCCGCCAAGATCGTGTGCTCCTGACCACACAGCCGCACGCGTTCGTCATACGTTCCGACTACGACGTCGGCTATGCCATCTGCGTCGCGGTCCGCGGTCTCGATCGCATCCGCCACGCGCTCGCCTGGATCGCCATGCCAGCGCAAGTCGCCGACCCAAGCGACGGCCACCCCCGCGGGGCCGCGAGTGATCAACGCTGCAATTCCCGGCTGTCCTGGCGGTCCAACCTGCACCACGGCCGCGCCGCCCCGGCGCAACGCCACGTTCTCCACGGCAAGCGGCGCAGCCTCGGACAGCGGCAAGAGCGCCTCGGCCTTTCCGGCGCGCAGGAACACCTGACCCTTGCGCAGCTCGAGCGACACTTTCACCGCGGTGGGTGGCGTGCCGACCCGTGCTTCGGCTGCAACCGCAGCTCTGGCGATCGCGGCTGCCGGCTTCGCTGGAGCGCTCTGCGCGAGTGCGGGGTTGATCCAGAGCCAACACGAGAGCCAAAGCAGGCCCGTGCAGCTACTTGGGGAGTAGGTGGTTCTTGAGTTCTGGAACATGGCTGTGGGCGCCGAAAGGCGGGGCGCTAGGTGTAACGCAGCCGCGGCCCACAGGACGAGTGGCTAGTGGCCACTTACGCAGAAGAGAGAAACGTCACATGTCTCGCAAAGCGTCCCCAACCTGGATTGACCCAATGTGAGGAAAGGTGTACAGGCGTCCCCGAACTGGGAAACTTTCGGGGAGGTCGCCGTTGACCCGAAAAAGAACGGTTCGAGCCGCAACAAGTAAGTGGTGTTGACCGTACTTATGCGTAGGGCGCTTGTCGGGCCGGTCGCAGCCCCGCAACGCAGGTCCTGCCGTTTCGGAAAGTTTTTCTGTAGTTGAAACTTAGTTCAGAGCTTGGGGCGACTGGGAGTTCGTGATGTCGCGTGCAAAAGCAGTGAAATCTTCGGTCGTATCCCGGTCGGCTCAACGCCCCGCGCGTGTGCCTGCAGGCGGCACGAAACGTGCACGCAATAAGGTGAAGCCGAGCCTCGCGGAGCGCAAGTCCCGCCCGAGTCGCGGCACCGGAAGTGAGCACGATATGACTCAGCCACAGAAACAGCGCAAGGCGACCGTCGCGACTGCTGCCAAAGCGGTTGAGCAGATGCCTGACACCGAGAAGCCTGACGGCGAGAAGCCTGAGACCGAGCGCAACGAAGGCGATTCGGAGCCTGAAGCCGAGCTCAGCGAGCGTGACGACGCGCCGCCCTCTGACATGGAAGTCGCGCTGGCCGATTCCGTGGCCCAAAACGACACTGAAGTCGAAGTCGACACCGAGCGGGTGATCAAAGCGCTGCGCACCGAGGTCGGTGGCGACAGCACCTTGTCCAAGTACTTCCGCGAGATGGCCGTGCATCGCGTGCTGACGCCACGCCAAGAGGTGGAAGCTGCTCAAGAGGTCGAGCGCCTCGAGATCGGCTACTGGGAAGCGCTGCTCTCGTATTCGCCCGCGTACGAAACCGTTGCGGCGGTGCTCGAGCGCTACATGGTGGGCGACATTCTGTTGCCCGCAGAGGTTGGCGCGATGCGCAAGCTTGCGCGCGTGGCCAAGCGCGTCGCCGCGAGCAAGAAGGGCGAGTCGCCGCGCTGGACGAGCACCGGCACCGAGCTCGCCAAGAAGCTGCGCGTCTCGGATGCAGACCGCATCTTCGTGAACGAGTCCGATCGCGCTGTGCATCGCCTCGCAGGCATGTACCAAGACGAGCGCGACATCGAGGGCGACGACATCCGGATCACGGCGGCGTTCAAGAAGTACCTGCTGCGTGTCGAGGGTGCGCGCCGCGCGCAGCACGACTCGAAGAACCGCTTCGTCGCGGCGAACCTGCGCTTGGTGGTTTCCATCGCGCGTCGCTACAACCGCGGGCGCTTGCCGCTGATCGACCTCATCCAAGAGGGCAACATCGGTCTGATGAAGGCCGTGGAGCGCTTCGATCACACGCGCGGCTACCGCTTCAGCACCTACGCGTCGTGGTGGATTCGCCACGCCATCAGCCGTGCGCTGGCCGACAAGGGTCGCGCGGTCCGTATCCCGGTGCACATGCTCGACACGTACAACCGTGTTGCGCGCGCCACGCAAGCGATTGCCACGCGCACCGGACACGAGCCCAGCCCCGCTGAGCTCGAAGCGGAGACCGGCATCTCGGCAGAGAAGCTCGAGAAGATCCGCGGCTACTGGGCCGAGACCCCGTTCTCGCTCGATCGTCCGGTCAACGACGAGGATGGTCGCAAGTTCATCGACTTCATCGAAGAAGAGAACACGCCCAACCCGTACGAGAACCTGGTCAGCAAGACCTGGAACGACGAAGTGCTGCGTCTGCTCGGCACGCTGACACCCATGGAAGCGCGCATCTTGCGCTGGAGATTCGGCCTCGACGACGAGGACGAGCTCACGCTCAAGGAGATCGGCGACAAGTACAATCTGTCGCGCGAGCGCATCCGTCAGCTGCAAGAGCAAGCTCTGGGCAAGATCCGCCGCCAAATCCGCGAATACGCATGATCAGCCGGTGATCGGTGCGAATTGCGCCCTAGCCGCGAGCGCGCCCGCAGGGGCCGAGGGAGCCGTACTCACGTACGGTGACCGAGGTCCCGAGGACGTAAGCCGCGGATAGGGCGCAAGGCGCGCCGATCACTTCGAGTAGAGGTAGGCGGCGATCGCGGCGACCATCTGGTCGATGAGGTCGCGGGCCTGCGCGTGTTTGCCAGTGACCCCGTTGGCGAGGTAGCTGAAGGCGACGACGCTGCCGGGCTGGGGGCCTAGCACGTAGCCGGAGAGGGCGATGACGTCGTCGAGCGTGCCGGTCTTGGCGCGGACGATGCGCGGCGCAGGTAGGGAGCGGAAGCGGCGGGCCAGGGTGCCGTCGACGCCGCCGACTGCGAGGTGAGCGACGAAGTCGTCGCGTAGCGAGGGGTTTGCGTACATCACCGCGAGCAGCGAGGAGAGCGCGTTCGCGGTGACGGCGTTGCCGTGGAAGAGGCCGGAGCCGTTCACGATCGAGACGCCGCTCGTGGGAACGGCAAGACGCCTGAGCGTGTCGAGTACCACAGTCACACCGTCGCTACTGCGACCAGGCTTGCGCTTGCGCTCGGCGCCAATGACCTTGAGCACCATCTCGGCGACGAAGTTGTCGCTCTCTTTGCCGAGCTTGCTCAGGATCTCGGACAGCGGCGCCGAGACCTTCATGCTGATGAGTGCGCCGTCGTTGGGGCAGGCTGCGATGCGCACGCGCTTGGGTGCCTGGATGCGCAACGCGTGCAGCGCGTCGACCAGCGCGTAGCCGGCGTAGTGCAGCGGTGACTCCACGCGGCGCTCGTAGGCCAAGCTCGAACCGCCGAGCGGAACGCTGCCGCGCAAGGTCAGCTGCAGCTTGTCTTCGCGCTGGCGCTGCGATGCGATGACGTTCGGTGCGGCTTTGCCGCTGGTGGTCAGGCCGTTGTCGATGTCGAAGTAGCCGGAGGCGTCGGTGCTCGCGAACGCTGCTGCACCTTCGGTCGCGCCAGGCCGCACGCGCAGCGTGAAGGCGTTGTCGTTGAGCGAGACTGCGGCCACCGCAGCGCGAAAGGGCGCGATCTCGTTGGGCTGCTCGTCGAAGGAAGGTGGCAGGATCTGGTTGTCGAAGTAGCTGCCGTCCACCACGACTTCGTCGACTTGATGCACGCCCTCGTCGGCCAAGCGCTGCGCGAAGGCAAGCAGATCGGTGCTCACGAGCGTCGGGTCGCCGTGGCCCTTGAGGCACAGTCCGCCGCTGACGGCGTCACCCACGATGTGCCCGTACAGACCGGTGCGCATGCGGAAATCGGGGCCGAGCTCGAGCATCGCGGTGGCTGCGGTGAGCAGCTTCTGGTTCGATGCGGGGTTGAGCGGCACGGCCGCATTGTGCGCGGCGACGACTTGGTGACTGCCCAGGTCGAGCACGGAGATGCCGACCTTGTTACCCAGCTGGGCGTTGGTGATGAGCGCGCGCAATTGGTCGCCGAGCTCCGTCACGCTCTTGGCGGGCGCATGCGCTGGCGTCTGTGCTTCGCTGCGGGTGGGCGTGCCAAGCAGAACAAGGCAAGCGCAGACCATGCTCGCGGCGATGCAGACAGGCCGTGAGAACGCGCACAAATCGACGAGGAAGCGTGCAAACGGACGTGGGCGCATGACATCGTGGTGCCGCCGATGAACCGGGCAGGGCAGGAGCTGGCTTCTAGCGGGAACCGACCGGCGCCGCAACGTCGGCCGCAAGCTCGTCGCCGCCTCGGCAGCTGTCGTGCGCTATCGCTCGGGGCATGGCTGTGCCTCGCTGCCTGCGGTCGCAGCGCTGGCGCACGCCACGACGACGCGCTGGTGGTGCTCTTGCCCCGCGAGGTGCAGGAGCTCGACCCGCGTTTCGTGAGTGACGCTTACGGCCACAAGGTGTCGCGCCTCATCTTCGCATCCCTGGTGCGGATCGACCCGCACACGCTCGAGGTCGAACCGGATCTCGCCGAGCGCATCGAGACCGTGTCGGAGACCGAGTACCTCGTCACGCTGCGGGCTGGCCTGCACTTCAGCGACGGCTCGGTGCTCGATGCGGCCGACGTGGTCGCGACCTTCGATAGCATCGTCGATGCGAAGCTCGCGACGCGCTATGCCTCCGAGTACCGGCGCATCTCGAAGCTCGTGGCTGTGGACGCACTTCACGTACGGTTCCAGTTGACGAGCCCGCATGCGACCTTTCTCACCGACTTGGAGATGCCGATCGTGCGCTCGGAAGACGCGTCGCATCACATCGCTGCGCTGTCAGGGGAAGCGCCCATCGGTGCAGGGCCGTACTGCTTGCGCAGCGCCGACCGGGGCAAGCTCGAGCTGCAAGCCAATCCGCACTGGCTCGGAGGCCGTCCGCGCTTTCCCCGCGTGCGCATGCTGGTGGTGCGTGACGACAACATCCGCGCCTTGCGCATGCTGGCGGGCGCGGCAGATCTCGCGCTCAACGCGGTGCCGAGCGGGCTGGTTCCCATGTTTCAGGCACGCGACGGCTTCGAGGTGCGCAGCGCACCCGGCATCGGCACCACATACATTGGCGTCAACACGCGGGCCGCGTCGCTGCGCGATACGCGCGTGCGCCGCGCCATCGCATATGCCATCGACCGTCGCGCGCTGATTGCCGCCAAGCTCGGCGGTCGCGCGCAGCTGGCCACGAGCTTCGTTCCGCCCGGGCATTGGGCGTTCGACCGGACTGCGCCGCGCTACGATTTCGATCCCGAGCGCGCTCGTGCACTCTTGGACGAGGCCGGCCTCCACGCGGACTCGGATGGCGTCCGTCTGCGCCTGTCGCTGCGTTGCGGCAGCGATCGTTTTCGCAACTCCATCGCGCGCGCCATTGCCGCGATGCTGGCCGAGGTCGGAATTGATGCCGAGCTGCGGCCGACGGAGACTGCGACGCTCATCTCCGAGCTCGATCGTGGTCGCTTCGAGCTCACGATGCTGCAGCTGCCCGAGCTGATCGAGCCCCACGTGCTCAGTTGGTTCTTCGGATCCAGCTACATTCCGGGGCGCGGCCACGAGGGTGCCAACCGCTGGCGCTTCGCGAGCCCGGAGCTTGACGCTGCGCTCGAGCGCGGCCGCACCACCACCGACCGCGCACGCCGGCGCGACGCATACGCGCTCGCACAACGCATCCTGGGCACGGAGCTGCCGGTCATCCCGCTGTGGCACGAAGACGTCGTTGCCATCACCTCGGCGCGCGCGCATGCCTTCGCCGTGCCACGCGATGGCCGCTTTGCGCCGCTCGCGCGCTGAACACCGACCTTTGCGCTCGCGGCGCCGTGGTGTATGAAAGCTCGCGGCCTTTCGAGTCCTGTCACCCATGCTTCTACGAGACCCCGTTCACGGTTTGGTGGCCTTCGAAGGTGTCGCGGATCGGGTGATCGGTCGGCTGCTGGCCACGCGTGAAGTGCAGCGCCTGCGCAACGTGCGGCAGCTGGGCTTCACCTCGCTCGTGTTTCCCGGCGCGGAGCATTCGCGTTTCGCGCACTGCGTCGGTGCGGCGCACGTCATGGTGCGGCTACTCGCGCGTTTGCGCGCAACGCAAGATCCGCTGCCGCCCGAGCTGCGCATCGACGACGAAGCCACCGCCGACGCGCTTGCTGCGTCGTTGCTGCACGACTTGGGTCACGGACCGTTCTCGCACTTGTCCGAAGAGATCCTCCCACACGCGCGCCGCCACGAGGACTGGACAGCCGACATCATTCTCGACCCGAGCACCGACGTGCACGCCGCGCTGCGCAGCCTCAGCGAAGACATGCCCGCTCGCGTGGTCGCGTTGCTCACTGGCAAGTCGCCGCTCGGCTACCTTTCGCGCAGCGTCAGCGGCACGCTCGACGTCGACCGCTGCGACTACCTGCTGCGCGACAGCCACATGACCGGTGTGCGCTACGGCATCTACGATCTCGAATGGCTGCTGCAAGCGCTCACGTTCGCGCAAGCGCCGCTGGGCGGCGACGCCTCGTGGGTGCTCGCCATCGAAGGGCGCAAGGGCTTGCCACCCATCGAGGGTTTCTTCCTCGCACGCCTGTTCATGTACCAGCAGGT
>JADGRE010000209.1 GCA_017881185.1 Pseudomonadota bacterium | reverse complement strand
TTCTCGAGCCCCACGAGCAACCGGCGCCAGCTCGAGCTGCTCGGCATGTGACGCAGCCCCGCGAGCAGCGGTCAGCCGCCAGCGGTTTGCGCAAGCAGCGACTGGGCGCTCACCACCAGCTCGACACCCGGCGCGGCCAACCTGCCCTGAGCGCGCAACGACGCTTCGCTCAGTTCGGCTCGGGCACGCCGAGCTTCTCGCGCAGCACCTGCAACATGCCTTCGACCTCGGTCGCCACTTCCAGCTCCGGGTTGGTGTGCAGGTAGCGCTCGAGGTAGTCCTTGGCTTTCGCGTCGTCACCGCGCGCGAAGCAGCAGGTGCCGATCAGAAAGAGCGCGTCCGGATCGCCCGGCGCGCGCGCCAACACCTGCTGGCCCATGCGAATGGCTTCAACGTAGCGCCCGAGCATGCGCAGTGTGTGTCCGGCATGCACCATCGCGCCGACATAGCTGGGCGCCAGCTCGAGCGCCGTCACGTACGCCTTGAGCGCCTTGGTGTAGTCGCCCAGCTCGTAGTGCGCCGCGCCCAGGTAGTAGTACCCGTGCTCGTTGCCCGGCTGCTCGCGCAGTAGCACTACCAGCACCGCCACAGCGCGCTCGCACTCGCCCTCGGCGATCAGCTCCGCACCCTCTTGCGCCGCGTCCCAGTGCTCGTCGTTCTCGCTCATGGCGGCGCTACTTGTACCGCGGGAAGGCTAGCGTGCAAGCGCCACAGCCAGCGATTGCGCGTGGAAATCGGCTGTGGGAGCCTGCCGGCCATGTCGCAGAGCGCGTTCGATCGAGCAGCCCACCGGCGCAAAGACCTCGATTTCCTGGAACGTCAGCTGTCGGCGGCCGACACGCGCGTGCTGCCGATGTGGCGCGAGCAGCACCTGCTGTGCGAAGGCGCGCTGCTCTTGCCGCGCCTGCGCGACACCACCGCCTGGCTCGACGCGGGCGGCGAGCTGGTGTGGCTGGGCGAGCACGGCGGCGAAGCCTACTTCGCGCTCGACATCAGCCCGCTCGATCGACCGCTCGAGCACGCGGCAGCCCGCCAAGCCGAGCTCAGCGACCTGCGTCCAGCGCTGCTGAGCTTGCCCGCCGCACAACTGGAGCTCGTCTTCTACGCGCGCGCGGTGCTGCTGTGGCATGCACGCCACCGCTTCTGCGGCAGCTGCGGCCGCCCCACGCTCGCGCGCGACGGTGGACACCTGCGCGTGTGCAGCAGCCAGGACTGCGGCGCGCAGCACTTCCCACGCACCGACCCTTGCGTGCTGGTGCTCGTCGTCGATGGCGACCGCTGTCTGCTCGGACGTCAGCGCAGCATGCCCAGGGGCATGTACACCACGCTCGCGGGTTTCGTGGAGCCGGGCGAAACGGTGGAGCACGCCGCCGTGCGCGAAGTGTTGGAAGAGACCGGCGTGCACGCGACACAACTGCGTTACCTCGGCTCGCAGCCGTGGCCGTTTCCTGCGTCGCTCATGCTGGGCTTCATGGCGCAGGCCGGCAGCACGCAGATCGTGCTCGCCGACGCCGAGCTCGAAGACGCGCGCTGGCTGAGCCGACAAGAATTGCTTGCGCCTTCCCTGCCCGGCTTCTTCGTGCCGCCACCCATCAGCCTGGCGGGCCAACTCATCGCCCAGTTCCTGGCAGCCGGCTCCACCGACCAAGCTTGACGATTACACCGCTCACTGTTACAGTTCACCGAGCCATGCACCAGGAAGCCCCCCGCGACTCCGAAGCCCCCCAGGGCGACCACGAGTACACCATCGACCAACTGGCCGCGCGAACCGGCGTCCCCAGCCGGACCATCCGCTTCTATCAGGCCAAAGGGGTGCTGGAGCCGCCGAAGCGTCGCGGTCGCGTGGCGTTCTACGACAACACGCACGAGAGCCGGCTCAAGGTGGTCTCCGAGCTGCAGGACCGGGGCCTGCGCCTGCGTGCCATCCGCGAGCTCATCCTCACCCCCGACTCCGACAACGACTCCATCCAGCAGTGGCTCGGCCTCGGCAAGCGCCTGGGCAACTGGGTCGACGACGAACCGCAGCTCTTGACCGAAGAGCAGCTGCAAGAGCTGCTGGGTCACCCGCCGGCAGGCACCATCGCGCGACTGCGCCGCAATGGGTCGATCGGCGCCGAGGGCAACGGCCTGCAGATGCGCTACCTCGTGCAGAGCCCGGCGCTGCTCAAGATCGCCATGCGCCTCGAAGACGCGGGTGTGAGCCTCGAGACCTCGCTCAAGTTCCACGAGATCTTGGAGAAGCACCTGCGTCGCAGTGCCGACGAGATCGTGGAGTTTGCGATCAGGCACATCGGCAAAGGCTTCGGGCGCAGCACGCGTCCCGAAGACGTCTCGCGCGCAGTGGAGTGCCTGTATCCCACGGCGCCCGGTGGCGACGCCGTGCGTGTGGTGTTTGCGCGCGAGATCCAGCGCGCAGTCGCCGAGCACCTCACGCACCACACCGACGGTGCCAGCCAGAGAAGACGCTGAGCGCGTCGCACGAGCGAGTGTCATGACCGAAGCTGCAAAGATCCGCGTCGCCGTGGTCTACGGTGGACGCTCCACCGAGCACGAAGTCTCCCTGCAGTCCGCTGCATCCGTGGTCGCGAACCTCGACCCGAACACCTACGAAGTGGTGCCGATCAGCGTGGACCGCCAGGGGCGCTTCCACCGCCACGACGTGCGCGCGCTGCGCGCAGCCAAGCTCAAGGTGCTGCCGGTCGGCGAAGACAGCGAAACGCTGGCGATCGCGCCGCGGCCTGCAGGGCCGCTGTTCGCAGGCGCCGCAACGCCACCCATCGATGTGGTGTTCCCAGTCATGCACGGGCCACTGTGCGAAGACGGCAGCATCCAAGGCATGCTCGAGCTCGCGAACGTTCCGTACGTGGGCTCGCGCGTGCTGGGCTCGGCCATCTGCATGGACAAGGATGTCGCCAAGCGGCTGGTGCGCGCCGAGGGCGTTGCAATTGCGCCGTACGTCGCTTTCCAACTGGGCCGCTGGCAACGCGAAGCCGACGCGCTGGTGGCGCGCATCGAGACCGAGCTCGGCTATCCGGCGTTCGTGAAGCCGGCCACGCTCGGCTCGAGCATCGGCGTGACGCGCGCGAAGAACCGGCAAGAACTGCGCGAGAGCATCGCGCTCGCCCAGCAGTACGACGACAAAGTGCTGGTGGAGCGCGCCGTGAACGCGCGCGAGATCGAGCTGGCCGTGCTCGCGTCGCAGGACCCGAGCGCACCACCGGAAGTCAGCGTGCCCGGCGAGATCGCTGCAGCTGACGCGTTCTACAGCTTCGACCGCAAGTACCTCGACGAAGCGGGCGCGACCTTGCACGTGCCGGCGCCGCTCGACGCCGCCACCACGCGCAAGGCGCAGGAGCTGGCCCGCCGCTGCTTCCTCGCGCTCGAGTGCGAAGGCATGGCGCGCATCGACTTCTTGCTCGACCGCGACAGCGGCGAGCTCTACTTCGGCGAGGCCAACACCATCCCCGGCTTCACCGCCATCAGCATGTACCCCAAGCTCTGGCAGGCGTCGGGGGTGGGCTACAGCGCGCTGCTCGATCGCTTGATCCGCGACGCGCTCGGCCGTGCCCAACGTCGCTCGGGCCTGCGCCGCGAGCGCTGAGCCGCGACTGCCAGAGTCCCCAATTGCGGTGCACTGCGCCTGTTGGCAGGAAATTGCACAATAGTCGTGAGCGCCGGCTCGCTCTCGTGTTACGGATCACGGAGCGCATTCGGTTGCGCATGAGCAAGATGAGTCGAGCGCCGCACGCATCGCCCCCCAGTCTCGCGGTCTTGCCGCTGCCGCTCGTGCTGGCCATGTTGATCGCGCTGGTCGCGCTCGTCGGCTGCAAGAAGGCCGACAGCTACGCGCAGACGCACGCCAACCAGATCCGGCTGGACTGCGTCCAGACCGTCGGCTGCCAGGCAGCCAGTGGCACCACGCTCGACAACACCGACATCGACAAGTGCGTGGCCGCGAGCGGCGACATCCTGACCAAGGCATCGAGCAGCCAGCGCGCCGCGTTCGAGGCCGCCGTATCGCGCTGCAGCTCGATGCAGGCCTGCGCCTACGTCTCGTGCACCACGACGAACAGCGCGTACTCGACCGCGCACATGCTGGACATCATGTACGACTGTCAGCAGAGCGTCGCGTGCATGCTGATGAACGGAGCGTCGCTACCGCTCACTGCAAGCGGCGACTGCGCCAAGCAGCTGGCGATGAAGCTCGACGCCGCGCAGCCCCTGGACCGCACAGTGTTCGAGACGCACTTCGCCAACTGCCACGCCGCGACCAGCTGCGCGTACGTCAACTGCAGGTAGCCGCAAGCACACGCGCTACCCGCGCGCCGCGCGCACGCTGACAGGCGCTCAGAGGTGGAAGCTGACTTTGGCCGCGTACGAGCCGGGGTCGGGCATGGACCAGCCCTTGATCGCGCCCAGGACGCAGTCGATCTTCTCGGCCGCCGGTTGCGAGTCGGCCGCTGCGCCAGCGGCCAGTACGCTGCCACCGGGCGCGACGTAGGTCGTGATGACATAGTGCCCATCGCCGAGCTCGCAGGCGTCGAGCGATGCGCGGTGCTTGGTCAAGGTGGCCGCGACGCGCGCTTCATCCCACGCCACCGGCGCGCGCACCCCATCGGGCGTCTCGAGCTCGAAGCCCCACACGAACTCCGCTGCGCCGCCACCTTGGGGCTTGGGAAAGTGCGTCTGCTTGGCGATGTTCAGCAGGCACAGCTCCGTGCCGCGATGACCCACGCTCGAACCGCGCGGATGCACCCACTCCACGCGTCCGTCGAGCCCCACGCGGAAGTAGAATTTCACGTAGCCGGCGATGAACTCCACCTCGCCCGCGCCTTCGAAGAAGCAGCGCTGAAACGCCGGCAGCTTGGCCTGCATGGTGTCTTCGATGCGGCGGCTGGGGATGGTCCCCATGATGCCTTCGACTTGCATGCCGCCCTTGACGGGTTCCGCTTCGCCGCCGGAGCTGGGCGCAGCCGCGGGTGGTGGCTCGGCGGGCGCAGGCTCGGCGCCGCACGCTGCAAACGCGAGTGCGCTCAGCACGAGCCACGTGTGCAGCTTACGCAAGGCCGTCAGCCCTTGAGCACGTTGGCGGCGATCACGATGCGCATGATCTCGCTCGTACCCTCGTAGATCTCGGTGATGCGGGCGTCGCGGTAGTGACGCTCGGCGTCGCACTCCCGCGTGTAGCCGAGGCCGCCGTGAATCTGCAGTGCCTTGTGCGTGACGCGTGTGGCCATCTCCGAGGCGAAGAGCTTGGCGCTCGCAGCCTCTCGCGTGTTGCGCTGCTTCTTGTCCTTCATGTACGCGGCGCGGTGAATCAACAAGCGCGCAGCGTCGATGTCGGTGGCCATGTCGGCGAGCATGAATTGAATCGCCTGCTTGTCGGCGAGCGGGGAGCCGAACGACTTGCGCTCCTTGCTGTACGCCACGGCCTTCTCGAACGCGGCGCGCGCGATGCCCAGGGCCTGGGCCGCGATGCCGATGCGGCCGCCATCGAGCGTGCCCATCGCCACCTTGAAGCCGTCGCCCTCGGGTCCGAGCAGCTGCAAGTCGGGGACTTTGCAGTTGTCGAAGAACACCGTGCAGGAGTGGGCCGCGTGGATGCCGAGCTTCTCGTCTGGTTTGCTGGTAGAGAAGCCGGGCGTAGTGGTCGGCACGATGAACGCGCTGATGCCTTTGTGCCCCACGTTTTTGCGGCTCATCGCGAATACCAGCATCAGGTTGGCGTGCGGGCCGTTGGTGATGAAGTTCTTGGAGCCGTTCAGCACCCAGCCGTTGCCGTCGCGCTCGGCGACGGTGAGCATGGTGCTGGCATCCGAACCACTGGTGGGCTCGGTGAGACCGAAGCAACCGAGCAGCTTGCCCGAAGCCATGGGCGTCAGAAACTCGCGCTTCTGTGCCTCGCTGCCGTGGCGCGCGATCGGGTCGCACGCCAACGAATTGTTGACCGACATGATCACGCCGAGCGAGGCGCAGGCGCGACTGACTTCTTCGATGGCGAGCGCATAGCCCACGTGGTCGAAGCCCGAGCCGCCGTACTCGCTCGAGATGGCGATGCCCATCATGCCCAGCTCGCCCAGACGCTTGACCAGATCACCCGGCCAGGTGCCTTCGTGATCGAGCGCCTTGGCCCGCGGCTCGACCTCGCGCGTGGCGAAGTCGCGAGCAGTCTGTTGCAACAGCGTTTGTTCCTGCGTCAGTTCCAAGTCCATGGCATTTCCTCGAAGGCGAGCTGCACGTGCCGGTCAGAGAACGCGCGTCAGAGCAGCGCGCCCAGCGCGCGCGTGGCGCGGTCGGCGTATTTACCACTTGGCTCGAGCTCTAGGTAGCGGTGATACGCGGTCCGCGCCTCGGGGGTGATCTTGCCGCCGAGCGACTCGCCGAGCCAGAAGAACACTTCGGCGGGTGCGTTCGCAATGGCGCCGGCTTCACGCAGCAAGGCGCGTGCGCTCTCGAGGTCGCCCCGGCGGCTGCGCATGATGTACGCGTGACCAAGCACCCCGAGCAACCGCGCTCGCATTTCGGGCGGTCGCAGGCGCTTGGGAAGCCCCTTCTGCGCGGTCTGCAGCAGGTCGAAGGCATCGGCCGGCTTCTCTGCCCGCAGGTAGGTCTCAGCGCGGCCGATCAGCGCCTCGGGCAGCTCGGCGTCGAGCGCGATGGCCGCGTCATAGGCACCCGCGGACGGGTCGATTTGCTCGGCTGCGAACAGCGCGTCGCCGTACAAGACCATCACGGGTGCCTTCTTGACGGTCGCGTCCACGAGCGGACGCAAGAGCGTGAGTGCCTCGCCAGGCTTCTTGTGTGCGAGGGCGACCCGCGCCGCGAGCATGCGGTACGCCATGGAGCTGCGCTCCGCTTCCACCACACCGTCGAGCTGCACCTGCGCGTCGTCGACGCGACCGAGACCGAGCAGCGCCTCGACCCTGCCCAGACGGCCCGACAGCAAGCTGCCAGCGCGCGAGCACAGCTCCTGGTACACCGCATCGGCCTCGGCGTACTTGCCGATGTCGAGCAAGAGCCCGCCAAGACCGAGCAGCGAGTCGACCTGGCCCGGCGCGAGCTCGAGGGCCTTGCGGAAGCTGGCCTCTGCGCCCGCGGCATCGGCGAGCATGCGCCGCGCCTTGGCCTGCAAGTAGTGCGCGTTCGGGTCGTTCGGCGCTACAGCAAAACGTTGCGCAAGCGCCGTGTTGGCGGTGGCCGCCTCGTGCACGGACAGCGCCGCTTCGGCCAGCGCGAGCAGCGCTTCTGGATCGCCGGGGGCAGCGCGCGTGAGCTGCTTGGCGCGCTCCACTAAGGCCGCGTCCGGGTTGAGCTTGGATTCGATGCGCACGGACAGCGCGCCAATCTGCACGTTATGCTCCGCCTTGGCAGCGTCGATCTGCTTGAGCGCCCCGAGGCCCGTGCGTAGCGCGGCGTCGTCACCGGTGAGCAGCGCGGCCTGCGCCTTCATCACCAAGCCCGCGATGTCGTCGCTGGGCGTCTTGTCGAGCAAGACCAGTGCGTGCTCGCCGTCGCCGCGTTCGATCAAGATGCTCGCCAGCAGCCGACGGTAGCTCGCGACCTCGGGCGCCGCCGACACCGCCTGGCTCGCGGCGCGCTGTGCCAGGGCCGACTTGCCGACCGACAGAGCCTCGCGCGCGACCCACGCGAGCAGACGCGGCTCGTCGGCACCGGCCGACGCGGCTTGCTCCACCGCCTTACTGGCAGGCTCGAGCTGGCCTTGCCGCCGCAGCAGCCGCGCGCGCGTCAGCGCCAACACGACCTGATCGGCAGGACCGGCCAGGCTCACGTCCTTGGCCAGCGTGTCGAGCGCTTGCTGCGCCTGCGTTGGCTGCACCGTGTCGGCGCTGACGAACAAGCGCAGCAACTGTGCGCGCAGGTGCTTCGGGTACGCGGAGAGCACCGCTTCGATGCGCGCCTGCGCCTGAGTGCGATCGCCAGCCTCGAGGTCGAGCTCGCCCAGCGCGAGCTTGGCGGGCGCGAGCTTGGGATCGAGCTGGCTGGCCGCCTGCAGGTGCTCGGACGCTGAGGGCAAGGCCAGCTGTTGCTCCAGCCGACCCACGACATACAAGAGGCGCCCGTCGCCCTGCGCCGCGCCGAGCGCACGGGCGAGATCTTGATCACGCAAGTCGGAGCGGCCCGAGAACGCAGAGACAATCGCAGTCGCCGTGAGCAGCGGGCCCCCGCTGACACCCGCGGCGCGCGCACGCGCCATGGCCGCGCGCAGCGCCGACAGATCGCGCTGACCATCGTCGAGCACACGCTGCGCGTGCAGCTGCAACACTTCGTTAGGCACGGTCTTGGACGCGGGATGTCGGTCGCGCGCCATGCGCAACAGACGCTCGGCATCGACGAGGGCGGCGTGATCGCCCGCCTCGAGCAAAGCGCTGGCCTGCGAAACCCACTGCGCCGCGCGCTGGTGACGCTGCTCGATCCACGCGTTCCACCCGAAGTAACCACCGACACCGGCGAGCAACGTGGCGACCCAGACGCCGATGAGCACGTTACGCAAGCGCGTGCCCGCAGGCTCGATCTCGGACGCAGGGCTCCAGGCCAGCGTGGAGCTGCCTGCCGGCGGCTCGAAGACGCCATAGGCGCGCAGCAGCTCGAGCGCGGCGTCGACGTCGACGGGGGCCGCGTGCTGGGCGCCGAGCACGAGGTCTGCAGCCGGGCCGGGCGCGCCGACAAGCGCCGCTTGGGCCCCACCCGCCACAGCCTGCGCAGCAGCTGACGATGGGAACGGCGAAGCCAGCCCTGCAGACGACTTTCGGGTGGGTGCGGCGCGCGCAGGTGCGGGTGTCGATGCCGCAGCGCGCACCGAGACAGGCTTGCGCTCGGGCATGGATGCGGGCGCGGGCGCCGCAGCAGGCTCCGATGCAGCTGACGCGAGGCGGCGGGGCGGCGCAGCGGCAGACGCACGCGCGGCAGGCGCCTCGGGGGCCGGCACTGCCCCCGGTGAGGTGCGCGGCGCGGGCCATAGCGCTTCGGCTTCGGCTGGATGCGCCGAGGCGCTGAGCGCCGTGGGCGCAGGCAGCGATCCGGGCGAAGTGTGTGCAGCAGACGACGCCGCGGGTGTGCTGACGCGAGGCGCTCCTACCGCACCGGGCGAGGTGCGCGGCACCGAAGACCAGTCGCCTGCCGTGGCCGGCGCTTGTGGCGGAGCGGACACCGCAGGCTTCGGGGCACGTGGCTCGGCCTTCACGATGGAAGGCAACGGCGGCAGCGGTGCGCGCACGCTGCCCGGCGAGCTGCGCGGCGGCGGCGGCGCGGGGGGGGCAGGCGGCGGCGCGGGGGGGGCAGGCGGCGGCGCG
>JADGRE010000208.1 GCA_017881185.1 Pseudomonadota bacterium | reverse complement strand
GGGCGTCGGCGGTTGTCGCGGCGCGCAGAGCTGCGGAGCGGACGGCGCCTATGGCAAGTGCGATTGCGGGCTGGCGCCGCTCGCGACCTGCGGAGTCATCGGCACGAGCGCAGCGTGCTTCGGCGCGGGCGGCTGCCCGGGCGCTCAGATCTGTGCTGCCGATGGCAGCTTCGGCCCGTGCGACTGCGTGCCTGCAACGCAGCGCTTCGACGCCGGCAGCTTTGAAGCGATCACACTCACGGTGAAGACACCGAAGGACGACGCGATCTGGAAGGGCAAGGTCGTGATCTCGGGTTCCGCCAGCGGTCCGGTCGGCGCGGTCGGCGTTTCGGTCGGCGGCGGGCCGTTCCTGGTTGCGACCGGAACGCCGGCGAGCTGGAAGGTGTCGTACGACTCGACGCACTTGCCCAACGGCAGCGTCGCGGTGGTGGTTGCCGCACAAGGCGCAGGACAAGACGTGCGTGTGGTCGTGCCGGTGATCGTGGACAACTTGGACCCGGTGGTGGGCGAGTGGCGGATTCGACCAACCAGTTACTACTCGTACGCTGCGTGCAACTTGGATTTGCTGCCGTCAGGCACCGTCACCGACAGTTGCGGCACGGTCGCGTACACCGGCAACACCTGGAAGCGCGAATCACCCGACCTCATCAGCATCAACGGCCAACCATTTACCGCGACGCTGAGCGCCAACGGACGAACGCTCACGCTCACTTCGAGGGCGCAGGCCGGGTTCGGCTATCCGGTGTACCGCACAACTGCGACGCTCGATTTGATCGCGCGGATCGACCCGTATCTGCCCACCGTCAAGCTGGATGCCGGGCCCGAGGGCGATGGCGGCTACGTTCCGCCGTACAACTACGGTGACGGCGGCTACGTTCCGCCGAACAACCACGACGACGCCGGCAACTGAGCTGGCAACGCCGTTCACAGCGCGGCAAGCAGCTGCTGGAAGCAGGCGTCTGCGCGACCGAGCGCCACTGTCCGCTGCGACGCTCGGGCAGTCGGTTGGGTCAACACGGCCGCGAGCTGTGCGCCCGTAGCGAGCATCGCGCGCCACAGCGTGGCGCTCGGCGGCCACGGGATGCGCGGGTAATCCTGCCTCAGCTCCGCGTCGAAGCGCGTGCGGTAGCTTGGGGCTGAAAGCACGCACAGCGCGTAGAGCACGAAGTCCCGCGCGGCCTCGGCCGGCGCCGACAGCTCGGCCAGGCGCTCGCGCAGCTCGTGCGAGAGATTGGGCTGCCCATCCGGTGCGTGCGTGGGGAACGCGCGCGACCGGCACGACGAGCGCGTCGACAGGTAGCTGCTGTCGATGGCGTGCACGGCGACAGCGAAGTGCTCGTACGGCGCGCTGCCGCGGTCTTTGCGCACGGTCACGAGCGACAGCATCGAAGCATCGACCGCAGTGAGCAGCTGCGCTCGTGGACGATGGCACAGCGGCGGCACCGGACAGAACCAGCGCAGATCATGCGGACGATACGCCAGCGCGCGCACGCTAACGTTGCGCGTTCCGTCGGGGTCCTGCGCCAACGCTTGCGCCACCGCGACGCGTGCACTCGCCGGATCGTAGTGCGCGAGCGCCGCGTTTGCGGATCGCAACTCCGGCAACGACGCGCCCTGTGCGAACGCGCGCAGCCGGGCAAGCAAGCGGAGCTTGTCGGTGTCGACCACCACGGCGTCGCGGTTGGTCTGCACACCTTCGCGATGAAAGGGCATGCAGGCGGCCAGCGATGGCCAGCGGGCGTAGACAGCATCACGTGCGCGGCAGGGTACGAAGCGTGTGGGCTCGTCTGGCGCGGCAGGGTCGGACCACCGGAAGTCTGCAAGCGTGGCATCGGCCAGCGTCGCGAGCTTCTCGACCTTGCTGCCCTGCAGGCGCGTGTGGTGCACCTGCCCGTGGCGGTCGGCATCTCCGTCCGCGCCGGCTGCACGCCGCGACAAAAAGCTGATCGCTACGCCCGGTCGCACACCGAAAACGTTCTCGTCCGCGCGCAGCGAAGCACTGGCACGCGACAACAACGCGTTGCCGCCGAGATCCAGCACCCAAAGCGCATCGAACCAGCGGCAGAGCGCGGCGCGCATGCCGCGGTGCACGATGCCATCGAGAAATGACGCGTTGGTCACCAGCGCAACGACCCCACCCGCGGGCGCCAGCAGCACCGCTTGCGCTGACCAACGAACGAAGCGCACGTAAGCGTCTGACAGGACACCGAGCTTCTTCTCGGGCAAGCGGGTGCCATCGGCGTTGTGCCGGAACGCGTCCAGCTGCGCTTGCATCGCGGCGCTCGCCTGAGTGCGGCTGACTGTCCACGGTGGGTTTCCCACGACCGCGAGCACGCGCCGGTCCTGACTCAGTGCGGTCAGGAGCTCAGGCTGCCGCAAGGTGTCGGCGCACTGCCACTGCAGCGCGAGCGCGCCGGCATGCGCATGAGGAGCGAGCGCAGCCGCGAGCGCGAGCGCTTCGGCGTCGAGATCAATCCCCGTGAACGCTGCGCCAGGCCGAGCGTTCGCTGCACGCAGCTGCACGGTCGCTGCCAGAAACGCGCCCGGCCCGCATGCGGGGTCCACCAGGTGCACGGCCGAATCGCTCACGCCAGCAGCTAAGCCGTGTCGCTCGCGCAAGAGCTGGTCCACGCCGCGCAACACGAAGCGCGCGAGCTGTGGCGGAGTGTGCACGATGCCGTGACGTCGAGCACGGTCGCGCTGTGTACGCAGCTGCCGGTCGCGTTCTTTGGCAGCGTCCAGCGCCAGCTGCTCGGCAGGATGCAGCTGCATGCCGTTCAGCGCAGCAGTTGGTCGACGCTCACGCACACCAGGAACGCCAGGCTGACGTAGCCGTTGACGTCGAAGAACGCCTTGTTCAGTTTCGACAAGTCGCTCGGCTTCACGATGGCGTGCTCCACGGTCAAGAGCAGCGCGATCAAGCCCACGCCGACCATGTACGGGATGCCGCGCCCGAGCAGCACGCCCACGGCGAGCAGCGCCCCGACGGTAAGCAAGTGCAAGAACGCGCTCGTGACCAGCGCTCCCGTGACGCCCAAGCGCACCGGAATGGAGTGCAGCTGCTCGTTCTGATCGAAGCCGCGATCCTGCAGCGAATACAGCACGTCGAAGCCGGCCACCCACGCTGCGACGCCGAGCACGAGCAGCCAGGGCGCGAGCGTGACGGGCGCACCCAACGCGATCCACGCGCCGCCGGGCGCAAACGCCACGGCGAGCCCGAGCACCACGTGGCACAGCGCGGTGAAGCGCTTGGTGTACGAGTAGCCAAGTGCGAGGCAGAGCGCGACCGGGCTCAGATACAGCGGCAGCCGTCCCAGGCGTGCCGCCGCCACCACGAACACGCTGCACGAGGCCAGCACCAGCACGCGCACGGCGTTGACGCTGAGCACGCCCTTGGGCAGCTCGCGGTCTTGCGTGCGCGGATTCTTGGCGTCGATGTCGCGATCGATCAAGCGATTGAACGCCATCGCAGCCGTGCGAGCGCTCGCGATGCACAGCACGATCAAGAGCACCTTGCTGACGGTGACATCGGCGAACGGTGCCGCCAAGATCACGGCGGCCAGCGCGAACGGCAGCGCGAACACGGTGTGGCTGAGCTTCACGAGCGAGCCGTAGTTTGTGAGCGTGCGAGTGACGGTCATGCGTGGACCTCCGTGAAGGCTGCGGTGCGATGATACGCCGGACGAGACAGCATGATGCGGGGAGCGTGCGCGTTTTCGATTACGTAGCGCTCGGGGTCACTCGGAGCCGCGCCGGGCGAGTGCTCGAAGGCCAGCACGCCGGGCGCCAACCCGGGGGCCAGACGACCGAGCAAAGAAGCGTAGCCCAGCGCCTGTGCGCCGTAGCTCGTCGCCATCGCGAGCAGCTGGCGCGGGCTGACGGTGGGAAAGCGCTGGTGCAGCGCACGCGCTTCCGCGAGCGGATCGAGACTCGCATTGGAGGCCAGCGAATCGGTGCCGAGCGCGGGCCGTAGCCCGCAGCGCAACAGGTCGAGCAGCGGCGGCAGCTTGAGCTCGATGTGCAGGTTGGAGCGTGGGCACAGCACCACCGGGCTCTTGGCGGCCGCCACTAGCTCCAGCTCGTCGGGATGCGCATCGCACAGATGCACCACCAGCAGCTGCGGGCCGAGCACGCCCAGGCGCTGCGCGTAACGCACCGGGTCGCAGCCGGGCGCCGTCCAGTCGAGCGCGCTCACGTTGCGCGTGCGTAGCCAATCGGCGAAGGCGCCGCCACCGGTCTGCAGGAACGCGCGCTCGGCTGCATGCTCTGCCAGGTGCAGCGAAGTGAGACCGCCGCCGTCGGCTGCGTGCACGATCTCCCGGAGCACGTCGGGATGCAGCGTGTACGCGGTGTGCGGGGCGAGCGCATAGCGCAAATTCGCGGGCCAGCTCTGCCGCGCCGCCTTCGCCTGGCGCGCCAGCCCCAGCGTGACCTCGCCGGTGTCCTTGCGCATGCCGAAGACTTCGTGGAAGACGCAACCCAGCATGGGCACCGCGCCGAGCGCATCAACGGCAGCGAGACTGTTGCTGACGTCGCCCACCAGCACCACGCCGGCCTGCAACAATTCCGAGACGCCGAGCTCGATGGCCTCACTGTCGGCCTCGGGTGAGTGCTTGGCACGCGTGGTCACGAGCGCATCGACCCACGGCACGAAGCCCTTGCCGCCGGGCACCTCGCCACGCAGCGCCGAAAGCTCGAGATGCGTGTGCGCGTTCACGAGACCGGGAGTGAGCACCGCCTCGTGGCGAGTCCAGCGCGCCGCGGTGAAGTCGCGCTGCAGCACGCTGCTGGGCCCAACCGCAACGATGCGCTCGGCGTCATCGAGCACGACGGCGCCATCACGCACGGGCGCGCTCTCAGCGTCTCCCAAAAGCAGCCACGTCGCAGTGATGCCGCGCATCCGAGCACTCCGCGCTCAAGCTGGCTCGGTGAGCCGCTCGTAGCGCATGTTGCGGCGTGCCACCTTGAAGCCGAGCGCGCGGGCGTGGCGCTCGATCTGATGCGCGTCCATGCCGAAGGTGGTGCCGGCCGAAGACACCACGTTCTCCTCGAACATGGTGCTGCCCATGTCGTTGGCGCCGTAGCGCAAGCCCATCTGGCCGATGCCCGGCCCCTGCGTCACCCACGAGGTCTGGATGTTCTGCACGTTGTCGAGCACGAGACGACTGAGCGCCTGCGTGCGCAGGTAGAGCACGGTGCCCGTCTCGCCGGCCACGGCGCGCGTGCCTACGTCGTGCTGGTAGTCCCAGCAGATGAACGCGGTGAAGCCACCGGTCTCGTCTTGCAGGTCGCGCACCTTCAGCATGTGCAGCACGCGGTCGGTCTGGTTGTCGGCCGTGCCGAACATCATGGTTGCCGTGGTGCGCATGCCGACGCGATGCGCGACGCGCATGACCTCGAGCCACTGAGCGCTCGTGCACTTGGCCTTGGCGATCTTGGAGCGCACGCGATCGGTCAGCACCTCGGCGCCGCCGCCGGGCAGCGAGTCCATGCCCGCAGCCTTGAGCCGGCTGAGCACCGCTTCCACGCTCAGGTCTTCGAGGCGCACCAGGTGCCAGATCTCCTCGGGGCTGAGCGCGTGCAGCTTGATCGGGAAGCTCGCCTTCATCCAGCGGAACAGATCTTCGTACCACTCCAGGTGCAACGCGGGGTTGAGACCGCCCTGCAGCAAGATCTGAATGCCCCCAGCCGCCACGGTCTCGTTGATCTTCTGCGCCAGCTCATCGCGGCTGAGCACGTAGCCTTCCGCGTGGCCCACTGGCCGATAGAACGCACAGAAGCGACACGAGGTGGTGCAGACGTTGGTGTAGTTGATGTTGCGGTCGACGATGTACGTGACCACGCCGTCCTTGTGCAGCTCACGGCGGCGGAGGTCGGCAGCCAACCCCAAGTCGTGCGTGGGCGCTTCCTCGCCCAGACGCATGGCGTCCTCGAACGACAAACGGCCACCCTGCGCTGCGTAATCGAGCAAGGAATCGATGGAACGACGATGTGGCAAGCGAACGGGCGCGTCTTCACCGACGAAACGCAGCTCGGTCTGTGGCAGCAGCTTCGCCTCGGCCGCGCGCCGCAGGAACTCACGCAGACCCGCGAGCGCAGCGTCGTCGAGCTGATAGCGAATGCTGTGCGTGAGGTACGCCTCGTGCGCCTGGGCGTCGCCACCGTGTCCGCGCGACCAGGACTGCGCGATCTGCGCGCGTGCGCCGAGGCCCGCTTCGAGCGAGCCCTGCAAGAGCAGCGTGTCACGCTCCGTCAGCACGCCGGGGCGCGCGGTCCACACTGCGAACACGAAGGGCAGGCCCGTCAGGTCTTTCCACGCTTGACCGAGATCGAGCTCGTACGCGTACTGGCCCTTGGCCTCGAGCGCGACGTCGCCGATGAGCAGGCCGAGCGTGCGCCCGTGCGCCTTCTCCATGATCTCGCGTGCAGGCCGCGCGCTGTACTTCGGCTCGTTGCCCGAACGCAGGTGCCGCACGATCAGCCGCGCGAGCACCACCGACGTGCGGCTGGCCGCGTCCAAGAGCAGCTCGTCGCATTCCTCGATGGGCACGTCGCCCACGATGCGCACCGACTCGACCGCGCCGTCGCAGGCGATGGCGACACCTGGCACGATCTCGAGCCCACCGTGCGTGGCGAGCGGCGCGACCGGGGACAACCCGACGTCGGCTTCATCTTCGAACAAGCGCCGCGCAAGCTCCGCGGGCTCTGCCAGCTCCACATGCATGCGATCGTCGGCGAGCCCCGTGAGCAAACCGTGCAAGATCGGCTGCGCGTTGAGAAAGCTCACGCCCACCACGCGCAGACGTCCGCCGTAGTCGATGGCGTCGCGGCGATAGCGATTTTGCACGAGCCCTGCTTTGAACTTGGCCATCGAACGCTCCTAGTTTCCCATCACCACAGACAGGCTTCTCTTCTCGGCGAGACGTTCGCGCAGCTTGAGCGCCGCTTCGGGCAGCTCGGCGCGCGGTAGCTCTTCGACCACCCCGTAGGTCGTGTCGCGCTCGACCGGAGTGCGACCCGCCTCGCGGATCAAGCGCACCAGCTCGTCTCGCGACAGTGCCATCGGCACGCGCGAACCGGCCGAGTGGTAGATGCTCTCGTGCACGATGGTGCCGTCCAGATCGTCGGCACCGAAGCGCAGCGCCGTCTGTGCCGTGGCCACGCCCATCGACACCCAGTACGCCTTGATGTGCGCGAAGTTGTCGAGCAAGAGACGCGACACCGCCAGCGTGCGCAGGCTGTCGACCGCGGTCGGCTCTGGGAGCTGCTTCAGGCTGTTGTTCTCATTGTGGAACGCGAGCGGGATGAAGCACTGGAAGCCGTTCGTCTCGTCCTGCAACGCCCGCAGCTGCAGCAGGTGATCGACCCGGTGCTCGAAGGTCTCGATGTGACCGTAGAGCATGGTGCAATTGCTGGGCAGGCCGAGCTTGTGCGCCGCACGATGCGCCGCGAGGTACTCGTCGCCGTCGGCTTTGTCGGTCGCGATGCGCCGCCGCACGTCCGCATGCAAGATCTCGGCGCCACCGCCCGGCAAAGACCCCAGCCCCGCAGCGCGCAGCCGGCTGAGCACCTCGGTGTGCGTCATGCCGAACTTCTGTGCGAAAAAGTGAATCTCCACGCCCGTGAAGCACTTGAGATGAACGTCGGGACGCACGCGCTTCCAACCACGCAAGAGCTCCTCGTACCACTCGAAGGGCAGGTGCGGATGCAGCCCGTTGACCATGTGCAGCTCGGTCAAGCGTGGATCCGGGTGCTCGGCCAGCTCCTTCCACGCGGCCTCGTGCGTGGTGGTGTGCGCGCCGGGTGCGCCTTCTTTCAGCTTGGCGAACGCGCAAAACGAACACGAAGCTTCGCAGACGTTGGTCGCCTCGAAGCGCATGTTCACGTTGAAGTAGGTGCGATCGCCGTGACGCTGCTCGCGCACCCAGTTGGCGAGCGCGCCGAGCTTGAGCAGGTCGCGCTCGAGAAAGAGCTGGCAACCTTCGTCGTAGGTCAGCCGTTCGCCCGCACGCACTTTGTCTTCGATGGCGCGTGTCAGGCTCATGAGCGTTGCTCCGCGCTGTCGCCGCCGGCCTCCACGAAGCGTGGCGTGCGTCCGGCCCGCGTGATGAGCCCGCTGAGCTCTTGCTTGCGCGCCTGCGGACCATCGAGCAGCGGCAGCAAGCGCTTGCCGCCGAGATCGCCGAACAGCACGTCGGCACCGAACACGAGCGCGGTCTGCGCCAGCTCGAGACCCACGGCGTCGAGTGACACCGCCACGCCGCGGTCTGCCGGCGTGCGCAGGCGAATCAACGCGACCTCCACCAAGAGCTCGGCGCCCGTCAGCCCTGCGCGCTCGCTCGTGCCCAACTCGGCAAGCACCACGTTCGGATCGCGCGCCGCACCGCTCGTCACGATGCGCACCTCGTCGCCACGGAACTTCTCGCGCACCAGGTCCGCGAGACCAGCGACGAGCAAGAGGTCGCTCTTGCGCAGACATTCGATGTCACTCGCCGGCAAGCCGCCGCCTTCGAGTGCACGGTCGGCGATCTCCTGCAGCCCTGCAGCATGGATGGCGCGCATCAAGACTCGTCCCATGTCACTTCTCCCGGAGCTCAGGTTGCAGAGTCACGCCCTGTCCCCAGCGCTGACTCAGCGCGGCAGGCACCCCGAGGTGATCGAGCACCCGCGCGAGCACGCTGTCCATGGCCTCTTCGAGCGAGGTCGGGCGGGCGTAGAACGAAGGCGACGCAGGCAGCACGATGGCGCCAGCGCGCGTGATCGCGAGCATGTTCTCGAGGTGGATGACCGAGTACGGCGCCTCGCGCGGCACGACCACGAGCTTGCGACGCTCTTTGAGCATGACGTCGGCCGCGCGCGTGAGCAGATCGTCGCTGATGCCGTGTGCGATGCGCGCGATGCACGACATCGACGCGGGCAAGACCAGCATGGCGTCGTAACCGGCCGAGCCGCTGGCGAAGGGCGCGGCGTAGTCGCGGCCATCCCACACGGGGAAGTCCAGATCGCGCGGGTGGCCGCCGCACTCGTGCGCCCAGACCTGCGCCGCCGTGCGTGAGAGCACCAGCTCCACACTCACCCGGTGCGCGAGCTCGGGCTGCCGCAAGTGCGTGAGCAAGCGCCGCGCATAGGGCGCGCCCGAGGCACCGCTGATACCGAGCACCAGCTTCATGGCCAGCTCCGCCACGTTGCAGCTGACAGCAGCGCATTCATTTCACGCCTCGCACGATCGACGCGATGCCAAAGGTCAGGTCGGTGCCGCTGACGTCGCGAAAGCCGGCGTCGCGCAGTGCTTGCTCGAACTCGGCGCGCGACATGAAGCCCTGCATGGAGCGCGAGAGATAGCGGTAGGCCTCAGCGTC
>JADGRE010000003.1 GCA_017881185.1 Pseudomonadota bacterium | reverse complement strand
GGCGCACCCGGCAGGACTCGAACCTGCGACCCTCTGCTTAGAAGGCAGACGCTCTATCCAACTGAGCTACGGGCGCTCACCGCTCGAAAACGGCGACCCGACCGTATATCACGGCCTGGCACCGTGTGGGACATGGAGCTTGGGCACCGGCGCGAGCCAGCGACTGCACCGGCAGCGTCTGTGCGCTCGCCGCCGTGGCCAGTTGGCGCGTTGCCGCGCTCGGACAAGACATCGGGCCGACTCGCAGTGCGCTGCAAGTCGGCCCGATGCCTTCGCATCACGCTGCCTGCTCAGGGCTGCGTGCTACACACCACGCTTTCTAGCAACAGGCGTCGGCGCTTGAGCTCGGCAAGTTGGCGTGGTTGCCCGGTCACCGGATCGGAGACCGTCGTGCCGGTCAGGAAGCCCGACAGCGTGCTCACCTGGCCCGCCGCGCGCGGGCTGATCTGCAAGAAGGCCGTCTGCGTCTCGGCGCCGTGACAGCCGTTGCAGGTGTTGAGCGAGAACTTGTGACGCGCCTCCGGGTTGTTGATGCCCGGCGCATCCCAGAAATCGAAGTTGTTGAAGACGGATGCGGCTTGGAACGGCGCGCCGTCGAAGGATGGCGGCACGACGTGCGTCTCGGTCAGGATGCTTGCCTCGTTGGCGTTGATGAAGCGCGCAAGCCTGTCGCTGAAGTCGAACGACGAATCTGGTGTGAGGAACAGGGTCGCAGGCTCCATGAAGCCAGTGGTCGGCGACAGGTGGAACTCGCGCAGCTGCCACTGAAACTGGAATGACAACGCGATCTCGTTGGTGCGGATGTCGATCAGCGCGCTGTCGTTCGGCGCACCTGGGAGCGCGCCGTGTCGGGTGATCTTGTCGGTGAGCGCCTGCAGCGCTGCGTTGTAGGCTTCCGACGGAAACGGCAAGGCTTGCAGCGCGTGAAAGGCGTCGGCCCAAACGCGGAACTGTGCGGCATTGCTGCCCGGCAGCGCGTACTCGAGGATGACGGTGAAATCCATGGGACTGCCGCTGCTGTCGAGCACGCCGTACACCATGCGCGCCTCACCGGCTTTGCCAGTGCCGAGGTCGGCCAGATCGAGGCGATCGACGATGGCCAGCAAGCGTAGCGGGGCTTGCGCGAGATCCAGCTTGCCGTTCGACGTGCGCGGCCAGGGCTGAAGCACGAGAGAATCCATCGCCGGCCGTTCCGGGATGGAGAAGCCGTTGACGTTTTGAGGCGTGAGGAAGGTCCGGAACATGGCCTCGGTGACGTCCGGAGCATCGGCCGGTGTTGGCGAGAGGCGCTCCATCATGCGGCTGAAGCTCCAGGCGCCGGTCCTGGCGTCGTTGGCAGGCCCGGCGAGCGAGGTACGCAGCGGGTCGTCCACCACGCTCAGGTCTCGGATGGTGAGTTCGCGATTGCTGCTGACATGACAGCCGGTCGGTTCTGCCACGACGTACTGGGCCGTGGCTTGCAGGAGGTTCTTGAACGCATTGTCGAAGGAGAAGACCTGGAAGAGCAGCGCGTAGCTGCCCGCGTCAGTGATGTCACTGCTCGCGACGTCGAATGACAAGCTGTCGGACGCCCCACTCGCAATCGGCGCCGTTTGCGCAAACCCTGGGTTGACACTGAATTCTTGAGGGGCGTTCACGAAGCTTGCGAAGCTCGCCGGTGGGCAGCTTGCGCTGTTGTTGTTGGTCATCGTGAGCTGAAAGCTCACGGAGGTTCCGGCCGAAACCGCCGGACTCACCGCCGGAGAAACCTTGATCGTCGGATCCGCTGGCAAGCACGTCAGCTGCATGATGGTTGCATCGGGCGCAGCCATGGTGTTGAACCAGGCGTCGTCCATAACACCGCGCAGGCGACGTTCGTTGATGTCGTTGCCCATCAGCAATGGACCGGCCCCGCGGACGAGTTGGCCGACCGCTCTGCTGCGACTCACCTCGCTACCATTCTTGTACAGACGCAGGAACGTGCCGTCGTAGGTCGCGGCCACGTGGGTCCACACGCCCGCTTGAGCCGACGCAGACACGCTCGCGAGCTTTCCGGAGGTCAGCTTGACTACGAACTGAAACTTCTTGCCGTTGACCACCAATGCGAACGCACTGTCGGCGTCGTCGCGCTTGCGGAAGATGGTCGACGTTACATCCACGCGCGTGGGCTTGACCCAAGCTGCGACGGTCACTCCCTGATCGAGGACGAAGTCTGGCTGGTCCGGCGCATAGACCAAGTCTTCCGTGGCGGCGATCGAAGCCCCCAGGCCTTGCTGCGTGTCCACGCAGCGGAGATCTACGTTGCGGAAGGCCGGGTGGCCCTGCGGTGACGAATCGCTGAGGTCGGTGCGCGACTGATTGCAGTCGTCGAAGCGCCAGAAGCCGATCGGCACGCTTGCGCACGAAGGATCCGGCTGCCCACCACCGCCCGTTCCAGCAGACATCCCGCCAGCGCCCGTGCCGGCGGCAGACACTCCAGCGGAACCCGTTCCAGCAGACATTCCGGCGGCACCGCTGCCAGCGGCGGCGCCGGCGTCGATCGCAACAACGCCGACGCCCGCTGAGCCCTTCCCCCCGCTGCCGGCGCTGGCCGCGCTGCCTACGCCAGCCATACCACTGCCGAGGCCTGAGCTGCTTCCGGCTGCACCCACCCCACCGCGGCCGTTGGGAAATGGCGCAGGGCTTGGGCTCGGTGGCGTCATCACACCCGCGTCGGTCCCCGGGAAGCCAGCGCCGCAGAATCGCGGTGGCGCGACGGGCATGGACCCCGACTGCATGGTCTTGGGAAGCTGTCCGTCCGCCATCAACGCCGCCAATAGCGGCGCGCTATGCGGATCGACAGCAGCATCGCTGCCGCTCCAGCAGCCCGCAATTGGCAACATTGCCGTCAGCGTAAGCACTTCGACTACGATTGCACTACCGCGCCACTGAGTCTTTGCTCGGGATCTGGTGCGACTGGTCCCAACGTCTGGCTGCGATAGCGAATTGCGGCGGTCACTGCGACGATCTTGCATCACGAGCTCTCCTTTTCGGATTTTCACGGCGACGTGAGCGGCACACCCCGGCACAAGCTCACGTTTGCGAACCCCACCACTGCAATCCTCATGCCGCGCCAACGCATGACCTGAGGCGGCCCCATGGCGTGCACGTCAGTGCAAGCAAAGGGCTCACTGGAGTCGCCACTGGCAGCCAGGATTTTCGGCGGCGCACGAGAGTTGCGCGCAGGCGGGCGCCCCACGTCGCGTTGCTCGGCACGAGAGTCAGGTGCAACGACTGCAAGGGAGTCGGCGAAGCGTAGAGAGTCTCTGCTTGAAAGACGCCCTTAGGTCAGCATCCAGCCGCTCACATCGCCAAATGCGCGCCACCCTCCACCGGAAGGATCTGCCCTGTCACGAGCTCCGAGCCGGTGATGAGCGATAGCACCGCGGCAGCGACGTCATCGGCCTCGCAGACCTTGCCGAGCACGGCGCGGCCTTCCCAGAACGTCTTCACGGCTTCGTACGCTTCGCCGAGGCCTTGCTGCAGCCACTCGCCGGCGATGAAGCCCGGCGCGACGGCGTTGACGCGGATCTTCGGCGCGAGCGCGCGGGCGAGCGCGAGGGTCAGCGTGTTGAGCGCACCCTTGGACGCGCAGTACGGGATGGAGCTGCCGATGGCGCGCAGGCCACCGATGGACGAGACGTTCACGATGCAGCCTTGGCCGTGGGCTTCGAGCGCGGCACGTGCAGCGCGCGTGCACTGGAAGGGACCGCGAAGGTTCACGCCCATGATGTTGTCCCAGTCGTCCAAAGTGACGGCGTCGAGGTCGGCGTGGTTGATGAAGCGGGTGGTGCCGGCGTTGTTGATCAAGACGTCGAGGCGACCGAGCTCGGCGAGAGCGACCTTGACCATGCTGCGGCAATCTTCGTCAACTGCAACGTCCGCGCGCACGGCGATGGCCTTCACGCCGAGACTGCGAGCCTCGGCGGCGACGCGCTCGGCCGCGTCTTTGGAGCGGCTGTAGTTCACGAGCACCGTGCAACCTTGCTTCGCGAGCCGTAACGCAGTGGCGCGCCCTACCCCGGTGCCTGCGCCTGTGACGATCGCTGCTTTGCCTTCGAGCTCCATGTCGGGCCTCCGTTCATGCGAAGTGGCGGATCTAGCCGTTTTCGTGCGCAAAAGCACCTGCTGCGCGGGGCGACGCGACAGCCACGACCGACCCTTGCGTAGGACGTTGCGGCGGCCCTGATTTTCGACTGGCAAGATAGTGAAAGTGATTACCCGGAGACTTGGGGCGATGACGCAGCATAGCGTCGACCACAGCGCGCTGAACTGCGCCTCGCGTCGCTTGCCGGTGTGCAGTTCGTCGTAGTCGACCACGTCGGCGTGCATCGAGCCGCCGATGAAGTACCAGACGGCCGACTGTCATTCCGGTCGATCATTCCGAAGTTCGCGCTCATCCCGGGCGCTGCGGCGCCGCTCGCGCTGGTGACGGTCGCGGCGGCGTGGTTCGCTGCGACGCACGTGCCCAGCTTCGACAAAGATTCGGGGCCGCTACCGGCACTCGGCGAGCGCAGCGAGGTCAACCCAGCCGCGTGGGCAAGTACGTTGCCAAGAACGCGCGCATCTTCTGGCTCGCGAGCGCGCGGTGGCTGATGCGGTTCTTGGCTTCCGGCGAAAGCTCCGCCATCGCGCACGCATACCCGCGCGGCGCAAAGAGCGGGTCGTAGCCGAAGCCGCCGCTGCCGGCGCGCACGCGCAAGATGCTGCCCTCGCACACGCCGTCTTCGACGTGTACGCGCGCGCCGAGCGGGCCGCGCAGATCGGCGAGCGCGAGCACCACGCGGTAGCGGGCCGTGCGTTGCGGGTCGGGCACCTGCGCGAGCTCTTGTAGCAACTTTTCGTTGTTGTCTTCATCCGCGCCGTGCTGGCCTGCGTAGCGCGCGGAGTGCACGCCTGGCTCGCCGCCGAGCGCGTCGACCTCGAGACCGCTGTCGTCGGCGAGCACGAGCAGGCCCGTGGCTTCGGCAATCTGCGCAGCCTTCTTGATGGCGTTGTCGGCAAAGGTCGCGCCGTCTTCGATCACTTCCGGCAATGCTGCAAGGTCCGCCGCCGTCAGTAGCGACAGGCCGGGCAGCTCAGCGAAGAGTGCGCGAAACTCGCGGATCTTGCCGGCGTTGCCCGTGGCGAGCAGGAGCGAAACGGGCGCAGGCTCAGCCATACAGCCGCGCCACATCGATACCGAGCGCGTGCAGCGCTTGGTTCTGAGTCTCTGTCAGCTGCGTCACGCCCTTGAGACCGCTCTCGACCAGGGCGTCGTGCTCGGCACGGGTCATCGGCGCGCCCTCGGCGGTGCCTTGCACCTCGACGATGGCGCCCGAGCGCGTGGCGACCAGGTTCAGATCGACCTGGGCGTCGCGGTCTTCGACGTAACACAGGTCGAGCACGGCGTTGCCGTTGAACAGGCCCACGCTCACTGCGGCGACCGGCTCGCGCAGCACGCCGGGCGAGACGAGTCCACGCTTGCGCAGGTTGTCGAGCGCCATGACCAGCGCCACGTAGCCGCCGGTGATGGACGCCGTGCGCGTGCCACCGTCGGCGTCGAGCACATCGCAGTCGAGCGTGATGGTGCGCTCGCCGAGCTTCTCGTTGCGCACGGCGGCGCGCAGGGCACGACCGATCAAGCGCTGGATCTCCTGCGTGCGGCCGCTCACCGCACCGCGGATGCCTTCGCGGCGCTGACGATTGGGATTGGCGCGCGGGTGCATGGCGTACTCCGCCGTGACCCAGCCCTTGCCGGAGCCCTTCAGGAAGTCTTGTACGCCTTCTTCCACCGTGGCGGAGATGAGCACCTTGGTTCCGCCGCAGGTGTAGAGCACCGAGCCTTCGGGGTTCTTCTGGATGCGGGTCTCGATGCTGACTTTGCGTAGTGCGTCGGCGCCACGGCCGTCGAGTCTGGTCTGCATGGTTGTCGTCTAGCTTTCCGCCACGGTCTCGGATACTTCGTGGGCTTCGGGTGCGGCCTGTGCTTCGGGCTTGGCCGCGGGAAAATGCAGTGTGAATACGGTCCCCTGCCCCGGCGTGCTCTCGCAGCGAATTTGGCCGCCGTGCGCTACCACGATTTGTTGGGTGAGGGGAAGACCCAAGCCGCTGCCGCGCTGCTTGGTGGTGTAGAAGAGATCGAAGATGCGCTCTTTGGTCTGGGCGTCCATGCCCACGCCTTGATCCTGCACCGTGAGGTCGACGCCATCGCCTGCACGCACAGCTGTCAGGCGGATGCGGCCGCCGCTCAACATGGCCTCGCGCGCGTTCTTGAGCAGGTTGATCAGCACTTGACGGATCTGCGCTTCGTCCATGGCGACGAGCGGCAAGTCGGGCGCGACTTGTACGTCGAGCACGACCGACGCGCCGTTGAGCTCGGCGCGCATCAGCTGCACCGTGCCATCGATGACATCGCCGAGGTACTCGGGCTCGAGGCGCGGGTTCGGCAGGCGCGCGACGCGCAGGTATTCTTCGGTGACAGCGCGCAGGCGGTCGATCTCGCGATGGATGGCGCCGAGCAAGTCTTTGGTCTCGCGGCCCGCATCGACCAGCTCTTCTTCGAGCAGCTCCACGTTGAGACCGATGCTGGACAGCGGGTTGCGCACTTCGTGACTGACGTGCGCGGCCATGCGACCGATGGCGGCCAGCCGCTCGCTCTGCAAGAGACGTGTCTGGGCTTCGCGCAAGCTCTCTTCGCGCGCCACGAGCGCGGCGACCATGCGCTCGAACTCCTGCGCGAGCCGACCGATCTCGTCGTCGGTCGTGGGGCCCAGGCGCTCTGCAAGCTCGCCACGCGCGACCGCCTCGACGCGTTCTTGCAAGCGCGGCAGCGGCGACAGCACGCGCTGCGACCACCACGCGACGATCACGCCCACCAGCAGCGCCATCGCCGCAAGCGCCCACAGCACGGTGATGGCTTGCTCTTGCTGCGCGCTGACGCGCCGACTGGTGGCCTCGATGCGCGCGACAATCTCGCCCCACATGCGCCGCCACTCGTTATCGATGGAACGCTCGCGCGCACGCAGGTCGGCCAAGATGCGCTCGGCGCTCGGGCGGTCGCCCGCTTCGAGCGCCGCGTACAGCTCGTCGTAGCGCTTATCGCCCTGCGCGGTCATCGACTGCACGCGACGCAGGCCGCGCTGCACACGCACGAGCGCCGCGCCTTCGGTGTCCCACGGCACCATGGCGTGGATCTGGTCGATCTTGTCGCGGGCTTGCTTGAAGGTCTGCGGCCGGCCTTTGCGCGCCGCGTTGAGCCAGGTGCGCGTGGCGGCGGTGTCGCGCTCGGTGAGCAGCCGGTCGAGCAGGTTGTTGAACACCGACTGCGTGGCACGCGCTTCGCTCACGGTGAGCTCGAGCGGCAAGTAACCTTCGTGCAACAGCGAGAGCGCTCCGGCCGTGCGCTCGTGTTGCACGAAGCTGACCACGGAGACCAGAGCGCTGGCACTGAGCACGAGCGCGAACCCGAGGAAGATCCGCCGAGGGATCGAGAGCCGGACGGGTACGCGCATCGACGCCAAGCGTAGCAAAAAGCCGAGGTCGGTGGTTTGGCCTCTACGGCGTGATGGCCTGTGCCTGGGCTGCCAGCGTCGGATCGGCGTCTACTGCGGCTCGCAGCGCGGCTTTGGCCTGTTTGTGCTCGCCCAGCTGCGCGAGCACACGTGCGCGCGCCAGCTGCAGCGGCGCCGGCTGCGGGTAGCCGAGCTGCAGCGCACGATCGAGCTCCACCAAGCCGCGCTTGGGCTCGCCGGTGTTGGCGTAGGCGCGGCCGAGCGCAAAGTGCAACGCAGGGTTGCCGGGGTCGATGTACAACGTAGTCTCGGCTTCGGTCACCAGCTCCTGCCAACTCTCGTTCTGGCTCAATGCGGCGACCAACGTTTCGTGCACCACGCGGTCGTGCTGATCGAGCGCTGCGATGGCAGCAATGGCACGGAGGCCCAGTGCTTGGTCTTTGCTGCGCTCGGCCACCTCGAGCAGGCCGCGCTGCGCTTCGAGGCGTTCGGGCTCGAGCTTGATGGCGGCCTCCAGCTCGCTGCGTGCGCTGACGAGATCGTTGCGCGCCAGTGCCGCGCGGGAAAGCATGAGGCGCAGCACGTAGCCATCGGCGCCGCCGTCCACGATGCCACGCAAGCAGCGCTCCGCCTTCGCGACATCGCGCTGCTCGAGCGCGACGCGGGCCAGCGCGAAGTGCGCGAGCGTGTCGTGCGGCGCGTGCGCCAGCGCCTTGCGCGCGGCCACCAGCGCTTGCTCCCACTGCGAGTGCGCGACATACGCCAGCGCAAGCGCGGCCTGTGCTGCAGGATCGTCGGGCGCGTTGGTCGCTGCAGCCTCACGCGCGGCGACGTCGTCGTACGCGGCGAAGTCCACCTGGAACTCCGACGCGTAGCTGGCAAGACGCTCTGCCGTGTACGCGCGGAAGTCCTTGTCGAGCTCGTCCAACGACACGCCGAGCACGCCCTTCACCACAGCAGGTGTCTGCTGGCCCTGCCCCCAAGCAACCAGCATCGGGCGAATCTTGTCCCAACCGAAGCGTTGCACGACGTAGGCCACGGCCTGCGAGGCCGCATAGTACGCAGCCATCAAGTCTTCGGCTTTGTGCGCGTGCGTGAAGGCCTGGTTCATCTCGCCCAGGCTCGGCAGGCGATTGGCGCGCAAGGCTTGCCACAGCAAGTAGTCGTCCTCGCGACGCCACTCGGGGCGCGCAGTAGTGGTCTCGTATTCGGCGAGACCCTCGGTGAACCAGCGCGGCACGTGGTTCTTGCTCAGCTGCAGATGGAACACGTGAGACAGCTCGTGCCAGACGATCTGCCCCCAGTTGTACGGTCCGCCGCGCGGCGACAGACCCGTGACGACCTTGCCGAAGCACACGCCCTGCACGCCCACGTTAGGCAACCCCGTGGTGCGCACCGAGAAGTGTTGCGGCTCGGCATACAGCTCGATCGACAGCGGCCCCTCGGGCGTGAAGGCGTAGCGCGTGCGCATGTCGGCATACGCGCGCTGCAAGAGCGGCACGAGATAAGGCTCGAGCACCACGCGCTCCTGCTTGTGCAGCCGGATGCTGAAGGGCTTGGCCTCGAAGCGCTCGTAGTTGGGCCCGATGGCGTCCTCGTAGAGATTGAGCGTGTTGAAGACCAACACGTTGAAGTGGTCGCCCTCCCAGGCACGCTTGAGCTCGGCCAGGCCCTCACGCTCATCGCCCATGCGCAAGAGATTGAGCCCCAGGGTGGCGCGCGCCTGCGTATCGTTCGGGTCGAGCAGCAGCGCCTTGCGCGACATCGCGACCAGCTCCGGGTAGCGGTGCTCCCACTCGGCGTAATCGGCGATGATGCTGTAGAGCTGACTGAAGTGCGGGTTGCGCGCGAGCACGGCCTGCTCGGCCTGCGCGAGGCCGGCGCTGTCGTCGGCCAAGAAGCGCACGGCGGCGCGCACGCTCAGCGCTTCGAGATCGGTCGGATTCACCGCCAGCGCACGGTCGAGCTGCGCGTCGGCGGCCGCGAGGTCCATGTTGCGCAGCGCCATGCCGGCGCGCGTCACGAACGCCGCCGTCAGCTGCGGGTTCACGGCCAGCGCACGGTCGAGCGCGGCGTCGGCCTCGGCGAAGTCCATGGTCTGGGCGAGCTGCATGCGCGCCATCAGCACGTGGGCCGTAGGGTTGTGCGGGTTGTGCTGCAGCGCATCGAGCACGCTCTGCGCGGCGTGCTTGCGGTCAGACTTCTCGAGGAAGAGCGCAGCCCATTGCAGCTGGGTCTCCACGCGGCTGTGGTCGGCGACCGCAGCTTGCCGAAAGGCAGCGTTGGCATCTTGCAGATGACCCAGCGCGCGCGCGGCCATCGCGACGTACTGCAACGACGCAGCGCGATCGGGCCCGCCGAGCGCATCCTGGTTGTAGGCGTCGATCACGCGCATGAAGAACGGCGTGGCCTCGCGCTTGCGACCGCGCGAGACGAGCAAGCGGCCGAGCCACACGCTGGCGCGCCACGCGCGTGCATCGGCCGCAGCTTGTCGATAGGCCGATTCGGCTTCGTCGAGCTTGCCCACCGCTTCGAGCGCCTCGCCGCGCTGCGTGAGGGCCTGCGGGTGCAAAGGCGAGCCGGCCTCCACGCTGTCGGCGGTCTGCGCGCACTGCGCGTAGCGACCCGTCTCGCACAGCAGCTGGGCCAGGTGTAGGCGCGCGCTGAACACGTCCGCACTGCCTGCGGCCGACAGCGTGCGCAGCGCGACTTCGGCCGGTGCGTAGTCGCCGCGGGCAAGCGCGGCCTGCGCGTTGCCCAAGTCTTGCGCGCGCGCCGCGACGGCGAAGCAAACCAGGCACACGAGCCAGGCGCTCGCGGCCGTGAAGCTGCGACTCATCCGGCAAGCATAGCGAGCCCGCGCCACTGGCGCATGCCGCGCATGCCGACGGGTCAGCGCGTCACTGCGGGGTGCAGGACTTCTTCGCGCCGTCGGCGTTGGGCGTGCAGCCCAGACCGACGGTCGTGTCGAGCGAACCGCAGCTGCCGTCCGGACGGCAGCAGCCGGGCAGCGTGACGTACTGCTGGTTGGAGCTCGGACAGGTCGTATCCATCGCGCCGGGCGCGTTGCGCTGCAGACAGCTGTTGCCGCCGCTGATCCCGAGCGACGAGACGTCGAGGCCGCAGACGGGCGCGCCCGCGGAGTCTTTCGCGCAGCAGGCGGGCAAGTTCAACACGCCGGCGACCGTCGCGGGCATGCAGTTGTTGCAGCCGGCGCCACCGGTGCCTGCACCGCCACCGGTGCCTGCACCGCCACCGGTGCCCGCACCGCCACCGATGCCTGCACGGCCACCGATGCCCGCACCGCCACCGATGCCTGCACGGCCACCGATGCCCGCGCCGCCGTTGCCCGCCCGACCGGTGTTGATCGAGCCGCTGTCGGTCCCGCCATCCGCCGTGGCACGCGTGCCCGCGCCGCCGCCAGCTGCGCCGGCGTCTTGGCCGAGCGCGGCGCCCAGCGCGTTCACGTCGTGCGACTTGGTGCAACCGCCCAGCTGCACGAGCGCAGCGAGCATGACCAGCGTAACCAGCGAACCGTGAGCCAAACGCGACATAGACGCTCCGGGTGAGCCCTCAGGGCAGGCCCAGGCTGCATACCACATCGGCAGCCAGGGTGGCACCTCGCGAACACCAAAAGTGCCCGGGTGCGCAGCGCAGATCACAGGGCGTGACGCGTCTTGATCTCGAGGTAGCGGTTGACGGTGGCAATCGCCAGCTCGCCCGCGGGCGCTTCCACCAGGCCCACGCCCGCCTTCAGCAGGTGCGTCTTCACCGCCTCGCGATCGGCCAGGATGTCGGCCGCGGCCGCACGCTGGTAGGCGTCTTCATCCGTGAGCACGGGCGCAAGCGACAGCGCGGCCGTGACGGCGTCGTTCATGCTCACGCACACCGGCAGGTGCTTGACGCGCAGCCGCGCGGCCTCCACGGCGAGCGGCATGGCCTGGGACTCGTCCAGCAGGTCGCTGAACATCACCAAGAGGGCGCGCTTGGGCACGCGCAAGCGCACGAACTCGGACAAGCGGCGAAAGTCCACGTAGAGCGGGCTCGCCTCCACCGCGTAGAGCGCGTCCAAGATGCGCCGGTACTGAGCATGCCCGCGGCCCGGCGGCACGAAGGCTTGCACCTGCTCCGCGAACACCACCAAGCCCACCCTGTCGCCGGAGCGCAACGCCACGAAGGCCAGTAGCAACGCGGCGTTGATGGCGTGATCGAGCTTGGTGAGCTCGCCTTGCTGCGTGGCCATCATGCGACCGGCATCGAGCGCCACCACCACCGTCTGGCTCTGCTGCTCGCCGAGCACGCGCGTGATCGGGCGCAAGCGCTTGGCCGTGGCCTTCCAGTCGAGATCGCGAAACGGGTCGCCGGGCACATACTCACGCAGCTGCTCGAACTCGCCGCCGCCGCCCAGCCTACGCACGTTGCGCACGCCCACGCTGTGCAGCGCGCCCAGACGTGCAGCCAGCTCGTAGCGCCGCGGACCGCGCAGGTTCGGATACACGCGCACCTCGGCGCGCGCAGGCAGCGTGATCAGCGCCGAGCCGAGGCCGTACTGGCCATCGAGGCGCAGGTGCAAGTCGCCCAGCTCGTAGCGACCACGCCGCGGTGGCCACAGCGCGTAGCCGAGCTCGCGGTGTGCATAGGCCGGCAGCGACACGGGCAGCTCGCTCGGGGTGGCGAGCCAGCCGCTCGGGAAGTCGTCGCGCAGCGTGCCGCTGATGGCGGCGGCGCTGGCGTTGTGCAGCTTGAGCCGGACCGCGTTCTTCACACCCAAGAGGCAGCGCGCATCGAGCTCGCGACTGACATGCACGGGGCGTCGCGCGAGCGCCCTGGCCTCGAGCCAGGCGCCGAGCGCGAGGCCGGCGTCGAGCAAGAGCACGCACGAGCGACCGCTGCCGCCCAAGAAGAGCAGCGGCAGCCCGAGCGCCACGTACAGCGCCAAACGCTTGCCCGGAATGAACCGGTAGGCGTTCATCGCGGCACTTCGACCGAGCTGGCGATGCGATCCATCACCTCGGCACTGCCGAGACCGTCGAGCTCCACTTCCGGCGCGAGCACCAGGCGGTGGCAGGTGACCATGTTCAACATGTGACGCACGTCGTCGGGCGTGACGAAGGCGCGGCCCGCCAAGAGCGCAGCCCAGCGCGAAGCGACCATGAGATGCACGCCGGCGCGCGGACCTGCGCCCAACATGACCATCGGCGAGGTGCGCGTGGCGCGCATCAGATCGCGGATGTACGCGCGCACCTTGTCTTCGACCTGCACCTCTGCAGCCATCGCGCGCGCTGCCGCCAAATGCTGGCGAGTGACGATAGGCCGCACCGCAGCCAGCGCGGTGGCGCCGACGTCGGCCGAGACGCGCGAGAGGATGAGGTCTTCTTCCTCCACCGAGGGATAGCCGACCTGCACCTTGAGCAAGAAGCGATCGAGCTGCGCCTCGGGCAGCGGATAGGTCCCTTCGTGCTCGACCGGGTTCTGCGTGGCGAACACCGTGAAGAACTCCGAGAGCGGATGGCGTTGCCCATCGATGGACACCTGTCGCTCTTGCATGGCTTCGAGCAGCGCGCTCTGCGTCTTGGCAGGCGCGCGGTTGATCTCGTCAGCGAGCAACACCTCGGTGAAGATGGGGCCCTTGGTCAGCCGGAACGCTCCGGCTTTGAGATCGAAGACGTGCGTGCCGACGATGTCGCTCGGCATGAGATCGGGCGTGAACTGAATGCGTCCGAACTCGATGCCCACGGCCGCGGCCAGCGCGCGCACCATCAGGGTCTTGGCCGTGCCGGGCACGCCCTCGAGCAGCACGTGACCTTGCGCGAAGAGCGCGATGAGCAGCGCCGAGAGCGCCTCTTCTTGACCCACGATCACCTGCGACAGCTCGCCGAGCACGGCGTTCTTCAACTGCTGGAGCTGCGAGAGATGCGTCTGGTCCATGAGCTGGGCGCAGCGTAGCGCGAAAGCCGTGGCCGCCCCAAGCGTTGCCTACCTCAACCGGGCAGCCGGGCGACGGGGCTCACGGTGGCGCGCGCCACCGCGGCGTCGATGCGTTGCACCAGCTGGGCGAGCCGCCCACGCTGCGTGCCCACGCGGCGGCGATACGACTCGATCTCTGCCACCGCGTCTGCCGCAACCGTGGCCGCGCGCTCGCGCAACGCGTGCTCGAGCTTGACGGCTGGCGCAGTGCCCAGGTGGTGGTGGCTCGCGATGCGCGCGAGCGCCTGCTTCACGATGCTGTCGAGCGCGCCCGCTGGATCGCCCGCAGCTTGGTACAGCCGCGCCATCGCCGACACGTACGAAGCGCTGCCGCTGGGCGCCGCCGTCAGCTGCCCACGCACCGCGCCGAAGCGAGCGCCTGCACGCCACAAGAGCAGCGCGGCGATGAGCAGCAGCCCCAACGCAACCGGCATGGCGCCCGCCTGCCGCAAGTACTGCATGAGCGAACGCCGCTCGCCCACGCCCAGGTGGTATTCGTCGAAGAGCACGGGCCCCGCCGGCGCGTACGCACGCAACAGACGCGCGAACAGTGCGCCGCCCTGGCTCTGCAAGAGATCGCGGTTCTGGAACATGCTCGCCGACGCGAGCACCACCACAAAGCCCGCGCCGCGCGGCACGGCGACGGCGAGCGGCGCTACGTCGGCCTCGCCCGCAGCACCCGGCGCGGTGGGCGAAGCCAGCAGCACTGCGTGCTTCACGCCCGAGTCGAGCTTGAGCACGCCAGGCCGGCGGAACGCGACGATTGACATGCCGAGCAGCGGCGGCGCCATGGGGATGGCCCAGCGCTGCGTGCTCTGGCTACCGCGGCGCGAGCTGCGGCCAGCAGCGGGGCTATCACCCGGCGAGGCGGCCAGCAGCGCCGGGTCCGCGCCGCCATCCGCTGCAGTGTCTTCAGCGAGCACGCCGGCATCGCGCGGCGACGTTGCAGCTGTCGGCGGCGTGGGCAGCACGCTCGGCGTGGGCGCGAACATAGGCATGCGCGGTCCGCGCGCCGCCTCGTCGGTGGTCTCGCTGCCGCCAAAACCAAAGTGTGGCTTGCAGGCAGGGTCGTCCTCGAAGCTCACACCGAGTGTGTCGGGCAGGTAGTGCCGCGCGCCCGCCACCAGCAGCACGCCGCCGCCGCGCACCCAACGTTCGAGCACCTGACGCTCGTAGCGCGACACCTTGCGGGCCATGCCACTGTCACAGCCACCGAGCGCGATCAACATGCCGTGCGTCGGCAAGTGCGCGAGGTCCTGCGCCCAGCGCCGAGGCTGCGCGCGCAGGCTCTGCGCCAAGAGGTACAACGCGCGCGCGCCACGCGGACCGCCGCCGTAGCTCGAGTACGCGCCAGTGAAGCGCCCGCGCTCGGCCACGCGCTGCACCGCGAACACCACGAGCGAGAGCGCGAAGAGCACCCAGAGCACACGCAAGCCGCGACCGAGAAGCTTCATGCGCCGTTTCATGCCCGTGGCTCGACTTGGCAGATGCTGTCCGCCAGTTGCCGGCAGCGCTCGTAGTCTTCCCGCGTGGTCGCCTCGCGGCCGTACCACTTGTGGTCGAACAGGCGCGTGAAGGCCGTAAACGACAGCTGCAACTGACCCTTCGGCATGGCGCGCAGGTACTGACCGTTGGTCTTGGCCGGCTCGTAGCGGATCAAGCGTGCTCGGTCGAGCGCGGCGAGCGTGGCGACGTAGAGCGAACGCAGCGCCTCGCGCAGTCGGCCTTGCTCGGCCAGCAGCGCTGCTTCGTCGAGCAGCACGGCGGGCGCCTGCTCGATCGGGTGCACGACCGCGCGGGCTGCCGGCGCAGCGTTGCGACGCTCTCGTTCGCGACGGGTGCCTGCGTTCACGTACAACACCGCGAAGGCCAGCACCAGGAGCGCGAGCGCCATCACCAGCCACGGCGAGATCGTGGGCAGCGAGACTTTCCAGCCACTGTGCTCTCGGTCTTCGTCTTTGTCCGAGGCCGCCAGCAGCTTGTCCAGATAGGTCTGCAGCCACTTCCAGAACGAGCGCGTGTCGCTCTTGGCGAACTCCGAGAATTCCTGGCGATGCAGGATCTTCTCCACCGTCGCCTGCACCGCTTCGTCGCGAGCACTCTCACTGGCGCTCGCCACAGCGGTCGGCGTGGCTGCGGGTGGGGGCGAAGCGTCGGCGTGCGCCGTGCGTGGCAGCTGCGCACCCGCCACGCACAAACCCACCAAGAGCACCCCGTAGCGCAGCGCGCGCCGCGACGCGCCCTCCGCAGCCGGCGTTGCTGCGCCAATCAACGCATCCACCGCAGCGTGCAGGTCGGCGCCATCCTTACGGCCACGCGCGTCGGAGAACGCATGCGCGGACACGGCAGCGCGCAGCGGTTCCATCAACACGAAGGTGGTGGCAGCCAAAGTCAACAGCACCACGTCGTTGTCGGGCGACAGGAACGCCGACACGAATGCGACCTCCAGACCGAGCAGAGAGCTCGCCACCATCAAGCTGAAGGCCATGAGCGCGTACAGGTTCACCAGCAACAGCAGGCTGCCAAAGAGCAGCATCGCCTCGACCAACAGCATGACCGCGCGCACGCCCTGCGTGTCGTCGAGCGCGTGGCCCAGTGCTGCAAAGCCACGCTCGCGCGCACACGCCGCGCGCGCCAGCCACGAAGGTGCGACGGCGCCGCGCAGGGCGAGCACCGGCAAGAGCGCCGCGACGGCGAACGGCGAGAGCTTCGCGAGCGCTGCGATGGGCCACGACCATAGCCACACGCCCAAACCGAACACCGCGGCGGTGCACGCGACATCGACAGGACGACCGGCATCGCTCGGCATTGGCAACGCCGGCCGCAACACCAGCGCGAGCTCACGCGCGATGCGCCCGAGCGCGAGCGCACGCCACAGGTACGCAGCCACCAGCGCGCACGCCAGCGCCGGCCGCAAGCTCTGCACGCCCTCGACGCGCTCGAGGTAGTAGACCGACACCACCGCCGCCGCCAGCGGCAAGCCCGCTGCGAAGCTGCCGGTGATCTGCGTGGGCCTGGCACTGCGCAGCAAGCTCAACGCAGTATCGAGCGTATCCACCGGCCCGAGCTGCCGCAGGCCGGCGCCCGCGTGGCCGGTCAGCGCACTGCCCGCCTGGTGAGCTGGCGCGCTCACCAGCGACCTCCGGGCAACATCACCTCGAGGTAGCCCCAGACCAGCACCCACAGTGCGACGAAGTATGCCCCAGCTGACACGTACGCCAGTCCCCGCGAGCCTGGGGTGCGCTCGGGCGCGCGCTTGCCGCCATCGACCGCGAGCCCGGCCAGGCACGAAACGCAGTAATTGATGCCCTCGACCTTGGTCGCGCACTCGCTGCATACGCGCGTGCGGCACTGCACGCAGATGCCTATCGCTTCGCGCTGGGCATGATTCGCACAAGCGGCGACCTGGGGTGCCACCACTAGTGCTGCGACCGGGTGGTTTTGACCCATTCTCGCTTGTCCCGAGCGCGCATGGCTGCGTTGCTCCTCATTGAAATAGTGTCCACTATTCCTCCTCGTCGCGCCTTGCCCTGCGCGCCCGGTCCTGCGTGATAACGGGTCAAAACCACCCGGTCGCAGCACTCGCTTGTACACCGTGGGACCGCTGGTGGCTTCTATGCTCGAAGCATTTGCCAGCCATGCGCGGGCACGGTACCTGTATAGGGAGGTGATTACGCTGCTCGTCATCAAGGCTGGAACCGCGGTGCCTGAAGTCGCCGCCAAGCGTCGCGACTTCGAGGTGTGGATCGCCTGCGCGGCGGGCCTGCAACAAGACGAGATCCAGGTGGTCGAGGTGTTTCGCGACGAAGCGCTGCCGCCTCCCGAGAGCGTGCCCGGCGTGGTGGTCACGGGCTCGCCGGCGATGGTGACCGACCGTCACGGATGGAGTGAGCGCACCGCAGAGTGGTTGTTGCGCTACGTCGCGCTCGGCAAGCCCGTGCTCGGCATCTGCTTCGGCCACCAACTCTTGGCGCACGCGCTCGGCGGCGAGGTGCAGAACAACCCCAACGGCCGCGCGATCGGCACGACCGATGTCACCCTGAACGAGCACGCCAAGAGCGACCCGCTGTTCGGACGCTTCGCGGATGTGCTGCACCTGCCGGTGTGCCACGTGCAGTCGGTGATCAAGCTGCCCGAAGGCGCGCGCTTGCTGGGAGCGACCGAGCTCGATCCGCACCACGTGTTTCGCTTCGGCGAGTGCGCCTGGGGCGTGCAGTTCCACCCCGAATTCGATGCCGGGATCGTGCGCGGCTACATCGAGGCGCGGCGCGAGCAGATCGTCGCCGAAGGCCTGGACCCCGACCGCCTGGCCGAAGACGCGATCGACACAGCCGACGGGACCTTTGTGTTGCGGCGTTTCGCCGAGTTGGTGAGGAAGAGGCGGGCGCTGGGGCCCCAGCTGCACGGCGAGCAGCCCCGTGGCTGAGGCCACTGGCCAGATTGCCAGGCCTTCCGCGGCCACCACCTACTCCAGAAACGAGCCGCGCGCGGGGGCATAGGACACTATTAGCCGAGGTGGTGCCGTCCACGGGCGGTGGGGCCGCGAGGGGCGGCTACTGGAACTGGACCAAGGGAATATCGATCATGACGAATAAGCTGGCTCTGGCCGCGGTGTGTGTCGGGCTGTTGCTGGGAGTCGCCTGCGGATCTTCCTCGGCACCCAAGGCGAAATCCCCTGACGGAGGCGGAGTCGCGGGCCTCGGCGGCTTCTCCGGCGCGGGAGCCTCTGGCGCGGGCGCCACGGGCGATGCGGCTGTTGCCACAGGCGGCTCGGGCACCAGCGGCGGCGCCGCGGGCAGCACGGCCGGCACCAGCGGTGCAGCTGGCAACAAGGCAGACGGCGGCGGCGCAGCTGGCAACAAGGCAGACGGCGGCAGCGCAGGCAGCGCGGCCGGCACGGGCGCGGCGGGCAGCAACGCAGACGCCGGCACGCCGGTGACCTGCGATCCGGGCACCAGCTCGGTCTCCAAGTGCGGCACGGCGAGCTGCCCGGCGGTCAAGAGCGGAGCGGCTGCTTGCACATTCTCGTGCTGCAGCGGCGCGAACACCTGCGGAGAGCGCGTCGCCACGCTCGGCCAAGTCAGCCAGTGCCGGGTTCCCCCGACCTGCGACACAGGCGTGAGCTCGGTCTCGATGTGTGGCAGCGAAAGCTGCCCTGCGGTCCCGGGCTCGGCGGCGGCCTGCACGGTCAACTGCTGCAGCAGCGGTGCCACGCGCCACTGCGGCACCCGCACCGCGATTCAGGGCGGACAGGTCGGCCAGTGCGTCGTCCCGTCCACCTGTGACGCGACCATCAAGGATGTCACGACCTGCGGCACGGGCGCGACGATGGCCACCTGCATGGCCGTGCCGGCCCAGCTGGCGGGCACCTGCACCGTGACCTGCTGCGACCCCCTGAATCGTTGCGGCTTCCGCAGCGCGGTCAAGGGCATGACCACCACGTGCCGTGCATTCGGCGGTGGTGGCCCTGGCGGCGGCTGATCCTCCGCACACAGTCGAGACGCGGTCGCACGGCCGCACGCGGCGTATAGTTCACGCCATGTGCGGCCGTGCCGTTCTGAACACGGAGATCGACCAGGCGGTGGCAGAGCTGGGGCTCGCGCATCATCCCGACGCGCTGCCGCCCCGCTTCAACATCGCGCCTGGTTATGGCGGCGTCGGCGCACCGTTCATCGTGCGGCTCGACGAGCAACACGAGCGCGAGCTTGTGCCTGCACGCTGGTGGCTCATTCCCTCGTGGTGGAAGAAGCCCCGGAAAGAGCTGCCCTCGAGCTTCAACGCGCGCGCCGAGGACGTGGCCCACAAGCCCTTCTTTCGTGAAGCTTGGAAGCACCGGCGCTGCCTGATGCCAGCCACCGGTTGGTACGAATTCCAGGGCGCGCGTGGTCACAAGCGTTCGTATCTGTTCCAGCTTCCGGGGCACGGCCTGTTCTGCTTCGCGGGCATCTACGAGCGCTGGGTGAATCCCGAAGATGGCGAGGTCATCGACTCGTTCGCCATCATCACCACCGCGCCGAGCCCGGCCGCCGCCAAGATTCACGATCGCATGCCTGTCGTGCTGCCCAAGGCTGCTTACAACGCCTGGTTAGACCCGGCCACCGCCGATCTAGATGCACTGCACGCCCTGCTCTTGCCTTACGACGGCGAGCTGGAGATCTACCAGACCTGCGGCTACGGCAACGACCCGCGCCACGAGGGGCCGCAGTGCCTGGCGCACGCTGCCCAGGCGCTCGCGCTCTGAGCACGGGCCTGGCCACGCGCGTATGCGCGCGCACCACGGACAGCGGCCTACACCTGTGCCCATGTCCGCGAGGGCCTCTGGACAGCTGCGGCCCGGCAAGGGCGCGGTGCAATTCACCACAGCAGCTGCCGCAGACACGGCGGGTCTGGCCAGAAACGGCACAAAACAGCGCTCTCCCGAAGCTGGCACAGTTGTGGCAATCTCAGTCGATCGCAGCTACACGCGCGGCCGCTCATGCGAACCCCAGACATGGATACGACGCTGGTCACCGAGGTGGTCGGCGAAGCCAAACCAGCAGCTGCGCTCGAACGCGAGGGCACGCTCACCGTCCTGGTCGGCGCAGACGTCGGCGCGACCTACAAGCTGACTCGAGCCGTCACCGAGCTCGGTCGCAGCCCGGACTGCGCAATCCCGCTCACGGACGACAGCGTGTCGCGCGTGCACGCGCGCATCCTGCAGGTGGGCGACCACTACGAGCTCGAGGACGCAGGCAGCACCAACGGCACGCTCGTGGCCGAGACCCAGGCCAAAGGCCGGGTGCGCCTCCACGACGGCGCCCGCGTGCAGTTGGGTCACACGCTGCTGCGCTTCGCGCTGCAAGATCAGATCGACCAGCAAGCCTCGCGACAGATCTACGAGATGAGCGTGCGCGACGGACTCACCGGTGTGTACAACCGGCGCTACCTCGAGGAGCGCGTCGTCAGTGAGTTTGCGTTCGCGGAGCGCCACCACACCACGCTGTGCGTGCTGATGTGCGACATCGACTATTTCAAGAACGTCAACGACCGGCACGGGCACCACGCGGGCGACCACGTACTGCGTGAGGTCGGGTTGCGGCTGCAGTCGTCGGTTCGCACCGAAGACGTGCTGGCCCGCTACGGCGGCGAAGAATTCGCCATCATCGCGCGCAGCATCGACGTCTCGGGCGCGCGTCAGTTCGCCGAACGCGTCCGCAGCATCATCGCGCGCACGCCGGTGAAGTGGGACCAGATCGAGATCCCCGTGACAATCAGCGTGGGCGTGGCCCACAACCACTCGGGTGGCTCGGCCACGAAGGCCAGCACGCTCGTGGCTGCAGCTGACGCGGCGCTCTACACGGCCAAGCGCGGCGGGCGCAACCGCGTGGAGCTTGCGGTATCGCCGGGGCGCTACTCGGGCACCGAGGAGAGCAGCGAGAGCCGCGCGATTCGCGACACCCAGAAGGGTGACGGGGGCCACGAGGCGCACGGCCCGCGCGACCGCGTGACCCACGCCGTGGTGCAGCCGGTGTCGGCGGCCAAGCTGACGCGCACGAACACTACGCCGCTGAAAGTGCCGGAGCGCAAGCCGAAGCGTTAGAGGCGTTAGCCGGCCATCGCCAAGCGCAGCGCCACGAGCAAACCGTAGCTCACCACCGCGACCCGCAAGACCGCTGCCGGCAGGCGGCGTGCCACGCGCACCCCCACATAGCCGCCTGCAACACAAGCGATCGCCATGAACGCGGCCTCGGGCAAGCGCCCGGCGCCCTGCACGAGGAAGTACAGCGCCGCCATGCCGTTGATGAGGGTGCCGAGAAACACCTTGAGCGCGTTGGCGGCTTGCAGCGAAACCGGCAACACGATCGCCAGTGCTGCCAAGATCAAGATGCCCATGCCGGCGCCGAAGTAGCCGCCGTAGACAGCGATCAAGAATTGCGCGACCCACAACACGCGCAGGGCACGGCGACCACTAGCCGAACGCTGCGCCACGCTTCGGGTGATCCACGGTTGCAGTGCCAGCAGCACGCACGCAAACGCGATCAGCCACGGGATGACGCCGCGAAACACGCGCTCCGAGGTATGCAGCACGATGTACGAGCCGAGCAGCCCACCAAGCAGCGCCGGCCAGAGCAGGCGCAGTGCTTGCTGCTTCTGCTGCACAATCTCGGCGCGGTACGCCCAGGCCGACGCCAGCGAGCCCGGCCACACTGCCAGCGTGTTGGTCGCATTGGCGACCACCGGTGGCATGCCCGTGAGCAGCAACGCGGGAAAGCTCAGCAACGAGCCACCACCCGCGATGGCGTTGATCACGCCCGCCGCAAACCCCGCGCCTGCGAGCATCAGCCACGTCAACATGCTCCGCCGTTCGGTGATGCCCAGCCACACGAGCTGAGCGCAGCGCTTGCTACTGCCAGCCGGTCAGAGCACTAGTTCAGCGAAGCGTGCGTGGAGCCTTCTTTGCGAGGCCGAACACGCGAGTACTCTTGCGCCGCGTGGATGAAGTGCGTGAACAACGGATGCGGCGCGTGCGGCTTGCTCTTGAACTCGGGATGGAACTGGCAGCCGATGAAGTAGCGGTGGTTGGGCAGCTCGACCATCTCGACGAGCAGCTGGTCGGGTGACAAGCCCGACAAGCGCAGGCCGTTCTTCTCGAGCGTCTCGCGGTACTCGTTGTTCACCTCGAAGCGGTGACGGTGACGCTCGCTGATCAGCGTGGTGCCGTACACGCGCGCGGCGAGCGAGCCCTCGGCGAGCTGACACGGATACGCGCCCAGACGCATGGTCGCGCCCTTGTCTTGGATGCCGCGTTGTCCAGGCATCAAGTGGATGAGCGGGTGCTTGGTCTGCGGATCGGCTTCCACCGTGCCTGCGCCGTCGAGGCCGCAGACGTGGCGCGCGAATTCCACCACGGCCATCTGCATGCCAAGACAGATGCCGAAGAACGGCACGTTGTGCTCGCGCGCATAGCGGATGGCTTTGATCTTGCCCTCGAGGCCGCGATCGCCGAAGCCACCGGGCACCAAGATCGCGTCGTACTCGCCGAGCACCTTCTCCATGTCGTCGACGCGCTGCAGCTCTTCGCTGTCGACATAGTGCAGCTGCACGCTCAGATCGTTGGCGAGGCCGCCGTGCACCAGCGACTCGTGCAGCGACTTGTAGGCGTCGCGCAAGTGCACGTACTTGCCGATGAGCGCGACCGAGACCGTGCCCTTCTGGGGCTCACGCATGCGCTCGACGGTGCGCTTCCAGTTGGACAGATCGGGCTGGCGCGACCAGATGTTCAAGCGCTCCACCAGCTGTTGGTCGAGGCCTTCCTTGTGCAGCTTGATCGGCAGCTCGTAGATGCAGGAGACGTCGGTCGCGGCGATGACCGCCTCGACGCCGACGTTGGTGAAGTGGGCGATCTTGCGCTTGAGATCGACCGGCAGCTCGCGATCGACGCGGCAGATCAAGATCTCGGGCTGGATGCCGAGGCCGAGCAGCTCTTTCACCGAGTGCTGGGTGGGCTTGGTCTTCAGCTCGCCGGCAGCCCCGATCCACGGGACCAGCGTGACGTGCACCGACACCGTGTTCTGCGGGCCGTTCTCGGTGCGCAGCTGGCGCACGGCTTCGAGGAAGGGCAGGCTCTCGATATCACCGACGGTGCCGCCGATCTCCACGATCGCCACGTCGACACCCGCCGCGACCTCGCGCACGCGCGCCTTGATCTCGTCGGTGATGTGCGGAATCACCTGCACGGTCGCGCCCAGGTACTCGCCGCGGCGCTCCTTGCTGATGACCGCGTCGTAGATGCGACCGGTGGTGAAGTTGTTGGCGCGGGTCATGCGCGCCGAGGTGAAGCGCTCGTAGTGGCCCAGATCGAGATCGGCCTCGGCTCCGTCGTCGGTCACGTAGACCTCGCCGTGCTGGTAGGGCGACATCGTGCCGGGGTCGACGTTGATGTAGGGGTCGAGCTTGATGTGGGTCACGCGCAGACCGCGCGCTTCCATCAGGGCACCGAGCGACGCGGCCGCCAGGCCCTTGCCGATGGAGCTCACCACACCGCCGGTCACGAAAACGTATTTGGTCCGCTGCGTATGCATGACGCCCTCGTTCGCCCAAGCACCGCTAGCCGGCTAACTTGGAAAGCTGGAAACTCGACACACGAGATCGTGCGGTTCATGGCGGCTCACCGCGGCTCACCGCGGTTCACCGCGGCTCACCCCACGGCCATGAGACAGAGACAACTTCGGAGACAGGCCTGCTCTATGGACGAACTGCTCGAGCCGCCGACTCCCTGCGAGCACGGCGGCACTTTACGAGCCACCCCCAACACTGTCAACGCAAGGCGCTGCATCACGCGAAAAACCGGCCACAACCCCACGAGAAGACCTGCACTTGCGCGAGTGGCTGACCTTGGGGCCCGCTTCTGTTAGCTTCCGCGTCGCGATCGAATCGCCGCTGCCATGTCGTACACCGTCCTCGCGCGCAAGTACCGTCCGCAGACCTTCGCCGATCTGGTGGGGCAGGAGCATGTCAGCCGCACCATCGGCAACGCCATCGCCGGCGGCCGCGTGGCGCATGCGTTCTTGTTCACCGGTGCGCGTGGCGTGGGCAAGACCACCACGGCGCGTCTGTTGGCCAAGGCGCTCAACTGCGAGAAGGGTCCCACGGCCGAGCCGTGCAATGCCTGCGACCCGTGCCGCGACATCACGGTGGGCAACGATCTCGACGTGCTCGAGATCGATGGCGCTTCCAACAACGGCGTCGACGACGTGCGACGCTTGCAAGAGACCCTGCCCTTTCGACCGGCGCGCGATCGCTTCAAGGTGGTGATCGTCGACGAAGTGCACATGCTGTCGACCGGCGCGTTCAATGCGTTCTTGAAGACGCTGGAAGAGCCGCCTGCGCACGTGAAGTTCATCTTCGCCACGACGGAGGTGCACAAGGTTCCGGTCACCATCCGCTCGCGCTGCCAGCGCTACGACTTCCGCTTGATCCCGCACGCCATCGTGTCGGCGCGCGTGCGCGAGATCTTGAGCCGCGAATCGATCACGGCGGACGACGCCGCGGTCGCAATCGTGGCGCGCGAAGCCGCCGGCTCGATGCGCGATGCACTCACCGTGCTCGATCAACTGCTGGCACTCGGCGGCGACGGGCTCAAGGGCGAAGACGTGGCGCGAGGCCTCGGCATCGCCAGCCGCAAGCACGTGTTCATCACGGTCGACGCCATGCTGAGTGCCGACGCGGCCACCTGCCTGCGCACCGTGAGCAGCGTGGGCGAGCAGGGCCTCGACATGCTGCACTTCGCGCGACAGCTCTTGGAGTGCGTGCGCGACCTGGTGGTGCTGCGCGTGCTGGGCGACGATGACGAATTGGTCGACCTGGTCGCCGACGAGCGCGAGGAAGCCAAGCGCATCGCGGGCAGCAAGAGCCGCGAAGAGCTGGAACGCGCGTTCTCGGGCGTAGGCAAGCTCGTGGAAGAGGTGGGCCACTCGGGCTCGCCGCAGATCACATTGGAGATGGGCCTCGTGCGCTTGGCCGATCGCCCACCGCTGATGGCCGTGCGCGAATTGATCGAACGCATGCGCGCGCTCGAGGAACGCTTGGGTACCGGGCCGGGGCCTGGCCCGGGCGGTGGTGGTGGTGGTGGTGGCGACCGGCGCTTCCTGGCGCCCCACGAGCGCGGTGCCGGCGCACCTGCCGCTGGACCGCGACCAAGCGCGCCCACTCGCATGGAGCCTGCGCGCGCGGAGCTGACCATCAAGCGCGAGCCGAGCCGTCCGCCGCTGACGGCGGCGGTGTCGAGCATCGCCGTGGCGGTGACCAACGGCGGCGGCAGCACGACAGCTGCAGCTACGGCCGCGGCGCTCGCGAGCCCTGCGCCGAGCGCGAGCCCGCAGCCTGCAGCAGTGGCCCAGCCCGCGGTGCAACCCGAAGCAGCGGCCGCGGCCACCGAGCCCACCAGTGTGTCGCACGCGCCAGCCTCGGACGCCTGGGCGCGTATCGTCAGTCAGCTCAAGTCGAGCCAGCCTGCGCTCGGCGCCGTGCTCGATCATGGCGTGCCCCTCGAGGTGAGCGCGCGGCTGCTACGCATCGGTTTCCCCGAAGGCTCGTTCTTCGGTCGGCAAGCCCACGCTCCGGCGGCGCGCGAGCAGATCTTGCGCTGCGCAGAGCAGGTGCTCGGTGCGCGGCCGGAGCTTGCCGTCACGAGCGCCACGGCGAGCGGGACCCAAGGCCGAGCGAAGATCGCCACGCTGGCCGAGGTGGAGCAAGAAGGGCGCAAGCAGCGTCACGCGGAGCGTAGGCAAGCCGCGCTCAGCCACCCGCGCGTGCGCGACGCCATCGAGGTCTTCGGTGAATCGGAGAGCAACGTCGATGTCCAGGTGGACACGGAGTGAGCTCTGCGAGTGTGCTTGCGCAACTGTCCAACCAACTCACTAACCAATTCTCCAACCAAATTCTCCAACCAGGAGCGACCATGAAGTTTCGCGGTGGAATGAGCGAGCTCATGCGCCAGGCCAGCCGCCTGCAACGCAAGGTAGCCACGCGCAAGGACGAGCTGAAGGCCGAGACCGTCGAAGCCAGTGCAGGCAACGACCAGGTCAAGGTGGTCATCAACGGCGCGCACGAGCTGGTCAGCATCACGATCGCGCCCGAGCTGCTCAAGCAAGAAGACCTGAGCATGGTGCAGGACTTGATCGTGGCCGCCGTGAACGCGGGCATCGCCAAGAGCACCGAGATGGTCGAGGCCGAGATCGAGAAGGTCACCGGAGGCTTGCAGATCCCGGGTCTGGTCTGACACGCGCGGTGGTCTGAACACGACAACCCTATGGCCGATCCGATCGCGGAGCTGACGAGTCTTCTGTCGCGCTTACCGGGCATCGGCGAGCGCACGGCGGCACGCCTGGCGTACCACGTGCTGCAAGCGCCGCCAGAGTACGCGCAGGCCCTGGCGCAGGGACTGTCGACCATCCACGCGCGGGTGCGGCGCTGCGAGCGTTGCAAGAACTACACGACCGACAGCGTGTGTCGCATCTGCGCCGACGTTGCGCGCGACAGCAGCGTGCTGTGCGTGGTCGCGCGCCCTCAAGACCTCGCGGCGCTGGAGCGCGGCGGCGGTTTTCGTGGTCGCTACTACGTGCTGCACGCGCTCTTGTCTCCGCTCGACGGCGTGGGCCCCGAGGCGCTCGACTTGCCGCCGCTCTTGGCGCGCGTGAAGAACGAAAGCTTGAGCGAAGTGATCATCGCGACGCCGCTGAGCGTCGAGGGCGAAGCCACCGCGCTGTATCTGGCGCAAGAGCTACGGCCTCTGGGCGTAAAATGCACGCGCATCGCCAGTGGCCTGCCACACGGCGGCGAGCTGGAGTACACCGACCAGGTCACGCTGGCGCGTGCGCTCGACGGGCGCCGCGAGCTCTGAGCTGCGGTGCGGGGCATGGGGGACGGGGGAACGAGAATGACGAACGCTAGCTCTTCGCAAACGCGGGCACGCAGCCCCTACCCTGACGCGGCGCTCGCACTTCTGCTCATCTGCATCGTCGGCATGATGATCGTGCCGCTGCCCACCTGGGCGCTCGACTTGCTCATCGCGGGCAACCTGGGCCTCGGGGTGCTGGTGCTGCTGACCGCGATGTACGTGCCGCAGGGTCTGGCGTTCACCACCATGCCCACGGTGTTGCTCATCACCACGCTGTACCGGCTGGCGCTCAACGTGTCGTCGACGCGGCTCATCTTGCTGCAGGCCGACGCGGGCCGCGTGATCTCGGCGTTCGGTCACTTCGTGGTGCGCGGCAACTACGTGGTGGGCGCGGTGGTGTTCCTGATTCTCACCATCATCCAATACCTGGTCGTGGCCAAGGGTGGCGAGCGCGTCGCCGAAGTGGGCGCGCGCTTCACGCTCGACGCCATGCCCGGCAAGCAGATGGCCATCGACGCCGACCTGCGCGCCGGCGCACTGGGCATCGACGCCGCGCGCGAACGCCGCGCGCTCTTGGAGCGTGAGAGTCAGTTCTACGGCGCGATGGATGGCGCGATGAAATTCGTGAAGGGCGACGCCATCGCCGGCATCGCCATCGCGCTGATCTCGCTGCTGGCAGGCGCGGCCATCGGCGTGGGCATGCGCGGGCTGTCGTTCGCGCAGAGCGTTCGCACCTATGGCCTCCTGACCATCGGCGACGGCTTGGTCTCGCAGATTCCCTCGCTGGTGATCTCCACCGCGGCGGGCTTGGTGGTCACGCGCGTCGCCTCACGCGAACCAGGCGCCTCGCTCGGTGACGACATCGCGCAACAGCTGCTCGGCAACCCGCGGGTGCTCGCGGCGGGCGCCGTGTTTCTGCTCTTGCTGGGGCTCGTGCCTGGGTTGCCGGCGGTGCCCTTCCTGGTGCTGGGCGCGCTGTTGGCGGCGGCAGCGCGGGTGCTTTTCGTGCAAGCACGCGCGCAGCGCAAGGCCAGCCAAGACATGGCGCAAGGCAGTGCGGGCGCAGTGCTCGGCGTGGAGCTCGGCGCGGCGCTGGCTGCGCAGCTGCGCGCCGCGGACAGCGCCCAGGCGTTGCACGCGGTCTTTGCGCGCTGCAGCCATCAGCTGCAAACTCGCCTAGGCGTGAGCGTGCAGCTGGCGCGCGTGTCGACCGACGCCGGTCTGCCCAGCAGCGGCTACGCCGTGCGCTTATCGGAAGTCATCGTGCTGCGCGGCGAGGCCAGCGACCCCACGCGCTTGCTCGGCGTACTGCAAGCCGACTTGCCCGAGCTGCTCTCGGCGCGCGCTGGCGAGCTCTTGCGTCTGGACGACGTCAAGCGCTTGCTCGACGCGCTGCACACGCACAGCCCGGCGCTCGTAAACAGCGTGGTGCCCAAGCCCATCTCGCTCTCGCTCTTGACGCGCCTCTTGCGCGCGCTGCTCGACGAAGGCGTGAGCATCCGCCCGCTCGGGCGCATCCTCGAAGCGCTCGGCAACGCGCGCCCGAGCCCCGAGCCCGACGAGCACGCCTTGCTCGAGCTGGTGCGCCACGCGTTGCGCGAGCCCATCGCCCAGCAGCACGAGACCGACGGGGTGCTGTGCGTACACCGCCTCGATCCGCTGATCGAAGACGCCGTGCGCGACGCGGTGCAGCACAGCGGCCGCGAGCGTTACCTGGCGCTGCAGCCCGATCTGGCCCGCGACATCGTGGCCTCGGTGCGACGCGCGACCCAGAAGCACCCGGCACCGCCCGTGCTCGTCACCCAGCCCGACCTGCGGCGCTTCGTGCGCGAGCTACTCGCTGCCGAGCTACCGTCTGCCGCCGTGCTCAGTTACAGCGAGCTGCCCAAGGGTGCGACGATCGAAGAGCGCGAGCCGATCTCCGTCGGCTGATCTCTCTACTGGTCGTCCGTGGCGTCTTGCTCGGCGTTTTCGTCGACGATCATCACGTCGTCTTCGGCGATCTCGAGCAGATCGTCGTCGACCATGATCTCGAATTCGTCGTCGTCGCCGGTGGCGGGCGCCGTCGCGGCCGCAGCCGGCTGCGGCTCGGGCGGAGCCGCCGCGACGACGGATGCATCTTCGAGGGTATCGCGCTTGGGATCCAACAGCTCATCTGCGGCATCTGCAGCTGACGGCGTCGGCTCGCGAGCGACGGCGTGCTTGTCTGTTGCAGCTGCCGCAACTGCCGCACCAGCCAGGCCGAGCTGTGCGCGCTCTTGGGGCGGTGAGCTGCGATGGGCGCTCGGCCCCGCCGCCTGACGCGCGCGAGCCGGTGGAATGCTGTCCCAGGGGAACGCCGCAACTGGCGAGGGCGCGCTGACCAGCTCAGTGGCTCCCGCCGCAGCGGCAGCCGCTGGCACGTCCATCGCCCATTCTACGCTCGCAGCCTCTGCGGCCGCGCGCTGCTCGTTGGCCTCCGAGCCGGACGCCGTTCCCGCCGAGGGCGCCGCCGAGAGTCCCACCGAGAGCCCCGCCGGCACTTCGATACCGATGAGCGTGGGCGCCAGGTTCGACGGCGCCGCGACGTTCTTGCCGAGCGCTTCGAGCACGCGGTCCACCTGGGCCAGCCCGCGCTCGGACCCTGCGTAGCGCGCGATCAGCGCGGGCAAGTCTTGGGGCACGCTGCCGAGCGCAGCGAGCGCAGTGTCGACCTGAGCAAGGGGTTCAGTCATGGCTGCTGCGTATCATCGCAAATCGCACACCGGTCTGTCCAAGGCCCCCGATCCGCCGCGCGTTCCGCTGGGGCTGCAACCGCGCTCAGTGCACCCGCCGCAGCTGGTTGGTATAAGCAGGCTTGCGTGCGCCTACCTTGGGGACCGCTCAGCCGCCGACCAGCCCGTAGACGCGCTGCACTGCCTCTTCGAGCTTGCTCGGGTCGGAGCCCCCGGCCTGCGCGAAGTCGGGGCGGCCGCCACCGCCGCCGCCCACGATGGCCGCGATTTCCTTGATGAGCTGCCCGGCCTTGAAGCGCCCCGTCAGCTCCTTGGAGACGGTGCAGATCAGCACGACCTTGTCCTCGGCGGCCTTCGCGCCGAGCACGATGACCGACGGCGCGAGCTTGTCGCGCAGTTGGTCGGCCAGCTCGCGCAGCGCCACCGGGTCGGCCACGTCGACCAGCGTGCCGAGCACGGTGAGGTCGCCGACCTTGCGTGCACCGGCCGCCAGATCGCGCGAGCCGCCGGAGACGAGCTTCTTCTGCAGCTGCGCGATCTCGCGTTCCAGGTCTTTGCGCTGCGCGAGCAGCTTCTCGACCTTCTCGTGCGTGGTGAAGAGCGAGCCCTTCACCAGCTCGGCGGTTTGACCTAGCTCGTGTTCCAGCTGCTGCGTGTAGGCCAGCGCGTTGAGGCCAGTGACGGCTTCGATGCGCCGCACGCCCGCGGCGAGCCCGCTGTCGGAGAGCACTTTGAAGGTGCCGATGTCACCCGTGGCTGCCACGTGCGTGCCGCCGCACAGCTCGATCGAATCCGCGATGCGCAGCATGCGCACGACCTCGCCGTACTTCTCCTCGAAGATACCGATGGCGCCCTTCTGCTTGGCCTCAGCCATGGGCAGCACGTCGGTGGTCACGGGCACGTTCGAGAGCACGCGTTCGTTGACCATGCGCTCGATCTGAGCGATCTGCGCCGCCGTCAGCGGCGCCGCGGCGCTGTAGTCGAAGCGCAAGCGCTGGGGACCCACGAGCGAGCCCTTCTGCATGGCGTGCTGACCGACCACGGCACGCAGCGCGAGATGCAAGAGGTGGGTCGCGCTGTGGTTGCGGCGCGTGGCCGAGCGCAAGGCGTGGTCGACCTCTAGTATGACGACCGCGCCCTTCTCGAAAGTTCCAGCTGTCACCTTTCCCTTGTGTACGAACAGGCCCGCGACCGGCTTGTGCGTCTCGCTCACCGCGAAGCTCGCGGTACCCGCACGGATCACGCCGGCGTCGCCCATCTGGCCACCGGACTCGCCATAGAACGGCGTCTGCGTAGTGACGATCTCTGCTTCATCGCCCGCCTGGAGACGCTCCACCAGCTTGCCACCCGAGATCAGCGCGGCAATCTTGTCTTCACCCTGCTCGCGCTCGTAGCCGAGGAACTTCACTTCGACCAGCTCGGCGCTGACGGCGCGGTACACGCCCTCCACCGCTTCTTCGCCCACCTTCGAGCCCGCGCTGCGCTCGCGCGCCTTCTCCAGCTCGCGATCGAAGCCCGGCTTGTCGATGTCGAAGCCACCCTCGCGACCAATGACCTCTTGCAGGTCGAGCGGAAAGCCGTAGGTGTCGTACAGCTCGAACGCGACTTCACCCGGCAGCACGCGCGCGGCGCCACTGGGCCAGCTGTAGCCGTGCAAGCGCTCGAGGCCGCGCTTGAGCGTCTGACGAAAGCGCACTTCTTCTTGCTGCGTGACTTCGTCGATCAGCGCGCGGCGCTCGCGCAGCTCGGGATACTCGTCGCCCATGCGGTCGACGACCGAGAGCGCGCACTCGTGCAGGAACGGTCGCTCGATGCCCAGGCGCTGGCCGTGACGAATCGCGCGGCGCATCACGCGGCGCAACACGTACTCGCGCTCGGCACGGTCGGGGAACACGCCTTCGGCGATGAGAAACGCCGTAGTGCGCGCGTGGTCGGCGATCACGCGCATCGACACGTCGTCGGCGCCGAGCGTGCCGGTGTACTTCTTCTTGGAGATCTGCGCGGTGAGGTCGACGATGGGGCGCAAGAGATCCGTGTCGTAGTTGCTGACCACGTTCTGCAGCACGCACGCCAGGCGCTCGAGGCCCGCGCCGGTGTCGATCGACGGCGCCGGCAGCTTGTTCAGCGTGCCGTCTTTCTGGCGATCGAACTGCATGAACACGAGGTTCCACAGCTCCACCCAGCCGCGGCCGTCGGCGCCCGGTTCCTTGCCGAAGAGCGAGAGGTCCGGCGTGCCGTCGCCGAAGAAGTAGTGGATCTCGGTGCACGGACCGCACGGGCCGGTGTCGCCCATCTGCCAGAAGTTGTCGGCGGCGCCGCAGCGCAAGATGCGCTCCTTCGGTAGCCCGGCAATCTTGCTCCAGAGCACGGCGGCTTCCTCGTCGGCGGGCAGGCTCTTCTCGCCGCCGAACACAGTGACTACCAGGCGGTTCTTGTCGACGCCGAGCTCCTTGGTGATGAGCTCCCAGGCGTAGGCGATGGCGGCCTCTTTGAAGTAGTCGCCGAAGGAGAAGTTGCCGAGCATCTCGAAGAAGGTGTGGTGACGCGCGGTGACACCCACGTTCTCGAGGTCGTTGTGCTTGCCGCTGATGCGGATGCACTTCTGCGACGAGGTCGCGCGCTTGTAAGGGCGGCTGTCTTGCCCCGTGAACACGTCTTTGAACGGCACCATGCCGGCGTTGACGAAGATCAGCGTCGGATCGTTCTGCGGGATGAGCGAGCCCGAGGGCACGATCTGGTGGCCGCGCTGGCCGAAGTAGTTACGGAAAGCATTACGAATGTCGCTGGATTTGTTCATGGCGGGAGGGCTCAGCCGAGGACGGCTGTCTACCCTAGCCTAAGCCCAAACGCCAATGCCGGCCCGGGGGATGGGCAGAGCGCGGGAGGGGTGGTGGCGAACGGGGCCCGAGGGACGGTGGCTCGGGCAGGGGCGTCGTGAGCTGCGCGCGTGACAAGCGTTGCTGCGGGGGTAGTGTAGACGGGCGGGCGCTGTCACCTGCGCACGAACGGGGGTCACATGCTTCGGCGCGTACTGCTTCTTTCACTGCTGCTGGCGGCTTGCACCAGCTCGGAGCACACGATGTCGGATGGTGGGCCTTCCGGTGGCAAGCCAAAAGCAGACGCGGCTACGGACGCGACCGTCGATGGCTCCGATGGACAGTGCCCGGCGCTGCTCGCCGCTTACGACAGCTACGTCACGGCGCATCAGGCGTGCACACGCGACGCGGATTGCGCCGTGTTGGACGGCTGCGACTGCTCGGTCGACTGGGTGACGGTCAATCAGGCAGCCGCTGCTACGCTGCTGACGATGCGCAACAACGTCTTCTATGAGCACAGCTGCCATTCGAGTCAGGAGTGCGACGGACCGGTGTTCGCGGCCACCTGCAGCGCTGGCCGTTGTGCGCTGCACCAGCTGCCTTCCGATCAGTACTGCGGCATGGCCCCGTCCTTCGCGCAGATCGAGCTCTCGCCGAGCCCTTGGAGCACCGGGCAGGACGTGAGCGTGCGGCCGAGTCTGCTGGTTTCTGGCTGGACCACCGATCGCAGTGTTTTCAACGGATCGTTGCAGCTGCGCACGTACCCGGACGACGTGCTGGTTCCGGGGCAAGGCCAGCTCGATGCGACGCCGGACGATGCAGGCGTCGCGACAGCTGGAAACGCTGGTGACAGCCTCGCGTATGCCCTCACACCCAGCCGTCCGCTGCAGACCGGGTGGTACGCGCTGCGCTTGTCCCTGCCTGCGTCCGCGAACGTACAGATCGCCCAGGCACCGCTGCCCAGCGACGGCAAGTACGAGAGCTACTTCCGCGTCGGCAGCGCGCCGTACCTGCTCGCGGTCGAGGCGTATCCATCGACGTCCGCGGCGCTGCTGCCGAAGCTGATTCTCACCTTCTCCGAGGCGGTGCACCTCCCGAAGCCACTGCCGATCGCGGTGACCGCCGATGGCGTGCCCACGACCTGTGTGCTCAACGACCCGTCGCAGCAAGCCGCCGAAATGCTCCAGCTGCGCTGCGACCCACCGGTCCCGGCGACCGCAATCGAGCGAGTCAGCATCACCGCAGGCATCGCTTCGGCGGCAGACGGTACCGCGCTACGCAACGCGGCGGGCCAGACTCGCTTCAGCGTCGAGCTCGGCCACACCGGTGGGCGCTGGCTCTGGTCGGAGCCATCCACGAAACCACCCAGCTTCTGAGCGCGCGGGGTCGATCGACAGCGGACCGGGAGTGCGCCACCCCCGGCGGGGCATTCATCACAACCTGCCGACCCCAAGCGCTTCAATGTCATGCTGAGTGAGTAGACGGCGCGACGGCTCGCAACGCGTGTTGTCGTGTGACGACGACGACACGGTTACTCGCAGTGACTGACGCCGATGCGCAAGCCACCGTCGGTCACGCTGACGGCGACATTGCTACTGGAGCGTGTTGGGAGGGCGGGTCGCTCCCGGGCTCGTTTCGCAGGCCCGGGAGGTTTCAGGTGCCGCGGCGGTGGTGCCGAGGACACTCTCGCGAGCCCGGGAGCGACCCGCCCTCCCAACACGCCCCTGCAGGTTGACGAATGATCAGATCCCCGGGCACCCACCCAGCCGTCCCCGAGGCACCGTTCGCCCCGATCCTCCGCGCCAACCCGACAATTCGTGCGCGACCGAGTTCCCATGCCGGCCGGGTTGCGCGTTAACTCAGGGACCACCCCGGAGACGAGACCCGTGCACTTGCGACTTCAGCTGATACCCCTGTCGTGCGTGCTGCTGTGGGCGGCGGCTGCCGGCGCGCAAGAACAAGAAGTGGTGCGCGCGGGACCGGTGGCGAATACCTACGCATTGCTCGTCGGAGAGAATGCCGGCGGCGAAGGTCAGGCGCCGCTGCACTATGCGCAGGCGGACGCCCAGCGCGTCGCCGAGGTGCTCACCGAGCTTGGCCGGCTGCCGAAGGAGCGCACGCACGTGCTCTTGGGCGTGGGCAAGGCACAGCTGCTCGCGCAGCTGCAGAGCCTCGGTGACGAGTTACGCGCGCTGCACGCGCGTGGCGAACAGGCGCAGCTGGTCTTCTATTACTCGGGTCACGCCAAGGCGAGCGCGCTGCACCTGGGTGCCGAAGAGCTGCCGCTCGCGGAGCTGCGCGAGCGTTTGCTGCAGCTGCCCACCACGCTGACGCTGATCGTGCTCGATGCCTGTCAGAGCGGCGCGTTCTCGCGCGTGAAAGGCGCCGAGCCTGCGGCGGACTTCTCGTACAACTCAGTGAGTCGCTTGCAGACGCAGGGCGTCGCGGTGATGGCGTCGAGCACGGGCAGTGAGCTCAGTCAGGAGTCGGAGACCCTGCACGGCTCGTACTTCACGCATCATCTCGTGGTTGCGCTACGGGGCGCGGGCGACCGCGATGGCAGCGGCGTGGTGTCGCTCGCCGAGGCCTATCAATACGCGTACGACCACACGCTCTCCACCACGGCGCGCACCGCGGTGGGCGAGCAGCATGTCACGCTAGAGACGGCGCTCACCGGGCAAGGCGAAGTGCCCCTCACCTACCCCGCCGAAGCCAGCGCACAGCTCGAGCTGCCGGCCGAGCTGGCGACCGATGCACTGGTCGAGCATGCGGGCAGCGTGCTCGCAGAGCTGCACAAAGTGGCCGGTGCGCCGCTGCGCCTGGCGCTGCCGGCGGGCGTCTACAACCTGCTGTTACGAGCGGGCGAGCTCATCTCGGAGTGTCCGCTTCAACTGCAAGACGGCCAGGTCACGCGGGTGCTGCCGAGCGGGTGCCACGCCCTGTCACCAGCGCAAGCGCGTGCCAAGGGTTACCTGGGCACCGAGCCACCCGCGAAGCCTCGGCAGGAACGCTGGGGCGTGGAGCTCAACTTCGGTCTCGGCGACACGCTGCATGACGCCTACACGCGACGACTGCAAGACTTCGGTTTCTCCGAGCAGGTGCTGGGCGGCGGCACACCACTGCGCCTGTGGCTCGCGGTCTCGCGTCAGTTCCTGCCACACCTGAGCGCCGTCGCGGACCTACGTAACTTCGACAACGCCAGCTATCAGCGTGACTTGCTCTCCACCGCAAGCCAGGACGTGCGCGAACACTTCAGCTGGTCGAGCTACGCGCTGGGTTTGCAGCTGCGCGCGCACGGCGACCTGTTCCACGATCACCTGCGGCTGTACGGTCAGCTCGGCGGCGGCCTCGGCTACGCGCACAGCTCGCTCAAAGGCCACGGGGAAGACCGCTTCGGCCCACAACTGGCAGCCACGGCGGGCGTGTTCTACATGCCCTGGCGACACTTTGGCTTTACCACGCAACTCAGCTACGCGTACGTGCCGGTGCTCGCCAACGAGCTGGGCGATCGGCACGACAGTGGGGGTGTCCAGCTGACCATGGGTATTCGCTACCGGAGCTGGGGGGAGCCATGAAGAAGCCCGTCTCGAGATCACTCTTCCTGTGGCTCGGCCTCGCGCTGCTCGTCGCTTGCGGCGACAACCTGCTCGCTGACCCGTCGTTCGATTTGTGGTGCGGCGACAAGCTGTGCGCGCCCTGGGAGTCGAAGGGCAAGGTCACGCGCGTGGGGACCTGGCACGACTACGACTACGGAGCGGCACTGCAAGATGGCGCGGTGCTGTCGCAGCTGACGAGCCACGATTCCGTGCAGTGCATCGAGTTCGAGGTGATCGCCGATGTCGATGCCAAGGCCGAGGTCTGGCTGGAGCTGGACTTCCGCGACGATGGCAGCTCCGAGTACAAGCAACTCATCCCCGAGAGCCACTGGGCGAAGCTGCGCTATCTGGTGAAGGCGCCCAGCTGGTACGACAAGCTGCGCTTCATCCTGCGCAAGCAGGGCACGGGCCGCGCCGTGCTGGCGCAGATCAAAGCAACGCCGAGCGACGAATGCAGCGGCTCGGCGGTGCCACTCTTGCACCGGCCGCCGGGCGCTGGCTGCGACGGCAAAGACCAGTGCGACAGCGCGCAGTGCACGGTGGGGCCCGATCGCTTCGGCAATGGGCTCGCAAAGGCCAGCAGCGACCAGCCCGCGCCCAAGGTCTGCAGCGAGTGCACGAAGAACACCGATTGCGCCGCGGGCGAGCTGTGCGCGGCGGTGGCCAGCACGATCGGTGGCTATCTGGCGTGCGTGAAACCCGCCAGCACACCGGACGGCGCTTGGTGCATCAACCACGCACAGTGCCAGAGCGGCATCTGCACGCCCACGCTATCCATCACGCACTCGGGCTGCGGGGCGTGCGCGCTCGACGCGGACTGCGCAGCTCACGAGGTGTGCGGAGTGCAAGTCGGGCCGCACGCTGCAGCGCGCGGCTGCGTCGCGCCGGAAAGGCGCGCGCTCGGCGACCTGTGCGCACAGGACGCGGAGTGCAAGGGCGGGGTGTGCTGCAACGGCACCTGCTCCGAGTGCTGCGACCACACGCCGTGCAAAGACGGCCGAACCTGCGGCCACCACGAGCTGTGGCTGACCGTCACGCCTTCGCTCTGCGGCGAGGGCCAGCGCTGGCGCAAAGCAGGCGCCGCCTGCGACAACGACAGCGAGTGCCTGTCTGGCAAGTGCGAGCTGCCCAAGACGCAGTGTTTCCTGCGCTGCGAAGGCGCCGGTTGCCCCAAGAACAAAGACGTCGATTGTGGCTTTGTCCGCCAACTCGCAGGAGTATGCCGGTGACGGGATGGACATCTACCTGCGCTACGGCCCCGCGCTCCTGCGCAAAGCGCGACGTCTGCTCGCCAACCACGCCGACGCGCAGGACGTCGTGCAGAGCTTGTTCGTCGAGCTGCTGGAGAGCGGGCACGGCGGCGCGGAGCTGCCGTACCTCTACCGTGCCGTGACTCACCGTTGTCTCAGCGCACTGCGCGATCGCAAGAACCGAGAGCGTTTGCTCGCCGCGCAGCAGCCCGTGCTACGGGGCGTGGTGCGCACGCGCTGCGACGAGCAGGTGATCGGTCTCGATCTGCTCGCGAAGCTGGTGACTCAGCTGTCGGAGCGCGAAGCCGAGGTGCTGGTGTACCGCTACTTCGACGATCTCGCGCAAGAAGAGATCGCCACGCTCGTCCAAACCAGTCGCAAGACGGTGGGCAGAGACCTGGAGCGCGTGCGCGAGCTGGTGCGTCGGCTCGGGGGCTCGGAGTCTGCGCCATGACCGAGCCATGCAGCGCCGTGCCAATCTCGTTCCTGCGCCTGGAGCGCTACGCGCTGGGCGAGGTCGACGCCTCGGAGCGCGAACAGATCATGGCGCACCTCAGCAGCTGCACACTGTGCCGCAGCTGTTTCGACGAGCTGCAAACGAGCGCGCTCACGCTGCCGCCTCTACCCGCGCGCAGCGCGACCCGCAAGCCTGCGCGCGTGCGCCGGCTATTCTGGAGCATCACGGGTGGCGCGCTGGCTGCAGCCGCCGCGCTGCTACTGATGACCCGCCCGGCGCCGGACGCGAGCAAACCGAGAGCGGCTGCCGACAACGCCACCAAAGGCGGCGAGCTCACCCTCTCGCTCGTGCGCCAGCATGCCGGCAACAGCGCGCGCGACCCGGCCCTATTCGCACCAGGCGACAGTTTCTCCGCCCAAGTCACCTGCCCACCGCAAGCCGATCAAGCCTGGGACCTGGTGGTGTTCCAAGCCGGCCAAGCCTTTTTTCCATTGCAGCCAACAGCTGCACTGGTGTGCGGCAACCACCTGAGCCTCCCAGGCGCCTTCACGCTCAGCGGAAGCACCCCCGCCAGCGTGTGCGTCGTGCTGAGCAACCGCGTCGGCGTCGACCGCACCGAGCTGCGACGTCGCGGCCCAGCGGGACTACCAGCAACGAGCGCGTGCGTGATCGTCGCGCCTACGCAGTGACGAGAGCCCACCGAAACCTGCTGCGTCGAGCCATCGGGCGGCACTGACCCAACCATCTACAACAGAGCGCCGCGGACGACGATCGCTCTCCCGCCGCCCGCGAGAGCCTCGCTGACGCCAGGGGTGTCGGGGGATGGTGGTCTGGGCGGGGGCGTCGCGGCGTGCCAAGTGCGCTGGTGGCCGGCGCGCGCACTTGGCGCGACGAGACGAGATCCGCTTGCGTGGCGTGTGGAAACGCCAGCCAGGCTGCGCGGCCGCCACTCTTGCAAACAGATCGTCGCCCGCCCAGACCACCACCCCCCGGCGCCCCGTTCGCCAAGCTCTCAACCTCCCGCTCCCCGCCTCCCCGGCAGATCGCCCTCCCCAGCCTCCACCACCCATGCTAGAGCCCTCCGTCATGCTGCTCTGCCTGCGCGTCAAGAACCTCGCGATCATCGATGCGGTAGAGGTCGAGTTCCCGGCCGGCATGAACGTGCTCACGGGTGAAACGGGCGCCGGCAAATCCATCTTGGTCAACGCGTTGTCGCTCGTGCTCGGCGGCCGCGGTGGCCCACAGGTCGTGCGCACTGGTGCCGACGAGGCCGAGGTCGAAGCACTCTTCGACGTGGCCGACCACCCGGCATTGCGCGAGCGCGCCAAAGCGATGGGCATCGACACCGATTCGGAGCTGGTGCTGCGCCGCGTGGTCCACAATAGCGGGCGTACGCGGGCGTACGTGAATGGTCGGCTGGCTTCTGCCTCGCAGCTCATCGAGCTGGCGCAGGGCCTGGTCGACATCTCGTCGCAGCACGAGCATCACACCTTGGTCGAAGCCAAGAACCACGTGCACTTTCTCGACGCGTTCGCCGAGCTCGATCCGCTGCGCGACGCCATGGCCAGCGCGTACCGCACGCTCACCGAAGCCACGGCGGCAGTGGCCGAGCTCGATCAGCGCACCCAACGCCGCGACGAGCGCGAAGACTTGTTGCGCTACCAGATCCGCGAGATCGAGGAGCTCGCTCCCAAACCCGCCGAACAGCTGTCGCTGGTGGAAGACCGTGACCGCCTGCGCCACTCCGAGCGCCTGGCGTCTCTCACGCTTGGCGCCGAGGACGCGCTGTACTCGCGCGACGCCGCACTCACTGCCGAGCTGGCGCGCGTGGTGCGCAACATCGAAGAGGCCGCCACGCTCGATCCGCGGCTCATCAAGCTGTCGCAGCAACTGTCCTCGGCACACAGCGAGCTGCAAGATGCCGCGCGCGAGCTGGGCGGCTACGCACGCGGTGTGGTGCACAACCCGTCGCGACTTTCGGAGATCGAAGAGCGCCTCGACGCCCTGTCGCGCGTCAGTCGCAAGTACGGCGGCAGTGTGGAGGCCGCGCTGCAGCACAAGGAGCGCGCCAAGGCCGAGCTGTCGGAGCTGGAGCACGGCGAAGAGCACCGCGCGGCGCTGCGGGCCAGCGTGGCAGCTGCAGCGGCGAAGGCGCGGCAGGTGGCCGAGGAGCTGAGCGCAGCGCGCAAGCTCGCGGCGAGCAAGCTCGGGCGCGCGGTGAGCAAGGAGCTGAGCTCGCTCGCCATGGGAGGTGCCACGATCACCGTCGAGGTGGAGCCAGCGGCCGGGCGCGAGGGCGAGCTCTCGGTCGACGGCGCGCGGCTGTCCACGCTCGGCATCGATCGCGTGGAGTTCCTGATCGCCACCAATGCGGGCGAGATCCCACGGCCTTTGTCGAAGATCGCCAGCGGCGGCGAGCTGTCGCGCGCGATGCTGGCGCTCAAGCGTGTGCTTGCTGGGCTCGGCCCGCTCGGCCTATACGTGTTCGATGAAGTCGACGCGGGCGTGGGAGGCGCGGTGGCCGAGGTGATCGGCCGCAAGATCCGTGAGGTCAGCAAGCACCACCAGGTGATTTGCATCACGCACCTGCCGCAGATCGCCGTGTACGCGGACACGCACTACCGCGTACAGAAGAGCGTGGAAAATGGCCGCACGCGTTCGGCCATCGTGCGGCTGTCCGCCGAGGAGCAACGCGAAGAGATTGCTCGCATGCTGGGCGGCATCGAGATCACGCAGCAGACACGAGCTGCCGCACGCGAGATGCTCAAGACCGCACGCCGTTAGCTGTACACACGCAAGCTGGACGGCCCCCGGCGTCAGCCTCTAAGATCGGCGCTACCGTGAGCTACCGCCCTTTCCATCTGCATCTATTGATCGCGCTGCTGCTGTGCTCCGCCGCCATCGGCTGCAAGGTCAAGAGCTTGCCGCCCAACGCAGGCACCGGCGGAACGATGGTGTGCGAGAACGGTGGCACCACCCTCGATCCGGCAGACGAAACGCCGCCGACCGTGGAATGCCCCGACAAAGAAGAACCGGTGCTCTGCTACGGACAGTGGGCCGCTCACTGCCACAACGGGCAGCTGGGCGAGCTGACCAACTGCAACTCCACCAAGGAGGTGTGCGCGCCCGGCAAGTGTGCAGGCGGCAAGTGCGGCGGCTGCATGAAGTGCCAGCCCAACTCCACGCTCTGCGGTAGCAACGGCAAGCGCTCCAGCTGCAAGGCTGACGGCAGCGGCTACGTTGCAGCTGCCAACTGCAACGAGAGCGCTGGAGAACACTGCTCGCAAACCGACAACAAGTGCGAGGACCTGTGCGCGGCGGCAGTGAAGGCGCACTCGTACGTGGGTTGCGAGTATTGGGCCGTGCCAACGCTGAACTCGGAGCTGGAGTACGACCTGACCGACGCCGAGGGCTTGTGTCAGCCCTTCCCTTTTGCGGTGGTGATCGCCAACACCGAATCGGTGACCGCGACGGTACGCATCCAGAGCGGCAGCACCCTGCGCACGGTCAAGGTGCCGCCTTCCTCCGTCAAGACGGTGGAGCTGCCCTGCAACGCCGAGCTCAAGGGCGACTCCCACAAGGCGCTGGATTCCGTGCAGGTGGCGGGCGGGGCGCAGCACATCGTGTCGGACGTGCCAGTCACCGTCTACCAGTTCAATCCGCTCCACTTTCAGAGCGATGTCCCCGGCGTCGGCAACGCGTACTCGTACACGAACGATGCGTCGTTGCTCTTGCCGGTCAGCTCGCTCACGGGCAACTACCGCGTGATGACGCGCCCCACGTACATGCAGTGGATCGACCGCGCCGACAAGCCCGGCACCATCGTCAAGCACGTGCTGCCGGCGTTCGTGGCCGTGGTGGGCGTGCAGGCGACGCCGACCGACGTGGAGATCATCAGCTCGGCGCACACGCGTGCCAGCGCAGACGGCAAGATCCCGGCGCTGTCGCCCGGGCAGACGCTGCACGTCACGCTCGCGCAGGGTGAAGTATTGCAGCTGACCAGTGATGCACCCGACACCTGCGACGGCAACAGCACCACGCAGTCATACGTGGGCGTGCGCCACTACTGCCACGTGCCGAGCAGCTACGATTTCACCGGCACGCAGATTCGCGCTGCCGGCCCCGTGAGCGTGCTCTCTGGCAACGACTGCACCTTCGTGCCGTACGACAAGTGGGCGTGCGATCACCTGGAAGAGACCATGTTCCCGCAGGAGTCGTGGGGCAAAGACATCTTCATGACCGTGAGCGCGCCGATCGACTGCGGCACAGACGTGCCCAACGTGTTCCGCATCCTGTCCGGCGCCGACGACAACCACATCAGCTTCGTGCCCGCGGTGCACGCGCCGGTCACCCTGGCACGCGGTCAGTACGTGGAGTTCATGACCACCGACTCCTTCGAAGTGGCAGGCAGCAAGTCCCTGATGGCAGGGCAATTCATGGTCGGCCAAGACTGGGATGGCAGCCAGGGCGAGATGGGCTCGTACACCAAAGGCGACCCGTCGATGTCGCTGGGTATTCCCGTCGAACAGTGGCGCAACCGCTACTCGTTCCTCACGCCCGACACGTACACCGACAACTTCGTCAACATCGTGGCCGGCAAGCAACAGGTCGTGACGCTCGACGGGCGCGTGGTCGCCGGCTTCACGCCGATCAAAGGCACCTCGATGGGCCTCGCTCGCGTTCAGGTCGACGCGGGCCCGCACGTCGTGAGCTCCGGCGGATTGTTCGCAATCATCGTGTACGGCTACGCGACGTACACGAGCTACATGTTGCCTGGCGGGCTCGATCTGCACGCCATCAGCACGCCCGAGTGAAGCCCGAACAGGTGCGTGGGCGTGCTATGCTCGCCGCATGCGCAGACGCGGCAGCATGGCAGGGCTCTCATCGCTGCTGCTCCAGGCGTATCCCGGCAAGAGCAAGGAAGAGCTCCAGGCGGTGCGCGTGTTCGGCGCCTGGGCCAAGGCGCTGTCGGTGCGCATCGTGCGCAACGCGCAGCCCGTGAAGCTGCTGAGGGGCACGCTCACCGTGCACACGGCCACCAGCGCCTGGGCGAACACACTGCAGCTCGAGACCGACGCGCTCTTGGCCGCGCTGCAGCGCAAGGTGCCCGACGTGCGCGTGCGCAAGCTGGTGTTTCGCGTCGGCCCCATGCCCAACGCGGCGACGATCATCGCGCTGGAAGAACCTCCACCCAAGACCGTGCCCATGACCACCCTGCCCGACGACGTCGCGCGCGAGCTCGCGCGCATCGGCGACGACGAGCTGCGCGAAGCAGTAGCGCGCGCGGCCGCCGTGGGGTTGGCCGAGCCGGTGGAAGAATCTGCGGCGGCGCTCAAGGCTCGCGCACGCAAGCGCTTCTGAGCGAGCGCACTAGCGCACTGACCGCGGCAAGCTTCGCGTCGGCGGTGGGCGCAGCTTCGATGGCCGTGCACACGGCGCTGCCCACCACCACCGCATCGGCGCGGCCTGCGAGCGCACGCACGTCGTCTGGAGTCTTCACGCCGAAGCCGATGGCCACCGGCAAGCTCGTTTGCTTGCGGATTTCGGTCGCGCGCTGCGCGGCCTTGCCCAGGTCAGCCGCCGCGCCGGTCACACCCGTGATGGAGACGTAGTAGACGAACGCATCCGCGAGGCCCGCGATGGTCGCGACGCGCGCATCCGAGGTTGTGGGCGCGATCAGTGGCACGAACGCAAGCGCGTGCTTGCGAAGCTCGGCCACGAAACTGCCCGCCTCTTCCGGCGGCAGGTCGACCACCAGAAAGCCATCGACCCCAGCCTTCGCAGCCGCCGCTGCGACCTGCGCTTCGCCGTGCGCGAGGATCGGGTTGTAGTAACCGAAGAGCACCACCGGCACCTGGCTCTTCTGCCGCAGCTGCGTCACGAGCTCGAGCACGCCAGGCAGCGTGGTGCCCGCTACCAAGGCGCGTTCGCTGGCGCGCTGGATCACCGGACCATCGGCCGTGGGGTCGCTGAACGGCACGCCCACTTCGATGATGTCGGCGCCCGCATCTGCAACAGTTTGCGCGAGGCGCAAGCTGGTAGCGAGCTCGGGATCGCCCGCGCACAGGTAGATCACCAGTGCTGGGCGGTTCTCGCGCTTCGCGCGTGCCAAGGCTTCGTTAAGGCGTCCCACGTTTCAAGAGCCCCTTCTGCGTGGACAGCTCGATGACCGTCGCGAGGTCTTTGTCGCCGCGACCCGAAAGACACACAGCTACGAGCGCGCCGGGCATCTCCTTGCCGAGTGTGCGCAGGAAGCCGATGGCGTGGCTGCTCTCGAGCGCCGGGATGATGCCCTCGGTGCGACAGAGCAGATGGAACGCTTGCAGCGCTTCGTCGTCTGTAACGGCGCGGTACGACGCGCGGCCCTGCTCCTTCAGCCAGGCGTGCTCGGGACCGACACCCGGGTAGTCGAGGCCTGCGCTGATGGAGTGCGTGGCGATGACCTGGCCGTGCGCGTCTTGCAGCACGTACGAGCGCATGCCGTGCAACACGCCGGGCCTGCCTGCTGTGAGCGTGGCCGCGTGCTCGCCAGTCTCGACGCCGCGGCCGGCTGCTTCCACGCCGAACAACTTCACGCCGGCATCAGGAATGAATTCGGCGAACATGCCGAGCGCGTTCGAACCGCCGCCCACGCAGGCCACGACGGCGTCCGGCAGGCGACCGGCCGCCGCCAGCAGCTGCGCGCGCGCTTCCTCGCTGATGACGCGCTGGAACTCCCGCACCATCGCCGGATACGGATGCGGACCCGCCACGGTGCCCACGCAGTAGTAGGTATTGCGCACGTGCGTGACCCAGTCACGCATGGCCTCGTTCATGGCGTCCTTGAGCGTGCGACTACCAGATTGCACCGGGTGCACGGTGGCGCCGAGCAGCTCCATGCGCCGCACGTTGGGCGCTTGGCGCCGCACGTCTTCGGCGCCCATGAACACTTCGCACGACAAACCGAGCAGCGCGCAGGCCGTGGCCGTGGCCACACCGTGTTGACCCGCGCCGGTCTCGGCAATGACGCGCGGCTTCTTCATGCGCTGGGCCAAGAGCACCTGGCCGAGCACGTTGTTCATCTTGTGCGCGCCGGTGTGGCACAAGTCTTCGCGCTTGAGCCACACCTCTAGGCCCACCTCGGCCGACAAGCGCTCGGCGTGGTAGAGCGGCGTGGGCCGGCCGATGTAGTCGCGCAAGAGCTGCTTGCGGCGCGTCTCGAAGGCGGTGTCGGCGCGCGCTTCGTTGTAGGCGGCCTCGAGCTCGGCGAGCGCCGGCATCAGCGTCTCGGCCACGAAGCGACCGCCGAACGGACCGTACCTGCCGGAGTCGAGCGTCATGGTGTGCAGCACATAAGTTATGGGGCGGTAGTTTGCAAGCCCTTGGCCGCGACAACGAACGCTGCGACTTTGGCCAAGTCTTTCACGCCGGGTGCCGACTCGACGCCGCTGGCGACATCCACGCAAAAGGGTTGCACCGCGGCCACCGCGGCGGCGACGTTTTCTGGGGTGAGGCCACCGGCGAGCGTGACCTTGCGGCTGGGCGTGGCCGTGACGAAGTCAGCGGCCAGCCGCCAGTCGAAGCGCGCGCCCGTGCCGCCCGCCGCGCCAGGCACGTAGGCATCGAGCAGCAGGTACTCGCCCGGATAGCTGGCCGCCTCGGCGAGGCTCTGGGGCCCACGCACGCGAACCGCTTTGTAGGCATGCGGCAGAAAGCGCGCGAGCAGCGCCGGCGGCTCGTGACCGTGCAGCTGCACGCAGCGCAACCCGGTCTCGCGCTGGACGCTACTGATCTCGTCGTCGCTCGCATCCACGAACACGCCGACCGTCAGCACCGACTTGCCGACAGCGTCCACGATCGCACGCGCGATCTCGACGGATGTGCAGCGCGGCGAGCCGGCGTAGAAGTTGAGTCCGAGCGCGTCGACGCCCGCCTGCACGCAGGCCAGCGCATCGGACACGCTCGTCACACCACACACCTTCACCGCAACCATGCGCAGACCTTAGTCGGCACCTGGCCAGACGGCAACCGCACGCAGCACGCGCTGGCCACGTGCTACAGGTGCTACAGGCGCAGCAGCTCTTTGACCGTCGCAATCACCTGCGGCGCCTGGATGGGCTTGGTGATGTACGCCGAGGCGCCCAGCGCCATGGCTCGCTCGCGGTCTTCCTTCGAGCCCTCGGTGGTGATCACGATGACCGGCACGTCTTTGTGACGCTCGTCCGTGCGAATCTTCCGCACGAGCTTGAGGCCGTCCATGATCGGCATGTTGATGTCGGTGATGATCAGATCGAAGCGATCGGTGGCGAGCTTCTTCAAGCCCACGATGCCGTCGTCGGCCTCGGTCACCGTCATGTTCTTGATGCGCGAGAGCGCGAACACGATGAGCTGACGCATCATCGGAGAGTCTTCGACCACCAAACACGAGATACCAGACATGGCTCAATCACCCATCTTCGCCACCGCGACAGCGCGGACCGGCTCACGTTCGCCTTCATCCAAATTCTCATGCACATCGCGCAGTGCCGCGCGCACGTTGCCCTCGCGCTCGAACAGGTTCGCGGCGATCAACGCCGTGGCGCCGTGAGCGCACAACAACTTGAAGAGCTCGTGGTCCACGGATTCCCAGCGACGCTTGTGCGGCAAGAGCTTCTCGATACAGATCACACCGATGACTTCGTCTTCGAAGGACAGCGGCATGATCGCCAGCGGTTCGCTCGCACTGTGCGTGGCGGGGTCCGAGACGCGCGCCACGCCGGTCAGGCACACGTCGGCAATCGGCCCGTCCTCGGTCGAGACTTCCCCGAGCTCGCGACCGTTCATGCCGCGCGAGCCGACGGCCCGGGCAAGCTTGCCGTCGGGGCTGAGCAGGTAGATCACGAACGACTGCGCGCCCACCAGCTGCTCCAGCAATTCGCACATGTGGCGCACCACGCGCCGCAACGACAGCGTACCGCTCAACTGGAAGCTGGCGACATACAGGCTCGCCAGGTCGTTGAGCTCTTGCTCGATGGTGCGAGCGCGCGCCTCGTTCTGCTTGAACGCCCGCTCCAACTTGTCGGAGCGGGTTTCAAGTGAGCTGCGCTCTTGCTCGAGCGCTTCGATCTTCGTGAGCAGCTCGCGGATCGCGTCGTTGCTCTTGAGCTGGGAACGTAGCCGTGCGTTCTCGTCTTCGAGCTTGCGCGCCTGCGCGTGGAGCTCCTGATTCTCACGGATCAAGTCTTCGGTGAGCTCGACACCCTTGTGCAGGAAGTTGCGGACGAAGGTCTCGCGCTCTGCTTGCAGATCGGCGGGAGCCTCGCTGACGCGGCGTTTTCGCTGGCGCGCACGTGTCACCCTGCACCTCCTGGTTCGACCAGCATCACAGCCACGCGCGCGATCAAGTCCGGCAGCGGCAAGAGCGCGTCGACCGCGCCGGTCTGCTGAGCGCAGCGCGGCATGCCGAAGATCACGGCCGTGTCTTCGGACTCGGCCAGCACCGCGCCACCCATCTTCTTGATCTCCACCACACCGCGCGAGCCGTCGTCGCCCATGCCCGTGAGCACCACGGCGAGGGCTCGCTGCCCAGCCGCCTTGGCAGCACTGGCGAACAGGCGATCGGCGGAGGGTGAATAGCGGTCGCCGGGGTGGGGCGGGACGACCCGCGCGACCAGGTTCTGACCGCGCGCTTCGACCTCGATGCACTTGCCGCCCGGACACACCAGTGCCTGCCTCGGACACAGTGTGATCGCGCCTTCGGCTTCGCGCACCGAGAACGCGCTCACCCGATCGAGGCGTTCGGCAAACGCGCGCGTGAAGCGCTCGGGCATGTGCTGTGCAACCACGATTGCAGCGTTCGAGTTGCGGGGAAGCTGCGAGAACAGATCGAGCAGCGCCGTGGGGCCGCCGGTGGAGGCGCCGAGCACCAAGAGCCGGGACACGGCTGTGGATGCGGGTGCGGGTGCGGCGGCGGTCAGCGCTGCGGGCTCACGCGCACGCGGCGGGGAGACGGCGCGCATCTCGATGGGCGTGCGCTCGCCGGCAGCGGGACGCTCGGATGGTGGAGTCGATGCAGGGCGGCGGCCGGACATGCCCGCCGGTGACAGCTGCCGCACGATGGCGATCATGTGCACGAGCTGATCGCGCACACTGTTGATCTGACCCGAGAGCAAGGCCTCCGGCTTGGCCACGAAGTCGATGGCGCCGAGCTCGAGCGCGCGAAACACGTTCTCGCGTGCCGAGTGGCTGGAGACGACCACCACGGGTGTGGGCCGGCTGGCCATGAGCAAGCGCAGGAACGTGAAGCCGTCCATACGCGGCATCTCGAGGTCGAGGGTGATCATGTCGGGGGTGAGCGACACGGCCATGCGCAAGGCTTCGTCGCCGTCACCTGCAACGCCCACGATCTGCACGCCGTCGATCTGGCCCATCAGCTCGCAGAGCGTACGCCGGTTGAGCGCCGAGTCGTCGACCACGAGCACGCGCAGTGGCCTCATGAGCTGTGGCCCCCCGGACGCATGGAGCCCGTGCGTGCGGGCTTGCGATACGCGAGGTCTCCGCGCAGGTGAGCCAGCTCGAATGCAGTCGACGTATTCAGCAATGACTCGCTGTGGCCGAGCATCAGGTAGCCTTCGGGCTGGAGGCGATCGTATAACGCCTGGATGACGCGGCGCCGTGAGGCATTGTCGAAGTATATCAGGACATTGCGGCAGAAGATCGCGTCGACTCGGCCCAACATGGCAACACGTGCTTCGTCCAGCAGGTTGAAGTGGCCGAAGTGGCACATGGCCCGAATCGCTGGGTCGACGGCCCGGCCTTCCGGCGTGCTGACGAAGTAGCGCTGGAACTCGCTCGGCATCGCGCGAAAGCTGGACTCGCTGTACGTGGCCTTGCGCGCGACCTGTAAGACTTTTCGGGAAATGTCGTTGCCGAAGATTCGGACGTCCCAGCCGGTGAACAAGCCGGAGCGCGCGACGAGAATCGCCAGCGTGTAGACCTCTTCACCCGTCGAACAGCCCGCGCTCCAGAGCGTGAGGCTGCGCCGCACGCGTGCGCAGTCGCGCAAGTGCACGAGCACCTCGCGCTCGAAGGCGTGCAGCTGCGGTAGCTCGCGAAAGAAATAGGTCTCGTTGGTGGTGACCGCCTCGAGCGCGCGTTCGACCTCGGCTTTGCGTTGCGGGTGGTAGCGCAAGTATTGGTAGTACGCGTGGAAGCTCGGCAGTCGCAGGGCGAGCACGCGTTCGCTGAGCTTGCGCTCCACGGTCATGCGCGCCTCGTCGGAGAGCATGATGCCCGCGAGCTCGTTGATCAGCTCGCGCAACAGACGGAACTCTGCTGGCTCGAGGCGCGGCGGCGACATGTCAGCGCGCCTCCAGCGCCGCGAGCGCTTCCTCGATGGCCATGCGCACGAGGCCGTCGTTCTCGACGCCCAGGCGTGCCTGCAGTGCGGGCAGGGCACTGCTGTCGCCAGCCTCCCCGAGCAAGCTCGCTGCCAGCCGGCGCACATCCCAGGCCGAGTGGTCGAGCGCGATGGCGACGCGTGCGACGGTGCGCGCGCTGCCGGTGGCGCCGAGCACGGTCAGGGCTTGCTTCACGACCTCGGGATCGGCGTCGCTCAAGGCCTCCATGAGCAACTCGTCGAGCGCGGGATCCGAGAGCCCGCGCAGCCCTTGCATCGCGAACACGCGCACACCCGGCGGACCTACGCGCGCCAACTTCCGCAGCCGCTCGATCGCACGCGGATCCTTCAGCGCGGCCAGCGACCCGGCGAGCGCAGCTTGCACGTCGGCGTCGCTGCTGTCGAACAAGAGCAGCGCATCGACCACGCGGCTGCCGGCTGTGCGCATGCGTGGCAGCGCATCGATGGCGGCGACCTGCACTTCCGGATTCTCGTCGTTGAGCGCGAGCGCCACCAGCTCGACCGCCGCCTCGGCGCCGAGCAACGACAGCCCGACGATGGCGCTCACCCGCGCCGGCACGGAATCGGAAAGCAGTGCGGCGCGCAGACGCGACAGCGCGTCCGGCACCTCGAGCGTCACCAGCAACTCGGCGAGCACGCTGCTGGCCGGCCCTGCGATCACGGCACTGCCGAGCGCATCGCGCACAGCCGGGGCATGCCGTGCCGCGAGCTCGCGCAGCGCGAGCGCGGCAGCCTGTGCGCTGTCTTCGTCCGTCTGCTGTGTCGCATGCACGAGCGCCGCGGCGTCTTGCGCTTCGCCCACGGCGCCCAGCGCGCGCAGTGCTGCCAGTTGCACGTCCGCATCGCGGTCCGCGAGCGCGCTGCGCAGACGCGAGAGCAGCTTGTCCTGCGCTGCTCGGTCGACTGCGAGCGCCGCAGCGAACGAAAACGCGGGCGCTCGAAGCGGCGCGCTCTCGTCGGCTAACGCGAGCGCGGCCGAGGCCGCTTGCTGCTGCCAACCCGCGAACGCCTCGATGACATCCGAGCGCGCCGCCCCACGCGACAGCAGCGTGAGTGCAGCACGTACCGACCCTGCGCTGCTCGCGCAGGCCGCGACGAAGAGCGCCGCGAGCGCCAGCTGTGGATCATCGTCCTCGCAGAAGGCTGCCAGCTCGTCGATGACCGCGGGCGGCTGCGCAGACAGCGCGCTCGTGACGGCAGCGCGCAGCTGCGCATCACCGCGCAGCAGGCGCTGCAAACCCAGGACGGCGCGTGCTCGCACGTTGCGCGAGCGCTCCGTCAACGCCAGGACCAGCGGCGCGATGGCGCGTGGGTCCTTGCTGCGACCGAGCGCATCGAGCGCCAGACGCGCGAGCAAGCGATCGGCGAGCAGCGGCTCGAGCTCGTGCCATGGCAAGGGCACACCAAGCTTCTCCAGGGCGTCGAGCGCGCCAGCGCGCAGGAAGGTGTCGCCCGTGGCAAGCCGCTCGCGCAGCGCGTGTTCGGCGCGCTCGCCACCGAGACTCGCGAGCGCGTCCATGGCAGACACCGCATTCATCGGATCGTCGCCACGCACTTCCGCAACCAGGATCGAAAGCACTTCGTCCACGCCATCGCAAACCAGCGTGTCGAGCAAGAATTTTCGGGCGTTGGGCGGCACCGTGGGCAGCGCCGCGATCACGGCATGCGATGCGGCGGCACCAAGCCCTTGCAACACCTCGCGAGCCGCGGTGCGCAAGCCCACGTTCGCACCCTGACAGATCGCTTCGATCAAACCGTCGAGCAACCCGAGCTCGACGGCAATCTGCCCCACCACGCGCACGGCCTCTTCGCGCACGCGCCAGTCCGCGTCGCCAAGCGCGCGCAACAGCAGCGGAGCGTCGAGTCGATCGCGCAGCTCGCTGGCGCTCAGCACAGCTCGCCGGCGCACCTCGACGTCCGGGTCGTCGAGCGCCGCTGCCAGCTGCCGCGCGCTCACCCCGACCCCACTGCCGGCAACGCAGACGCCGATAGCTCGTCCATGACACTGGCGATGGCGTCGACGTCGATGACGAACACCAAGCGGCCTTGGAACGAGTACGCCGCGGTGAGCGCGCGCTGCTCGCTGCCGGCCCCGAGCTCGGGCAGCTTGCGCAGCTCTGCGTCCCGCACCTTGAAGACCTCGCTCACGCGATCCACGACCAGGCCGAGCAGACGTTCGCCGCGGTTGACGATGACCCAGCGCGACTGATCACGTCCAAGGGCCACCGGCACGTCGAACCGCACGCGCAGATCGATCAACGCAACCACGTCACCGCGATGATCCGCGACACCGACCACGGCGGGCGGTGCATGCGGCAAGCTCTGCATCGGCAGCGGCCGGATGATCTCGCGCACCCGCGCAATCGGCAGTGCATAGGCGACCGCGCCCACGTCGAAGCCAACGAGCGACTGATCGATCAGAGGCTCAGGCATGACTCTGCCGTTTCAAGAGCGCGATCGGGTCGAGCAAGATCAGGATGTCGTGGGCGTTGGCGGCCGCCTGACGGGCTTCGCGCTTGGAGCCCGACTTCGGGCCCTGGGCCTTGCGTTGTCCGGGGCGGCCGATGCCCATCACGTAGGAGCTGGTTTCGTTGCCGAGCACGGAAGCCAGCTCCACCTCGTCTTCGCCCAGGCGGTGCACCTGCAACACACGGTCGCACAAGAGACCCATGGTCTCCTCGCCCTGATCCACCAGGAGCACGCGCGTGCGGCCGCCGATGGGCGTGCCTTGCACATCGAGCTTCTTGCGTAGATCGAGCAGCGTGGTGACCTTTCCGCGGACGGAGATGATGCCCAGCACGTCGGCGGGCGCGCGCGGCACCTCGGCGATCGGCGGCACACGCATGATCTCGCGCACGCACGACAGCGGCAGCGCGTAGCACTCGGAGCCCACCATGAACGCCAGGAATTCGCGCACGCCCGCTTGCTCGACGCGCGAGCTGCCACGCAGCACACCTGGCGCGACCGAGGCCAAGCGATCGCCACTCATTGCAGCCCTCCGAGCGCGAGTGGCGAGCTTCGCCCGAGCAACACTTCTTCGATGATCGACGCCGCATCCAGCACGAGCACCAGGCGCTGGTCACCGAGATCGGTGGCACCCGAGACGCCGTGCACCTGCGACAGCGACCGCCCGAGCCCCTTGATCACGATGTCCTGCTGCCCGGACAGCCGGTCCACGCACAAGCCCAGGCGTTTGTTGCCGACGCTGATCACCACCACGTAGAGATCGCGCGGCGCAGCTTCGCCAGGCTCGGAAAAGCCAAAGTGCTCGCCCAGCCTGCACAACGGCAAGGTAGTGCCGCGCAGCGTCAACACCTCGCGACCCTCGACGGTGCGCACGGCATCGCGTGGCATGCGCAGCGCCTCTTGCACCACGGCGAGCGGAATTGCGAGCAAGCGACCGCGCACCTCGAAGAGCAACGCGCTGATGATCGCCAGCGTGATGGGCAGCGTGATGGTCACCTTCGTGCCCACGCCGACCTCACTGTCGAGCTCGACTGCACCGCCCAGGCGCGTGATGTTGGTCTTCACGACGTCCATGCCGACGCCGCGACCCGAGAGTTCGGTGACCGTGGTCGCGGTGCTGAAGCCCGGCAGAAACACCACGCCGAGCAGCTCGTCGCGCGACAGGTCGCTGGCCGCATGCTCGGTCAAGATGCCCTTGCGCACGGCGGCCTCGCGGATCAACGCGGTATCGATGCCGCGCCCGTCGTCGGAGAGCTCGATGACCACGTGGTTGCCCTTCTGATAGGCGTTGATCGCCAGCGTCGCCACGTTCGGCTTGCCCACGCCGGTACGCGCATCGGGGATCTCCACGCCGTGATCGATGGCGTTGCGCACGATGTGCATCATCGGGTCGGCGAGCTCTTCTGCAATGAGCTTGTCGACCTCGGTGTCGGCACCGGTGATGAGCAGCCGCACCTCTTTCTTCTGCTCGCGCGCGACTTGCCGCACGATCACCGCGACTTTGTCGAACAGCTGTGCCAGCGGAACCATGCGGATGTCGAGCACGCCCTCTTGCACTTCGGAGAGGTGACGACTGAACGCGCGCTGGATGCGGTGCGCTTCGTTCCACAGCGTCTGGTCGACGCCAGTGCGCAGCTTCTCCACGAAGCGACCGAGCGCCGCACGCACGGTGCCAAGCTCACCGACGACGTTCATCAGGTTGTCGAGCTTGCGGATGTCGACGCGCACGACGCTGGTCAGCGAGCGCAGAGAGTGATCGCTGCCGGGGCCAGCTTCAGCCGTGCGTTGCAAGGCCGACGACGCGGCCGGGACGGGCGCGGAAGACTTCAGCCTGCGCTGCGGCGCCTGACTCGGCGCCTTGATGCTGGTGCGTGGCGCACCCGACGCGCGGCGCAACACCAGGGACAGTGCGGCATCCGGACGGCCGAGCGCGCTGCGCAGCTCGCTCTCGGTCTTGCGCGTGGCGAGCAACATCTCGATCTCAATCGCATCACCGCCGGTGCCGTCCATGCTCGGCAGGTAGGTGAGGATCTCCGCGATGGCCTTCACGCGCTCCTTGAGCTGATCGAGCGCGGTGTCGATGACATCGAGCGCTAAACGCACGCGCAGGCGAAAGACGCTGAAGCCTTCTTCCAGGCTCGTGCGCAGGCGATGCTCTTCGTACTCGGTGAGCACCCCGAGCATGTTGGGATCGAGCTCGAAGTCCTCGAGCACGTTGTGCGTGGGTGCCTTGACGCGCGCCAGCGTGCGCATGCGGTCGGCGAAGCCATCGATGTCGACCTTGGTGGGCTCGCCCGTCTCGCCAGCTTCCGCGAGCAAACGCGCAAAGCCTTCCACGCCCTCGAAGAGCACGTCGAGCACGGGCTGGCTCAGGTCGATGCGCCCCAGACGCAAATTCTCGAGCAAGTCCTCGAGTAGGTGCGACAGCCTGCCGAGCCGCTCGAAGCCGAACATACCCGACAGACCTTTGAGCGTGTGCACGCCGCGAAAGAGATCGTTCAAGGTCTCGGCAGAGCGCTGACCACGTCGCTGACTTTCATCGAGCAAGAGCAGGTCGCGCGACAAGGTCTCGATCAGCTCCTGGGCCTCGGCCAGGAACTCCTCGCGCACCTTGTCGCCTTCTTTGCCTTGCGCCACGCTTCAACCGTTCTTGCCAGCTTGCACGTTCGCCACGGCGTCCAAGAGCGCCTGAGCGGTGAACGGCTTGGCCAGGTAGCCGTTGGCGCCCAGCGCCATGCCGCGCGACACGTCGCGCTCGGAAGCCTCGGTGGAGATGATGAGCAGCGGCGTGTCGCGATGCGTCTCGCTCTGCCTGATGAACGACACCAGCTCGAGCCCGTTGATGTTCGGCATGTTGATGTCCACGACCAGCAGATCGAAGGTCTCGCGCGGCAGCAGACGCAGCGCATCGAAGCCGCTCGCTGCCTCGACGACTTGCACGTCGGAACCGGACTCCAGCGCAGCGCGCACGTAGGCTCGCGTAGCGCTTGAATCGTCGACCACCAATACGCGCTGCATGATGCCTCGATGGTAGCAAAGCGCGCAGCGCTCACGAAACGTGTAGGTGGGTGGCAATCGACGCCCACACGCGGTGGCGGGTCTGCGCAGGTTTGCGCGGGTTGCCGCCGCTCAGCCGCGAGCGAAGTGCCGCTCTGCGCCGGGCTCCGGCAGGCACTCTGAACAGCTGCACAGACCCCGCAGAAACACGAAGCTGTAGATACCGGTAGCGTGCCCATCACCCCAGGTCAGGCGCAGCGCGTAGTCGCCCACCTCGCCGAGGTCGCGCAGCTCGGTGTTGCCACCTGGGACGAAGCGCACGGGGCCTTGGTGACCCTGACAGGTGGCGCACGGGCAATAGCCGCGCAGCACCTCGTTGGGATACACGCCGCGGTGGCCGTCCGCGAAGTCGATTTCGACGGTGTCGCCACCGCGCGGCGCGCGCACTTCGATGGGTGTGACTCGCTCGGCTTCTGACATGACGAGAGCTTCCTACGGCCCGCGCGGGCTGCGCGCAAGTGTGCGCTCACGAAGCAGGCGTGCCGCTCTCGGGTGGCCTGCGCGCGCTGCTCAAGAGGCCGCTCTTGCCCACGGGCCGATCGATGCGGTGCTCGATGAAGGTGGTGATGGCGGTCTCGGCAAGCGCCAGCTCCGGCGTGCTCCACGGCAAGAGCGCCGACGCCAGCCACTTGGGCCCCAGGGCCTGCTGCAGGCGCGCGCGCAGCGCCGCAGACAAGCGCACCGGAGCGCCACCGCAGCTCTGACACACCAGGCACCCACGCACGGGATCGAAGTCGGCGCTGCGTGCCGCCGATGGCTGCTTGCCACACACGCCACACGCCGTCAGCTGCGGCGCGAAACCCGAGAGCGCCAGTACGCGCACGCAGAATGCCAGAAACACGCCCATCGGCTCGGCCTGCCCGCTCTCGAGCGCCTGCAGCATGTGCACCGTGTGCTCGAAGAGCGTGGCGTCGGGCGAACGTTCTGGAAGAAGCTCGCGCACCAGCTCCAGCGCCGCGCCTGCGACCGACAGCCGCGCCAAGTCACGCAAGAGCGCCGGGAACGCACGCTTCACCTGCGCGCCCCACAAGCTGCCGAGCTCAGAGCGCCCGAGCGACAGCTCCACGTCGAGCAACGCGAAAGGCTCGAGCGCACCAGCGAAGCGACGCTTGCTGCGACGCGCACCGCGGGCCAGCACCGACACCTTGCCGAGCGTGGGCGTCAGCAGGGTGAGGATGCGGTCCGCCTCGCCGTAGTCGACGCTGCGCACCAGGATCGCGTCGGCGTGCTCACTCTTTGCCCGTGTAGACACAACGGGCCAGCGCGCTAGGCGCGCTCGTTGCGCTCGACCAGCAGGCTCGTGGCCTGGCCGCCTGTACGCGACAGCTCGACCGGCGCATCGCGATGCCGCGGACGCAGCACCACCGAGAGCGCAAGCGTGAACAGGATGAGCAAGATCACGAGCGCTATGGCGATGCCGAAACGGCGCCCGGGCTCGGCTGCGTACACGGCAGGCAACGGCGCCGGCGCTTCGGGCTCGGGCTTGCTCTGGTGGCGAGCCAACACGTCGCCTTCGTCGAGCGAAACGGCGCGGGCGTAGGCCCGAAGATAGCCCCGCACGAACACGTCGGCGGGCAACGCCTCCATACGATCGTTCTCGAGATCTTCGAGGATGCGCGCGGGAATGCGCGTGGACTGAGCGACCTCGGCGACCGAGATCTGCCGCAGCTCACGTTCCCGTTTCAGATAGCTTCCCAGTGACTCCATCCGGTTTCTCCACGTCGGCATTTCGGTCGGCGTTTCGGTCGGCGTTCGGCGCATTCGCTCGGCGGCCGGATCGGTTCAGTGCGGTCTCAGTCTAACTCTCAATAAGTCGCTTCCAGATAACGGCCACACGCCTTGCCCGCATCGGACTTGGGTTGCAGCTCGACGCAGCGCTCGAAGTCGGACCGCGCGTCATCGCGGTTGCCGAGGTTCATGCGCGTTTCACCACGTAAGTGCCAAGCATCCTGAAACGTGCCGCAACGCGGATCGGCTTCGATCGCGGCGGTAAGCTCTTGTTCGGCCTTGGCGTACTCCTTGGTGGAGAGCAGCACCTTGCCCAGGCGGAAGTGCCCGACGCAGAAGTCGCGGCGCAGCTTGACCGCACGCGACAGCGCATCGATGGCCTTGTCGCTGTTGCCGAGCTCCATGTACGCCCAGCCGAGATTGCCCCACGCCATGTACGCGTCGCGGTTGAATAGGTCTCCCACGGCGGCGTTGAGCAACGCGATGGCTTCGGGGACGCGACCCTGGTGGATGTAGAGCACACCCAAGCCGTTGCGCGCGTCCGACACGAGGTTCTCCGGCGAGGCGTTCTCACCGGCCTGGATCTCCAGCACCTTGTTGAAGTGCGTGATGGCCTCTTTGTCGTAGCTCGCCGGATTGTCGTCGCGGTTGAGCAGAAAGAGGTTGGCGAGAAACAGATGAGCCTTGGCGTTGTTCGGATCAAGCTTGAGAGCAGCGTAGAGCGTCTGAAACGCCCCCGGGAGGTTGCCCTCTCCCTGCAATCCGACTGCTAGCTCGTACTGCTTCATGGACTTGTCCGAATCCTCAGCTGTCGTCCCGGCGACACACGCCGCGCACCACCACATCACCGCGAAACACATCATGAATTGGGTCAGGCACCGACGCTCAGCCCAGCCGCCGATGAAGGCTGGCGTCTGGCGCGTGATACCGCGCACAGACCCGAGAACGCGGCACGTGAGCACGGCCGCATGGTTTACCCGGGCCCACTCGCCTAGGTCAATACCCAAAAACCGGGGGCTTTTCGCGGACAAAGCTTGCCTACACCGGTCCTGGGGCGGGCAGCACGGCAGCGCCGGCCCCTGCGTTGGCCGTGCGCTCTGCGCGATCGGCCAAATGACACGCGACAAAATGATCAGACCCGAACTGGCGCAACAGCGGTCGCTCGCGATCACACAGGCCTTTTTCGGCGATCGGGCAGCGCGGGTGGAAGCTGCAGCCGGCCGGCGGGTCGATGGGACTGGGCACGTCGCCGTGGAGCAAGGTCCGGGTCCGGCGCTTCTTCGGGTCGAGCTCGGGAATCGCACTGCGCAGGGCCTGGGTGTACGGATGTCGCGCACCTTCGGCGATCTCCCGCTTGGGTAAGATCTCCACGATGCGGCCCAGGTACATCACGGCCACGCGATGGCTGACGTGCTCCACCACCTTCAGGTCGTGGGCCACGAACAGGTACGACAGCCCGAGCTCGTCCTGCAGGTCCATCAGCAGGTTGACGATCTGCGCCTGGATCGACACGTCGAGCGCGCTCACCGGCTCGTCGGCCACGATGAAGCGCGGCTCCACCGCGAGTGCGCGCGCGATGCCGATGCGCTGGCGCTGACCACCCGAGAACTCGTGCGGGTAGCGACTCATCAGCTCGGGCCGCAAGCCCACGCGCTCGAGCAATGCAGCCACGCGTTGCTCTTCTTCGCTGCGCGAGCTGACGAGCTTGTGCACGCGCATGGCTTCGCCCACCGCCGCGCGCACGGTCATGCGCGGGTTGAGCGAGCCGTACGGATCTTGAAAGATGATCTGCATGCGCCGGCGCAGCGGGCGCAGCTCGGCTTGGGAGAGCGCGGTGATGTCGCGGCCCTCGAAGCGCAGGCTGCCGGCAGTCGGCTCGATCAAGCGCAGGATGGTGCGACCGAGGGTGCTCTTGCCGCAGCCGGATTCGCCGACGAGGCCGAGCGTCTGACCTTGCTGCATGCTGAAGCTGACGCCGTCGACCGCGCGCACCACCTGGCGCGCGGGCCGCAAGAACCCGCCACCGACACGGAAGTGAGTGGCGAGGTCTTGCACCTCGAGCAACGGCTCGGCGCTCGCTGCGCTCGTGCTCACGCGCTGGCTCCTGCGTCGGCGGTTGGCTGTGCAGCTTGCTCGGCAGCTTGCGCGACGAAGCACGCCACGCGCCGGCCGTCGGCCAGCGTGACCAGCGGTGGCTCGCGCTGCGCGCAAACCTCGATCGCCGACTTGCAGCGATCCCGAAAACGGCAGCCCGGTGGCAAGCGCGCGAGATCTGGCACCATGCCTTCGATGGTGGAGAGCCTGGCCTTGCCCGCAGCCGCGCTGGCGTGCGCCGCCATCACGCTCCCCGGCACGCTGGCCAAGAGACCCCGCGTATAAGGATGCAGCGGCTTGTCGAACAGTGCGGCGGTGGGCGCGTGCTCGACCACTTGCCCGGCGTACATGACGATCACTTCCTCGACGAACTCGGCGACCACGCCCAGGTCGTGGGTGATGAGCACGATGCTCATGCCCAGCTCTTGCCGCAGCTGCGCGAGCAGCTCGAGGATCTGCGCTTGAATGGTGACGTCGAGCGCGGTGGTGGGCTCGTCGGCGATCAGCAGCTTGGGCTTGCAGGCAATGGCCATGGCGATCATGACGCGCTGACGCATGCCGCCGGACAGCTCGTGTGGATACGAATCCACGCGCGTCTGCGGTGAAGGGATGCCCACGAGCTTGAGCAGCTCGATGCTGCGCGCGCGCGCCGCGGCCTTGTCCATGCCCTCGTGCAGGCGCAGCACTTCGATGATCTGATCGCCCACGGTATACACCGGATTGAGCGAGGTCATCGGCTCCTGAAAGATCATCGCGATGCTTTTGCCGCGCAGCGCTCGCATCTGCCGCTCCGGCAGCTGGAGCAAGTCGCGCCCCTCGAAACGAATCGCGCCCGAGGCGATGCGCCCCGGTGGCGAAGGCACCAGCCGCAAGATGGACAGCGACATCACGCTCTTGCCGCAGCCCGATTCACCCACGATGCCCAGCGTGCCGCCCTTACGCAGACGAAACGAGACGCCATCGACCGCGCGCACCTGACCCGCGCCGGTGTCGAACACCGTGCGCAGCTCGCTCACTTCCAGCAGCGGCTCTTCCGTTGGGTTCACGTCTGGGTTCACATCTGGGTTCACGTGGCGCGCCTGCTCTTGGCAACCGCCGAGAGGATCTCGGTGAGCACCGTAGCTGCTAGCAGCGCGGTGTTGCCAGAAGGATCGTGGTCGGGAGAGATCTCCACCACGTCGGCGCCCACGATGGACGCGCCCACCAGCTGGCGCAGCAGGAACAACGCCTCGTAGCTGGTCATGCCGCCCGGCACGGGCGTGCCGGTGCCGGGTGCATACGCCGGATCGACGCCGTCCATGTCGAAGCTCACGTAGCACTTGCCACGCGCACCGAACGCGCCGATCAGCGCGGCGACCGCGTCGGGTGTGCGCTTGATCTCGTCGATCATGACGATGCGCAGCCCGTGTTTGCGCGCGAAGTCGAGATCGTTTGCAGAGGTGAATGGCCCACGGATGCCGATTTGAATCACGTCCTGCGGACGCAAGAGGCCTTCAGTGAGCGCGTTGCGGAACACGGTGCCGTGGTGGATGTCGACGTCCCAGGCTGGGCCGAAGGTGTCGCTGTGCGCATCGAAGTGGATGAGACCGAGTGGGCCGTGCTGCTTGGCGAGCGCACGCAGCGCGCCCAGCGTGATGGTGTGATCGCCGCCGACGAGGACGGGCAGTGCTTTCGCCTCGGCGATCTGCGCGACCCGCGCTTGGATCGCGGCGAGCGAGCGCTCGATGCTCATCGGTACGCAGGCGATGTCGCCGCCATCCGCGCAGCGCAGGTGGTCGAAGAGATCGAGGTCGGCGCTGGGGTTGTAGCCGCGGCTGAGCGCACTGGCCGCGCGCACTGCACGTGGACCGAAGCGCGCACCCGGTCGGAAGGTGGTGCCGCCATCGAACGGCGCACCGCAGATCATGACGTCCACGTCGCCCGGGTCGTCATGCGTGGGCACGCGCAAGAAGGTCGACACGCCTGCGAAGCGCGGAACCTTGCGCGCGGAGACGGGGCGAAACTCGCCGTCTGCGGACTGCTTCTTGCCTCGCTCTTTGGGTGGGCGCTCAGTCACAGCTGGCTTCTTCCTCTCGCATGCCGGGGCGCGGCGTCTGCACGAAGGCTCCCTCGGGAATCTGGGGATTGAAAGCCACTTCCTTGAAACGCACCAAGGTGTCGCTGCCGTCCTGCGCGCGCTCCACGCGCACCTCGAAGGGCACGAGCACCTCGGCTGTGCCCAAGCGCACCTTCTTGTGCTCGGCGTAGGTCACCCGCCACACGCTCTTGCCAGCAGCCGAGAAGCGCTCCGAGCGCAGCAAGTAGAGGCGTTGGGCTGCAGAGGGCTGCGCGAGATCCTGCGGGTAGATGCCCAGATCGAGCTCTTGCCGCTCGCCGCTGCCCGCCTGGAGCCGCACGCGATAGTAACCGTCGGCCGTCCAACTCACCGTGGCTTGCTCGTGCGCGATCACCGGCGTGCCACCGAGCAGAAACTGCGCGGTCTCGTCGACCGACAACGGCACGCCCAGCAGGCGCGCGATGTTCGCCGGACAGGTGGCACCGGTCAGGTAGCGATCGTCGCGCAGATCGGCGAACGCGAAGTGTTCGCGATCGCTCGTGAGAATGGCCACCGGCCCAAACTGAGTCATCACATCGAAGCGCACGCGGCCCGCACGCTCCACGAACATCAGCACCGTCCCGCGCACCCGCCCCTGCCGACCGCGCTGATCGACACGCGCTTGCGCGCGAATCGCCACCAGGCCCGCAGTGGTGGCATCCTGCCGCGCCAGCGTCAGCCCCGCATCGCTCTGCGGATACACGGGCCGCGGAATGCTGCCGCACGCCAGCAGCTGCACACTCGCGAGCAACAGGGCAGCCTTGCAGCCCAGCTCGCGCAGACCAGCAAACCCGCGCCGAGCAGTGTTCAACGTACGATCCCCTGCACCACATCGAGCGCGAGCTGATAGCGCCCGAACGGCGGCATGATGTACGCGCCGGCGACGCGATCCTTCACACGCTCCAACATCTCGCGCGCGATGCGCACGCCCTCGAGCCGGCCGGCGTCGCCCGAGCCTGCCAAGCGCATACGCTCGCGAATGTCGTCCGGCACGCGCATGCCAGGCACTTCGTTGTGCAGGAACTCGGCGTTCTTGTGGCTGGCGAGCGGCAACAGCCCCACGAGCACAGGCACACCCAGCGGCGCGATGTCGGCCAGCATGCGATCGAGCAACGCCGCGTCGTACACTGGCTGCGTCATCACCATCTCGGCACCCGCAGCGATCTTCGCGCGCAGCCGCAACAACTCGCGCTCGTAGTCGCTGGCCGCGGGCTCCGCACCCGTGGCGCACAGAAACGAAGTGGCCGCGCCCATCGGCTTGCCACCGGGATCGATGCCACGGTTGAGCCCGGAGATGAGTCGCAACAGGCCCACCGAGTCGAGATCGTACACCGGTGTGGCGTCGGGCAGGTCGCCCATCTTCGGTGGGTCGCCGGTGATGACGACTAGGTTATGCACACCGAGCTCGTGCGCGGCGAGCAAGTGCGCGAGCAGGCCGAGTAAGTTTCGATCGCGCGTGGTCACGTGCAAGAGCGCTGGCATCTGCAGCTGCTCCTGGATGCGCAGACACAGCGCGAGGTTGCCCATGCGTGCACTGGCACGCGCACCATCGGCCACGTTGATCATGTCCACGCCGCCGCGCTTGAGCAGTGCAGCACCCTCGAGCGCTTTGTCGAGCGACAGGCCGGGCGGGGGATTCACCTCGACCGATACCAGGAAGCGCTTGCCGAGCTGCGCGCCGATCGCGCCCTTGTCGCGTGTGGGCGTGGGCGCGATGCCCGCAGCTGCAAACACCGCGTCGCTCTCGTCCTCGCGCATGCCGCCGCCGTCAGCGGCGCCACCGCCGCCGGCGCCGACCATGCGTGCGGCTGCCGCGATTTTCTTCACGTGCTCGGCCGTGGTGCCGCAGCAACCGCCGACCGCTTTCACGCCCGCCTTGAACAGGCGCCGCGCGTAGAGCTGGAAGTAGTCCGGCGTCGCCATGTACGCGAAGCGACCTTCGACGCGTTGCGGCAAGCCGGCGTTGGGCTGGGCGATCACCGGCAGGCCGGGGCCGAGCATGCGCGTGACCATTTCGTACACGCCGGCCGGTCCGTCGGCGCAGTTGACGCCGATCACGTCGGCGCCCCACTCCGCCAGCTTCTGCGCCATGGTCTCGGGCCCCGAGCCATCGGCCATGGTGCCGAAGGGATCGAACGACACCGAGGCCGCCACCGGCAGCTTGCCCACCACCTCGCGCACCGCTTGCAGCGCGATGCGGATCTCCTCGGGCTGGCGAAAGGTCTCGAGCATCACCGCGTCGACGCCCGCTTCGAGCAGCGCCAGACACTGCTGCCTGAACGCGTCCGCGATGTGCGCGCGCTCGGCGTCGCTCACGGTCTTGAGCAACAGCCCCGTCGGCCCCACGCTCGCGCCCACGTAGACGCGTTCGCCTGCGACCTCGCGCGCGATTGCCACCGCGGCGCGGTTGATGGCGACGACCTGATCTTGCAGACCGTGCGCCTTCAACCGGTAATGGTTCGCACCGAACGAGTTGGTGCTGATCAGCTCGGCCCCGGCGGCGACGTGGGCCTGGTGCACGCTGCGCACCAGCTCCGGCCGCGACACGCTGATTTCGTCGAAGGACGAGCTGTACAGCACGCCGCGCTCGTACAGTGCGGTGCCCATCGCGCCGTCGAGCACGAGCCCGCCGCGCATCAGGCGATCGATGAAGGACTGCGACCGCGCTTTGGGGCTCGTCATGGTGCGCCGGAAAGATGCGATTTGTGGATAGCGGGGTCAAGCAAGGCTCGGCCATCGACCGAGGCACGTGCCGTTTGCTATGCAGCGCTGTGGCCACCACCGATCCGGCTCCCAGAAGCGCCGCGCAGACGCTCGGGCCAGCGCACACACGCAGGCGCACCGTGGTGCGGCTGTCGCGACCGCAAGCCGATCGGCCACGACCACTGCAACTGATCGCGATCGCCATCGTCGCCGGAGCGCTCGGCGTGGGCGTGGCGTGGCTGAACGCGCGCTCGATGCCCGCCACCCAGGCCGAGCGCGCCGCGCCCCGAGCACGTCCCCGACCTGAAACACCGCACACAGTCCCTGCGCAAGCCAAGAGCCCACTGCCACAGACGCCTCAGCCAGCACAGCAGATTGCGCAGCCGCGCGCAGCTGCAGTATCGCCGCCGCCAACCGCTGCACTCGTCGCTGCCACGGCGAACACCACGCCCACTACGAAACCGGCTGCGCTCGTGCGTGGCTTCGTTGCCTATCTGCGCTGTGACGGGCTCGAACGGCGTGGCCGGCGCTTCCCCTGTCCGCGCGACCCGGCGCTAGAAGCTGCCGTTTGGCGCGATCTCGCCGCCTTGCCGGGCTGCACACACGTTGCGCTCGGGCAAGGCCCGTTCGAGGCACGCCTCGGCTTCCTGGGTGCCGGCGCTCCGACGGTCGATCTGCGCGGGACAGCTGAGACAGCGCTGCACCTCGATGCTGTACGCCAATGTGTGGCAGACCGGCTGACGCGCAACCGCACGCGGCTGGGATCGCCTCGGCTGGTAGTCGCTTTTCACGCCGAGCTGCGCTGACGATGCGGGTGGCGAACGCCGGATTTGCACGCAAAAAGCGGCGAGAGCCGGCGCGCTTGCCGAGCTGAGGAGCCCCCCGCGCGATCCAGTATAACGGCCGCGCCCAGCGCTTCGTGCCGTGGGTGGCCTTGCAGCACACAGCGACCACTGTCTGCGCCACAGTTGGGCCGCGGCCTGCAGCTACCCTTTGCCCCTGAAAGAGCCTGTGCTAGCTTCCCAAATGTGGATGTCGTGCTGCGTAAACTCGGGCGCAAAGGCGGGCGCGTAGTGGCGGGCCGGCTGGTCCGAGCACCGCGCAACGGCTCGGTCGTCGTCATCGAGTTCCCCGACGGCCTTCACGAGTACGTGACCACTCCGGTGAAGCGCGTGCTGCGTCTCGCAGGCGACGACGTGTTCTTCTTGCAGACCGCCAACAGCTGCTATCGGCTAGAAGTGCGCTCCGGCCAAGAAGTCATG
>JADGRE010000207.1 GCA_017881185.1 Pseudomonadota bacterium | reverse complement strand
CGCGCCTGGGATCGACCCCGAGCCACATGCTCGCAACGCGAGCCGTGCCCGGCCAGACGGTCTACGCGCTCACGCCGGCGGCGAGCACTTGGGTGCGTAAGCGAATACGTTCGTCGCAACCACGGCGACAGACTGGGTGGCGAACGCCAACACCTGCTGCACACCTGCGCAGCCCACCAACGTAAGCGCAGCGCGATGCACGGTGCGGTCGCGGCGGCCCGTGATGACGAGGCAGTGCTCGTGCGCGTGCGCAGCCTCTGCGCCGCGCGCAACGCCGAGCACGGCTTGGCGGGACACGCCGGAGCCGAGCGTGCGGGCTGCACCGACGTGGTCTTCCCCACCCTCGTCCGAGTGGATCAGCTCGCCGTGCTCTGCGCAAACGCTGTGCCGTACCAGTGCGAGGTGCGCGAAGCTCGCCAACTGCCCGGCGACCGAGCCGCACACCAGAACCAGCGCCAGCCATGACATGACCCCGCCGCTCGCCTCACGGCGGGCCACGTTCTGCGAGCGCAACGAGCGCAGCGGTCGGCCAGGTGCCATACCCGACCCGGATACGGGACAGTTGCACCACTGTCAAGCCGCGCCCTGCGACAAGCTGCCGCAGCCCCACGGCCCGCTGGATAGGCTACACAGCAATGGCAGAATGTCGTGTCAGCGAGGAACCAGAGCATGAACAGCACACAACCCAACAGAACGCAGACCCTGTCGACCATCCACCGCGGCCTTTGCGTGCTCGCTATCGTGATGCTCGCCGCCTGCAACGACGGAAAGACGAGCGCGGGTGCCGGCAACGACGGCGGTGCAGCTGGCAGCGGTAGCAACGCGATGTGCTCGATGCCCGCCAAAGCTTCGGCCGGAGCCGCCGACTCGCACTGCGGCAGCAAAGTGCAAGCGACCAGCGCCGCGTCGTGCCATCCGGATGCCGGAGCGGCGCAGACCAGCGACACGGATGCAGGCAGCGCCCCGGAATTCGGCACGACCATGTACGGCATGGAAGGCGACGACGACGACTGCAAGTACCACCTGAGCTGGACGGCCACCGCGCTGTGCGAGAACGCCGACGTCTACTTCACGGTCAAGGTCACCAACAAGTCCGATGGCAAGGCGACGAAGGGTGCGGACACCATGCCGGACCTGTCGCTCGGTGATACGGTGCCGGGCGAGATTTCGAAGTCCAAGACCGTCGAAGGGCCCGATGGCACCTACAAGATCGGTCCGGTACAGTTCAGCGCCAAGGGCAAATGGACAGTACGGTTCCACATCCACGGCGATTGCTCGGACTTCAGCGAGGACAGCCCGCACGGACACGCGGCCTTCTTCGTGGACGTCCCGTGACATGAGCGAGCAGCCGGCGCCCGCCGCGCAGCCCGAGCGCGGCCTGCGCGGCGCCGCTGCACAGCTCGACGCCGAAGCGCAGCGCATCAACCTCGCGTGGTTGGTGCGTCTGCGTTGGGGCGCCGTCGTCGGGCAACTGGTCACGGTCTTGCTCGTGAACCTCGGCATGCACATCGCGTTGCCGCGCTGGGCGCTGCTTGCCGTCATCGGCACCGAAGCGCTGAGCAACGCGGCGTGTACGCTTTGGGCCAGACAACGCGCGGCGGTCGGCTCGTGGGTGATCGGCGCGCTACTCGCGTTCGACATCGTGCTCTTGACGGTGCTGCTCTTCCTGAGCGGCGGACCGTTCAATCCGTTCTCCTTCCTGTACCTGGTGCACATCGCTCTGGCCGCCGTGGTCTTGCCCACGCGCTGGACCTGGAGCCTGTGCGCGCTTGCACTGGCCAGCTTCGGCTCGCTGTTCGTGCAGCACGACTGGTTGCCGAGCGACGTTCAAACGCACATGAGCCACGCCGACCAGATGCGCATGCACATGCAAGGCATGTGGATCGCCTTCGGTGTCGCCGCCGTGTTTATCTCGTACTTCGTGACGCGCGTGCGCCAGAGCCTTGCGCAGCGCGAGCTCGAGCTGATGCGCGCGCGGGCCCTCGCGACGCGCAGCGAGAAGCTCGCTTCGCTGGCGACGTTGGCCACGGGCGCGGCGCACGAGCTGTCCACGCCGCTGTCCACCATTGCCGTCGTCGCCAAAGAGCTGGAGCGCGCGCTCTGTAAGGCAGGCGGCGACAACCAGCCGATAGCCGATGCCGTGCTCATCCGCCGCGAAGTCGAGCGCTGTCGGGACATCCTGCAGCGCATGGCGAGCGACGCCGGGCACAGTACGGCCGAAGGTTGGAGCGACGTGAAGGTGGCCGAGCTGATCGAAGCCGCACTCGATGGGCTGCCGACGCGTCATCTGGTGCGCACGCAGCTCGACCCGGATGCGGCCGCCTGCGCCCTGCGCGCCCAGCCGCAGGCCATGGCGCAAGCGCTGCGCAGCGTGCTCAAGAATGCGCTGCAGGCCTCACCGCAAGACGAACCCGTCACCATCGCTGCGCACCTGGCGGGCGATAGCTGCAGCATCGAGGTGCACGATCGCGGCCCGGGCATGTCGGAAGAAGTCTTGGCGCGCGCCGGCGAGCCATTCTTCACGACCAAGGGCCCCGGCGAAGGCATGGGCCTCGGGCTGTTTCTGTCGCGCGTGGTGATCGAACGCATCGGCGGCAGCGTGGAGCTGCGCTCCAGCGCAGGCCGCGGCACCACCGCAGTGGTCGCGATGCCCGTGGCGGGCGCTGCGACAAACGATCGCAGGCACGCGTGATCGGCCATAGGTACGCTGAGGCAAGTTGATCGTGACGAGCCAGAACGACACGCAGCCGAACGACACAGCGAGTGCGCCTTCGATGTTGATCGTCGACGACGACGACACCCTGCGCGAGCGCTTGGCCATCGCGTTTCGGGCGCGCGGCTTCGACACACGCACCGCCGCGAGCTACGAGCAAGGCGTGGCGCTGGCCCAAGCCGACTCGCCCGAGCTCGCCGTGCTCGACCTGCGCATGTCGGGTGGCTCTGGACTGCAGCTCTTGCGTGAGCTCAAGCGCATCGACCCAGAAACCAAAATCGTGGTGCTCACCGCCTACGGCAGCATCGCGACCACCATCGACGCCATGAAGCTCGGCGCTGTTTACTACCTGCAGAAGCCTGCCGACGTCGACGACATCTTGGCGGCCTTTCAGCACGGCGAGCAGCCTTCGCAGACACCGACGCAGACCGACTTTGCCGCGCCGTCGCTCGAGCGCGTGCGCTGGGAGCACATCAACCGCGTGCTGGCAGACTGCGACGGCAACATCTCCGAAGCGGCGCGCAGACTGCAGATGCATCGCAGAACGCTGCAGCGCATCTTGCAGAAGTATCCGCCGCGGCAGTGAGAGAGCGCCCGAGTGTGGCGCAGTTCTTCAGCTTCGTGTTACGGCGCCTCACCGGTCATGTGTAGCTTTGCCGTCCAGCGCTGGATCGAGCAGCTAGGGTTGGTGCTCGCGGCGAGTGGGCATGCCGTCGCTCAACCCGACGCACAGCCCGAGTTTCAGTCGCCCGCGGCTGCGCCCGAGCCAACGCCAGCACCAAGCGCGTCGAGCGCACCAACCTCCGCCAGTGCGACTGTGAACGCGCCCGCGACCGCATCACCAACCAACTCGTCGGATGACGCGCCTGCGACCTACGGCGCGACTGCACTCACGACGCGTCCGCTGAGCGCCGCGTCTTCACTTGCAGTACGCGACCGCGACTTTGCCCTGCGTCCCATCGGCAGCGTGCAAGACATCCTGCGCATCACGCCGGGGCTGGTCATGGTGCAGCACTCTGGCGGAGGCAAAGCCAACCAGTACTTCATCCGCGGCTTCGATGCCGACCACGGAACCGACCTTGCGTTGTCGATCGACGGCGTCCCGATCAACATGGTCTCGCACGCGCACGGCCAAGGCTTCAGCGACACGAACTTCATCATCCCGGAAGCCATCGAGCGTGTCGAAATCACCAAGGGTCCGTACTTCGTGAAACAGGGTGACTTCGCGACGGCAGGTGCCGTCAACCTCGTTTCACGCGCTGCGTTCCCCGAGAGCTCCGTCGGCTTCGGTCTGACCGGGTCTCCCGGGTACGGTGAGCCCGGGTATCGCGGGCTCGTAATTGCGAGCCCGAAGCTCGATGCGATGAAAGCCACGTTCGCGGCGGAGATCAGCCGAACCAACGGTCCGTTCGACAGCCCTGATCGCTGGGACAAGTACAAGCTCTTCAACAAGGTCAGCGTCGCGCCGACCAGCAACTCTTCATTGAGCGTCGGCGAGATGAGCTACGGGGCCAACTGGCACGGCTCGGGGCAGATCCCCTCGCGTGCCGTCGACGAAGGACAGATCTCGCGCTTCGGTTCCATCGACCCCGACGAAGGCGGAAACACCGCGCCATCAGGTGTACGCGCAGTACAGAGTGAAGCCCAACGCGGACAGCGAGCTGCGCGCGCTGGCGTACCTCGGAGCGTATCGTTTCAACCTGTTCTCGAACTTCACGCTGTACTTGCGCGACCCTCAGCACGGCGACGAGATCGAGCAGCTGGACCGGCGCGTGTTCTACGGCGGTCGAGTCAGCTACCGCGTGCTTCACCGGCTCGGCGGCGCCCGCTTCGAGACCTCAGTCGGCGCGGACGCGCGCAGCGACGACATCCATGAAGAGCTGCGCACCACGCAGCAGCGTGAAGTGCTCCAGGTCACGCGCAACGACGCTGTGCACGAGACGATGGGTGGCCTCTTCGTGAACGAAGAGGTCGCTCCGACCGACTGGTTGCGCTTCGATCTCGGCGGGCGCGCCGACCTGGTCACGTTCTCCGTGGCCAAGCTTGCGAGTGACGACCCGAACGCCCCGCCGGGCGGCGTTGGGGCGGCGCAGCAGCTGAGCCCCAAAGCGAGCGCGATCTTCACGCCCGTGCAAACCAAGGCCACGCAATGGGACCTGTACGTCAACTACGGCAACGGCTTTCACTCGAACGACGTGCGCGGCGCGTTCGCGAGCCCCGGCGTGACTCCGCTCACGCGCGCGATCGGAGCAGAGGTCGGCTCACGCGCCCGGCTGTTCGAGCGCTGGGACCTTGCGGTGGCGTTCTGGCAACTCGATCTCGACAGTGAGACCGTGTGGAGCGGCGATCAAGGCACCACCGAGGTCGGCGGTGCCACGCGACGGCGCGGCGTGGAGATCGAGACTCGTTACGAGCTGACGCGCTGGCTCGCAGCGGACCTCGACCTGACCTTCACTCACTCCGCGCTGCGAGCCAATGTCGGAAACGGCAACGGCCTCGCGCTTGCACCCAAACAGACCTGGGCCGGTGGCCTTTCCGCACGACACGAGCTGGGGCCCGGAACGGCGCGCGCTGGATTGCGCGTGTATGGGATCGGCGATCGGCCCGCATCCGACGACGGAGCGCTCATCGCTCCCGCTTCACGCAGCTCGATCTGCACGCAGGCTATCGCTACGACCGACTGGATCTCGCGCTCGACATCGAGAACTTGCTCAACGCAGTGTTCCGTTCGGCACAGTTCGCAACCATCAGTCGGCTGCAGGGCGAGCCCGCGATCGGAGCTGCGGTTCCCGCAGGCTTCGCGTGCGGCGGGCACGGGCGCCTGGCACCTTCGCCGCAGGGCGGTGCGGCCAGCGGCAAATTCTTCGGATGCGAGGATGTCGACTACACCCCGGCGTACCCATTGACCTTGCGGCTGTTGGCGACCTTGTTCTTGGACTGACAGCGCCGCAAGATCGGGCTCGCCGATGCGTGGGTCAGAATCTGCTTCAGAAGCGCGTCAGTTGCATCCGGTCTCGGCGCGTTGTTGAACAGTGGTCGGGCTCGAGCGGGTCTCCCGCCGAGCGACGCGCCACTCGAATGCGCAATGCGCGCCCAGTTCCCACGTTTGCACACGCGCTCCTTCACTTCCCACTGCATCGGCCCCCACTCAGGGCTCGATGCGACGGCTCTGCCAGGCAAGGCTACGCCCGCGCCATGCCGTGTCGGCCTGTCCGCATTCAAGGTCGCATCGTGCGATACTCAAGCAACGCATGGGTCGCAGCCCCACCGACAAAGCTACCGTGCCTGGCGCACTTACCCTCGTTGACGGGCGCTATCGCGTGATCCGACGCTTGGCCCGCGGCGCCACGGGCGAGGTGTACGCGGCGACGGACGAGTCCACTGGCAGGGTCGTCGCGGTCAAACGCATGCTGCCCGAGGCGCTCGGCACACGCAGCGCGAGCACGTATTTCAGCCGCGAGTACCACGCGCTCGCCGAGCTCAGGCACCCGCATATCATCGAGGTTTATGACTACGGCGTCGACGCGGGCGTGCCTTATTACACGATGGAGCTGCTCGACGGGCAAGATCTCAGCGAGCTCGCACCACTACCCGCCAAGACCGCGTGTTTGTACTTGCGTGATGTGGCCTCTTCACTGGCGTTGCTCCACGCACGCAGGCTGCTGCACCGAGACGTGAGCCCGCGCAACGTGCGCAGGACCAGCGACGGGCACTGCAAGCTGATCGACTTCGGCACGATGGTGGCTTTCGGCGTGCCACCAAACATCGCGGGAACGCCGCCGTATCTCCCGCCCGAGGCGCTGCGCGGCCACTCGCTCGACCAACGCAGCGATCTGTACTCGCTCGGTGCGCTCGCCTATTTCCTGCTGACGCGCAAGCAGGGCTATTCGGCCTCTAACTTCCAGGACCTGCCTCGAGCGTATCGTCAGCCGCTGTTGCAACCCCGCCGCATTGCGCCCGACATCCCGACCGCGCTCGATGAGCTCGTGATCTCGCTCATGCGCCTCGATCCGTTGCAGCGTCCACGCAATGCGGCCGAGGTCATCGAGCTGCTGAATGCCGTCGGAGAGTTGCCAGCTGACACTTCACCGGATATCGCGCAGAGCTTCCTCACCAGCTCGCACCTTGTGGGCCGAGATCAAGAGCAGGCCGAAATCGTGCGTCGACTCGAACGCGGGGTCGCCGGCCATGGCTGCGCGCTGCTCATCTACGGTGGGCAAGGCACGGGCAAGAGTCGCTTGCTCGCAGAGTCGGTCCGGCTAGCGCAGACACACGGATTCGTCACCGTGCAAGCCGTGGCGCGAGGGCAACGCGGCACCGAAACTCTCAGCGACCAGCTCGTCCACGCGCTCAAGCTGAGCGCGCCGGAAGAAGCCGCGACCACGCTCGACGCGCGGACCTCACTCTTCGATGCGCTCGCTCCAAGAGACGCGACCCCGTCCAAGTCACCGACCGGCGAAGCGCGCGCGCGCCGGCAAACGGCGCTCACCCAATGGTTCTGCGAGGTCGCTCGACGCCGTCCGTTGCTGGTGGCAATCGACGACGTGGAGCGTGCGGACGATCTCTCTGCGGCGTTCATCGCGGCGCTCGCGCACGAAGCCCGAACCCTGCCGCTGGTGATCGTCGCGACGCGCGACCAAGGCAAAGCCGACGGAGCGTTCTCGGCGCTGGCCGCGCTGCGGCAGATCGCGGGCAAGCTCACGCTTTCAGTGCTCGATAAGCAGCAGATCGCGGCTCTGGTCTCGTCGCTCTTCGGCGATGTGCCGAACGTCGACCGGGTGAGCGATTGGTTGTATCGCGTGGCGCACGGCAACCCCGCTCTCACGCTCGAGCTTGCGGAGCACTTGCTCCTGCGCGGCGTCGTGCGTTACGTCGAAGGCACCTGGGTATTGCCGAGCGAAGAGATCGTCGAGGCCGTGCCCGAAGATCTCACGCAGACACTCGGCTTGCGGCTCGTGCGTTTGCGGCCAGCAGCGCGCGCGCTGGCGGAGCTGATGAGCGTGCGCCGCGGCGGGCTTTCGCTCACTCTCGCCGCCGCTGTCGGCGAGAGCGAGCTCAGCGAGCTGCTAGTGTCTGTCGACGAGCTGGTTCGCGAGGGCATCGTCGAGCTCGCAGGCCCGCAGTACGTGTTTGCCCAGCAAGCGATGCGAGAGGCCGTGCGTCGCAGCCTGCCCACCGAGCGGCAGGCAGTGCTGCACGAGCGCTTGGCGCGCGCGCTGCTGGGTGAGGCGAGCCTGGATGCGCGCCTGGAAGCAGGCTGGCATCTCGTGCACACCCAGAACGAGCTGCAGGGTGCGCAGCTGCTCGCGACGGTCGGACCGCAGCTGATTGCAGATGGCATCAACACGGCCAGCGCGATTCCTGCGATCGAAAAGGCGTTGGCGGTGTACGAACGACATGGTCGAGCGCTCGCCGAACGTTTGCGCTTGCGCTCGCTGCTCGTCATGTCCGCCTATCTGCTCGACTACCGCCTCGGCCAACGCTACGGCGAAGAAACCATCGCGCAGCTCTACGAGTGCTCGGGGCTCGCCATGGCCGATCGATGGCGACCTCTTCTGGGTCGGCCGCTCGCTCTGCTCTGCGCCATGGTCGTGACCAACCTCAAGCGCTGGTTCGTACGTGCGCGCGATCGTGCTCCGAGCACGATGACCGCGCTCCTCTATTTCATGCGCAGCATCATGGGCTTGATGGGCGTGCGTGCGACGGCGCTCGATGGCCCCGGCACCGCCGCGCTCTTCGCACGCATGGCGTCGGTAGGCGTCTTACCCCTGCCGCTGGGGACACGTGCCGTGTACCTCGCTTCGAAAGTCTTCGCTCTGCAGCCCTTGGGCCGCCAAGGCGAGCTGCACGGAGCGATCGCTCAAGCGCTGGACACCCTGCAACACCGCCCCACGTGGCTGCTCCAAGACACGGAGCGACAGAACTTGCTTGTCGGCCTGCTGCTCAGCGACGGCATCGACGAATGCTATCGCGAACGCTCGCAGGCACTCGAGCGCGCATCGCGTCTGGAAGGATTTGGCACCCAGCGCGCCGCCGCCGGTGCCAAGCGCGTCCGCATGATGTACTACACGATCCGCGGCGAGACCGAGCTCGCCGAGCGCGAGCGCAGAGCGCTCGAGCTACACGGCATCCAAGGTGGCACGACTTGGCAGTTCGAGTGGTTCGCCGTGCCGCTGGAAGGCCTGTACGGTGCGCTGCACGGCGATCTGCTCGCCGCGCATCGCTCGCTCGACAAGCTCGACGCGATGCTCAGCTACGTGCCATCGCTCGAGCCACAGCGCGACGCCGTGCGCATCGGCTATCACTACCGTCGCGGCGAGCATGAGCGCGCCATCGAGCTCGGCGAGGCCTTCATGGCGAAGCATGCGCCACGCACACTGATCGGCTGGGGGCCCGCCTACGGCATGATCGCGATGTCGATGGTGGAGCACGGGCGTTCGAGCCGCGCGCTCGAGGTGTGCGAACGCGCGCTGTCGGCGCTCACGAACGAGGATCTCCCCTACTTCACCATGTATGCATGGGTGATGGCAGCGCAGGCAGCAGCGCACGCTGCGCTCGGCAACGCCCAGCGCGCCGAATCGATCATGGGCGCCATCGTCCCGCGCTTGTCGGATGCAGGCGAGCATGCGGCCGTCGCACTGTTGCACGAGACGCGCGCACGCATCGCCTGGCGCCT
>JADGRE010000206.1 GCA_017881185.1 Pseudomonadota bacterium | reverse complement strand
AGCAGCGTGGGGTCGAGGCCGGTCAAGTCGCAATCTTCGAAGACGCAATCTTCCAGGCGCGCACGCTTCCAGCGACTCTTCTGCAACTTCAGGTGGTTGAAGGTGCAGTTGACGAACTCTTTGTTGCCGAGGTCGGCGGCACTGAGATCGAGCCCGGTCCAGGTCTCGTCTTCGAACGCGTCCCCGGCGAGCAGCTGCTCGGCAGTGCCTCGATGCGCTAGCTTGTCGCCCTTTGGCATGACGGCCATCATTGCAGCTGCGCGGCGTCCGGGACAGGCCTTGCCACACGCTTCACCGTACGCAACCCGAAGCGCACGAAGCCGTCTCGGGTGAACGCCGCGAGCGCGTCTATGGTCGACACCAGCGGGCCCTGTGTCTTCGGGTAGCTCAGGTGAATCGGCGACCAGGTGTCGGGGCGCAGCTTGGCTTTGTAGCGGCGCAGGCCATCGAAGTCGTAGAGCAGGGCGCCCGCACCCCGTGCAAAGCGCAGCGCGGTGGGAACATCGCCGGCCAGCGGCGACAGACCGAGGGTCAGCCATTCGCTGCCGAGGCTGGCTGCCCAGCGCATGACGGCGTCGACCAGCAATTCGCTCGCGCCGTTTTGCGCGCTGGGCTCGCGCAACAAGTCTTCGATGAAGAAGCCGCGTCACGCGGGTACGGGAATCACACCCGCGAAGGCGATCACGCGCCCGTGCTGCTCCGCGACGAAGAGCGCGCGGTGCTCGAGGAAGCTACGCCAGTCTCGCGTACGCTGCGGCTGACTTGGCCAGGCCAGTCCAAGAGGCCGCCAGCAAACAACTCGACGACGAAGTCCGCTCGCTGCGACAGCCCTTCCCCGGCGCCGAAGGCATCCTGCGAACGGGACTTGCCTGGGAACAAGTGCTCGCGGTGATCCAGGAAGGCGCAACCGATCTCGTGGTGATGGGAACCTACGGTCGGCAGGGGCTGCGACATGCGCTGCTCGGCAGCGTCACCGAGCGAGTGGTTCGCCTGTCTCCGGCCCCGGTGCTGACCGTACACGCGCCGCCGGCAGTGAGCGCCGAGGCTTGAAGCTGGTCGCAGGTGCCACCCGGCCGCGGCTAGTCAGCGGTTGCGCAGCTGCGCCTCGGCTCGACGCACTTCGCTCGATGGCACGCGCACTACGGCGAGCAGCAAGTCTCCAGCAGCGCTCTTGCGCAGCTCGACGGGTGCCAGCGGATAGCGCTCGCGAATCGCGGGTAGCAAGCTTGCCGAGCGCCCCATCACCAGGAACGCGACGTCGCGCTCGACCGACTCGAACCAGGGCTTCTGGGGGTCGAGGGTCGTGAGCTTGGTCGGCGCGACGAAGCCCGGCGCGAGATACAGCAGCACGGAGTTCTGGTCCCAGCTCATTGGAACGGTGATGAGCGCTACGTGGTGCGTGTCGCGATGCTCTTGCATGGCTTTGCCCAGTGCCGTGAACTCCTCGGCAGCCCAGGGTGCTGCTCCAGCGCCGCGACCGAAGTAAGCGGCGCCGTTGGCGACCACGAGCGCTGCGGCACAGACCAGTGCGAGCCACGCGCCGACGGCGGGGCGCCCCGACAGGCTCGTCACGGCGTGTTGCCAGGCATGCAGAGCTAGCGCGGCAAAGGCTGCCGGCAAGCACGAGACCAACAACACGTGGTGGAACTGATTGGGCCTACCGTCCAGGAGCAAGCAGCCCAGCCCGGCCACGAGCCAGCCAAGCAGGAGTGCAACGATCGGGCGCCGCGCACGCGCGACAGCCAGGCCGAGTCCGACCACCATCAACGCGCCTTCGACTTCGGTCACGACGTGGAACGGAGCCTTGAACGGCGAGAATGGGCTCTGCTCCACGCCATCGAGCAACAGGCGCGCGACCGCGACGCAGTGCTGGAACGGTCCGCCTGGATACGGCGTGTTCATCCAACCCGAAGCGTGGCCGACCATGGTCTCGTGCCAGCTGCGGCTGGTGAACGCGAGCAGCTGCGGCAGGTAGGTCAGCACCGCGGCCATCGAGAGCAACACGGCGCCGCGCCACTGCGAGAGCGAGCTCTTGCCTGTTGCCACGATCAAGCAGAGTGCGCTGCCCAACATCATGGGTGGCAACAGCAAGGCTTTGCTCCCCATGTAGAACGCGCCGCCGAGCGCAACGCCCGACGCGACGTAGGCCGCGGCGCGGCCGGTGACCAGCCCCGCGTAAAGCCCCGCCATCGCCGTGAACGCGCACACGCCGATCCAGGCCTCTCCCTGCGCCAGCCGCGAGATGTGCTGATGCGCCGGAGAGGCGCACAACAAGAGCGTGGAGCCGGCCGCCGCGACGACGCCGAGCTCGCGGCGCAGCAACGCGAACCAGGGCAGCACGCACAGCGCCCCGCCGATTGCAGCGGTGAGTCTCAAGCCGCCGACGCCCTCGCCAGCGAGCAGCACGCTGGCCGACTGCATCCACGGCACGGTCCATATTCCCGAGGAGTCGGACGCCGTGCGAGCGCCATGCAGGTGAGCCCTGACTGCGATGCCCGTCACGGCTTCGTCGCCATACAGCCCACCAGGTATGTGGTCCAGGGCGTAGAGGCAGGACAGCAGCGACAACGCCAGCAGTGCGACTCGCGCAGCAAGCAGCCAGCGGGGCTGGTCGCGAAGGGCAAAGTCTGTGGGCACGTACGCCACAATCCAAGCGCAGAGCGACAGCTGCAACAAGACCAGCTCTGCGACCGGCGCGCGTCCCAGGTGTTGGAGTGTGAGCGCCAGCGCCAGAGCCGTGATGCCGGTCACGAGCCAGCCGGGCCGCAGCGGGCGCAGGAGAGGCGGGTGCGGCGGCGCGGGGGCCGGCTGGGCAACGAGCAGTCGTCCCGCGATGACGGCAAGCACGAACGCAAGAAGCACCAGACCACCGCCACTGTCGCCGTGGTTGCGCAGCAGCCCCTGCGCTCCGAGCGCAGTAGCGAATGCGCCCGCGAGGCACGCCAGCAGCAACCCGGCTCTCGAACGGCTGGACAGCACGCTGCGCCACCATAGCGCATTGTGGGAGCCGTTCACGCTGATCTGACGCGCGAACGCGTCAGCCTGTCAGGCACGGAGTACCTTGCGGCGGTTGATGAGCAGCAGGCTGACGAGCGCGAGCAACCCCGCGAGCCAGAGCTCTTTGCGTCCGAGCGCCGGCACCGCCACGCCGCCAGTGCCACCGGCAGGCAGCGCCTTGCCGAGCGCGAAGGTCGACAGCCCGGTCGTCGTGACGCACATGGGATCGGTGATGGGACCCGGACCCCTGACATCGCCACAGCACCAGCTGCGTCCGTCGTGGTCTTGATGTGCGGTGACCAGGCGCTGGTCGATGCCTGCGATGGGACAGGGAAGGTTCGCCGGATTGGGATCGCACTGAAATAGAGCGTTCACCTGGTCTTGATGCTGGGCCGGCAAGGGAATGCACACGTCGACGCCGGACCCGTAGGTCGCCGTGGTGGTGATCGCCAGACAGCTGGAACTGTCGGGACTGGACGCCAGCAGGCCTGCCGGTACGTTGCGGCAAGGCGTGTCCATGTCCAGGGTCGTGTGGCCTGGCTGGCTGACCGCATCGAAAGTGACCGACGACTTGCCCTGGCGGCGCTGGACCGGGCACTGCGGCTCAGGAACCCGCCACCCGGGCTCATCCACCACTCGGACCGTGGCAGCCCCTACGGCTCCGACGACTACGTCGCGCGGCTCGATGCGGCCGGCATCGTCCGCAGCATGAGTCGCAAGGGCGACTGCTGGGACAACGCCGTCGCCGAGAGCCTTCAACAGTGCTGACATCGTGGCGATCAACGCGAAGCTGAGCGACACGCCCATGTCCGTGCTCGGGATGGGGTCGGCTGTGGACGTGGTGCGGCGGTTGCTCGCAGGCCGCGAAGCACTTCATTGAGCGGAACGGCCGGCCACCTCAAGAAGTCGCCGCCAGCAGGCGCGAGCGAACCTCGAACTCGCGAGGATTGCCAGTCAAGGTCGTAGGACGTTGGTCGCTGTCCACGTAGATACGCAGCTGCGGTCGGGCGACCATGGCACCTCCCAACGCCACGAGACGTGGGCATCTCTCGAGCATCACGAGCGCTGGAGCCCCCAGCAGCATGCGACACCAATCCACAGCCTCGAACACGAAGTGGTCCGCCGCACTTGGGCTCGCACCAGAGAAGAATGCACCGGACGTGGCCGCAAGCAACTGCTCGAATCGGAGTAGACGCCCGAGCACAAGTTGGGTGTGTCGCGTGAGCCACGCATGCCAATCGGCATCGCCTGCGGGCGCACCGTGCTGCCACACCATCTCAGCGAGAGGTCTGATCACGTCGAGGTACGCGGACGACGCGACCATTTCCCGTCGAGCGATCTCCTCGTCCGAAAGACCGACATACTGTCCGAGGCGTCTCGACAAGTAGCCGGCGATCGGGAGCGTCTCCGCCACCTGATGACCGTCCCAGTGCAGCACCGGAAGCGCACCGAAGGGGCCGCTCACTGTTGGGTCGTTCTTGCGTGCGGGCCAGTTCGGGTCCAGCGGTAAGCGCTCGTCTACGAATTCAATGCCTTGATCGATCAGCATGTAGCGCAGTGCCTGTGCGCGACCACGGCAAGCGAAGTAACGCAGGGTGATGAGGTTCTGCACTGAAGTCTCCGTCGGTTGGGCCGATGCCGCGAGCCGGAGCCTGCGAGACTACATCACCGTGACCTCGAAGGCTCGAAGCGTTGATTCGACACCAATCGGATCGCCCGCAAGCTCTGACCATGCACGCTCGCTCGATTTCATTGAAGTCGAACGGCCGAGCGCAAGAACAGGTGCGAACCTGTGATGCACTCCGCCCTCATGGCTCAACCAACGGACAGCGCCGGGCAGAACGCCGTGCATGGCTGCCGCGACACAGGGTGGCGCCGTCAGAATTGGTCTCCTCCGATCAAGCCGCATACTGGCCGAACCGGCCTGGACGTGGCGCAACGCGTCTGCGAGTAGCGCGAGTCCTGCGTCCCCGGCGGTCGCCGCTGAGCGTCGCTGTAGCCGGGTGATGGCATGGAAGATCTCTTGAAGCAGGAGCGGCGCGCGGGCAAGTGCGCGGTATTCAGCTTGCCTTTCTAGCGGCGAGGAAGGCGTCCATGGTGCGCAACAGCGCATCTTGGTCGCGCTTGGGGAGGCTCTTGACGAGCTGCAAGCGGCGCTGAAAGCGGCGGTCGGCGGGGGGTGGTGCTTTGCCGACGGCGTGGTGGTCACGGCCGAGGATTTCGTCGGTGGAGACGCTGAGCGCATCGGCGAAGCGCGAGAGCATCCGCATGTGTCGTTGACGCGGTCGCTGGCGTGCGCACTTGAACAGTGCAGCTCTCTGCAGAAGGGGTCCCCATGCAAACCACCGAAACCACAAGGCGCGCCGACGCCCTACCGAGCACCGGCTGTTGTCCGCGTTTCGATCCGGAGCCCTGGAACGACAAGGAAATCACCTGGCACGACAAGCCGTTTGTCCAGGAGCATGTGCGCAGCCTGTTCCACATACCGCTCAACATGGGCAGTCGCGTCTTGCGTGCCAAGGCCAAGATCGATGCGGCACACGCCGAACCATCGCAGCAGCTGATGTTGAGCGACGAGACCTCGCCCTGGGGCGCGGAGCTGTTCATCGACGTCAGCAAAGAGGTGCCAGGCGCGCGGATGGCGCATCTGTCGGGCACTTTCCTGACGAAGGTGTTCGAGGGTCCGTACCGCAATGCACCGCGCTGGGCGCAGGAAATGCAGCAGCTCGTCGAAGGTCGCGGCAAGCGCATCGAGAAGCTCTACTTCGCGTACACGACTTGCCCTGCGTGTGCCAAGGCGTACGGAGAGAACTACGTGGTGCTGTTCGCCAAGCTGGCCGGTAACTGACCCGAGCACGCACTCCCACTAGGGCGGGGGAGCGCGCACGAAGCCTTCGATCGCGTGCGAGCCACTGAGCATGAGCTGATGGACGTAGTCGTCGGCGGCGAGAGCTGTGTCGAGCGAGGGCAGCATCAGCGCGAGGCTCAGCAGCAAGATGCGGCGCTGCGCGTGCGGATGCGACAGCTGACGTGCGGGCCATGCGTACACGCGAGTCATTCATCCACCGCCGTGGCGCCGATCTCGCCGCGCACTGCGCGAAACGCTGGAGCTGCGCCGGCCAGCGCGGCGGTCGCCACGACCAGCGCGGCCGTGCGCGTGGCATCGCCCAGCGGGAACACGAAGTCCAGATGCCAGCCGGTTTGCGCCGCCATCAGCGTACCCAGGAAGATCTGACACTCGATGATTCCGACCGCGATGCCTGCCAGCGCAGCGCACAAGCCGAGAAACCCGGCTTCGACGATGATCGTGCGTGCAACCTGTCCCGGCGTGGCACCCACGGCGCGCAGCAAGCTCATCTCGCGCTTCCTGTCGATCACTGCGGCGGCCATGCTGCCGACCACACCCATCAAGGCGATGAGCAAGGTCATGAGCTCCACCGCGCGCGAATACGAGAAGGTCTCGCGCAGGGTCTGCACGATGTGCGCCTGCAAGGTCTTGGTCTTGGTGACGAAGATCGTGTCGCTGGAGCCGCTGCCACCGAGAGCGGCCTCGATGGCGTCTACAGTCGCGTCGATGTTGGTGCCTGGCTTGACGAACACGAAGAGGCCATCGACCACGTCGTCGCCCCAGTACTGCGAGAAGTAGCGCCGATCGATGAAGCCTGCGCCGCTCTGCGAGGTGTAGTCGACGATGATCGCGCGCACTTCGAAGACGGCGTTGCCCTTGGGCGTGGGCAAGGTGATCGACTCGTGCACCTTGGTGTGCAGCAAGCGCGCCGCGTTTTCGCTGAGCAAGATGGTGGGTCGCGAGCTCAACGCACCGGAGTGCAGCGGCTCGCCGCTGACCACGCGCCAGCCACCGCCGCGCTGTTCGGCTTGCTGCAGGTACACATCGGTGTCGGTCGCGACCAAGCGGAAGGTCTGCCCCGCCAGCTGTTGATCGACCGCGCGCACGCGCTGTAGGGCCGCGATGCCGGGCACGTGCTCGAGGCGCTCGTTTGCGGCAGGGCTCAGCGGCACGTGCCTGCGATCGAGTAGCATCGAGCCCTGCGTGATGCTCAGATCGGCGAGCCCCACTTGCTGGGCCCAGCTCGCGATGGAACGCTCGAGCGAGTCGAGCCAGCCTCCCGCCGATACGCTCATGCCCACGGCGACCATCAATGCCAGCACGTTGATGGTGCTGCGGCCCAAGGTGCGTTGGACGTAGTCGAGGCCCAGGCGCCCCGGCACGCCGAGCAGCGCTTCCACCGGGCGCACGAGCAGCGCGCGAAGGCCGAGCATGAACGCGGGTGTCGCAAATGCCGCGCCCAACATCGTGAGCGTGATTGCGAGCGCGCCGCCTAGCTTGGTCCCGCGTAGCACAGGCACCCAAGCAGCGACCATCAACACCAGGCCGATCCCGAGCAAGCGCCGGAAGCGCAGCGGCACGGCTTCGACCGAGGCCGCGCCACGAATCACCAGCGCCGGATCGACCGAGGCCGCGCGTCGCGCCGGCAAGAACGCAGCGAGCAGCGCCATCAGGAAGCCCGCCGCCATCGACTGCAGCACGAGCAGGGGCGTGAGATGCGGCACGACCTGCGGTACCGCCGCGTAGAAGCGATCGAGCGTGTTCAGCGTGGCGGCCGTGGAATAGAGCGACAGGCGCTGACCGAGCAAGAGACCAATGAGAATTCCCGGAACCGCGAGCAGGCCCGCCTCCGCGCAGAACAGCACGATCGTGCCGCGGCGTGTCACGCCGAGCGCACGCAGCACACCGATCTCGCGGCGCCGCTGCGCCACTGCGATGCCCACGGCGTTGTAGACGAGAAAGCCGCCGACCAAGAGCGCCATGAAGCCCGACACCCACAACGCGGACGCCAGCGGCGCAGCAAGCGAGCGCAGGCGCGTGCCCAGACGCGCCGAGGGCTCGACGCGCAAGCCGTTGCCGGCGAGCTTCTGCAAGCGTGCCTGCAGCGCCGGCAGGTTGGCAGCTGGCGCAGCGGCCACGTCGATGCGGTCGACGAAGGTGCCGCGCGCGAACGACACCTGCGCGGCGTCGAGGAACATCACTGCGACTTGTCCGCCGAACGACGCGGCCGCGCCGCTGTCCTCCAGCACGCCGCGGATGTAGAAGCTCTTGGGTCCGTCGGAAGTCAGCAGCTGCACACGTCCGCCTTGGCCCAGTCCGTGTCGCTTTGCGAAGCTCCTGGACACCAGCAGCGCGGTCGGATCGTTCACGAACGACAGCGGATCTTTGATCACGCCGCGTTCGCCCTCCTGCACGGCGAAGGGCAAGAAGTGCAAGTCGCCGAGGAAGTCGACGCCCAGCACCAAGAGTGAGGTGTGCAGCTCGGGCGCTTGCGCCGTGAGCTCTACGCTGGACGCCGCGTGCGCGACGCCGGGTGTGTCCGCGATCTCCGACAAGAGCTCGCCCGGAACGCCGGGGCCCGAGCCTTCCACGGTCAAGTCGGCGCGACCTGCGACGCGCGCGACGAATTCGGCGAACGCGGCGTTCATGCTCGCGGCGGCGGCTTGCGTCGCCACGTAGAGCGCGATGCCCAGCGCGATGCCCATCACCACCAGCAGCGAGCGCAGCGGCGTTCGGGCCCAATGCCGCAGGCTGATCTCTCGGAGTAGGGCAAACACGCTGACTGCGCTCGACATCCCTGCGCGAAGAAGCGGGGCGCCGCCGCCGGGCCCGCCACAGTTGCACGCTATCATGTCGGGGCGTACTTCGGCGTGTGCGCCTGCGGTCACGGCTGTGCACACGGTTGCCCAGGTCTCACGCCCAGGGCGATACGGCCCCGCGATCGCTCTGCCGGCGCGCCGGTTTAAGCGCTAGCTTGAGTGCCCGATGAGCGAGTTCTTCTCCCACCTCCGTGGCCTGCCGCCGCCCCTCGTCTGGGGGCTCTTCAGCCGGTTGCTCGGGCTCACCTTCCTGGTGTCGTTCGCTTCCGTCTACAACCAGGTGTTGCCGATTGCGGGCGAGCACGGCGTGCAGCCGGCAGGCATGCTGCTGCGGCGCGCGCGCGAGGACTTCCCCACCTGGAAGCGCTTCGTCTACTTCCCCACGCTGCTGTGGCTCGGTTCGAGCAACGCTATGCTGCGCGCGCTCACGCTGCTCGGTCTGCTTGCTGCAGGCTCGATCGTGCTCGGGGGCCCGTGGGCGCCGCTCGCCTTTGCGTGCTGCTACGCGGTCTACATTTCGTTCGATCGTCCGCTCGGCCTGGTGTTCCCGTGGGACTGCGTGCTCTTCGAAGCCGGGCTCTTCGGCATCTTCCTGCCTCCGACGCATCTGCTGCCCGAGCTCACGGCAGTTTCCGCACCGGCGCCCGCCTTGTGCTGGCTGTACCGCTTGCTGCTGCTGCGCGTGATGCTCGGCTTCGGCAAGTTCAAGTTCATCGGCAGCACCAAGGACGACTCGGGCTATCTCAAGGGTTTCTTGATCAACCAGCCGCTCGCT
>JADGRE010000205.1 GCA_017881185.1 Pseudomonadota bacterium | reverse complement strand
ATGCGCCCCACCAGCGCGCGCTGCGCGTCGATGGGCGAGACCACGAAGAAGCCGGCGAGGCCGAAGGTGTGCGAGGAGCGCGCGATGTCGTGCACATCGATGTTGGTGACCGCGGCCGTCGCAGTGCGCCCATCGCGCTCGCGGATCGGATAGTGCACGAGCGCCGAGTACACCGCGCTCATAGCAGTTCCTTGTGCGCGTCGGCGGTTGCGAGCAGCGTCTTGTCCGCCGCCGACAGCTGCAGCTTGGCGAACAGATCCGGCCGCTGCTCGCGCGTGCGTAACAGCGACTGCAGCCGTCGCCAGCGCTCGATGCCGGCGTGGTTGCCTGACAGCAGCACCGCAGGCACTTCTTGGCCGCGAAACTCGCGCGGCCGCGTGTATTGCGGGTACTCGAGCACGCCGGCGCTGTGCGATTCCTCGGCCAGCGAGCTCTGGTTGCCAAGCATTCCGGGCAGCAGGCGTGCGGTCGCCTCGATCACTGCCATGGCAGCGATCTCACCGCCGTTGAGCACGAAGTCGCCCAGCGAGATCTCTTCCTGCACGAGGCCACGCACGCGCTCGTCGATACCTTCGTAGCGGCCGCAGATCAGCGTGAGCGCGGGCAGCGTGGCAAGCCTGTTGGCGCAGACTTGATCGAAAGGTCGTCCGGCGGGCGTGAGCAAGATGCGATGGCCCGTTGTTTGGCCCCGCTCGGTCGCCTGCGCGTCGAGGAATTCGAGCGCCGCGACGATCGGAACGATGCTCATCACCATGCCGCTGCCACCGCCGTAGGGCGCGTCGTCGACGCTCTGGTGCTTGTCGGTCGTGAAACGCCGCGGTGAGATGCACTCGATCTCGACCAGGCCCGTGCCCACGGCCTTGCCGAGCAGACCGGCGCGCGTCGCGGTATCGACGAGCTCGGGGAAGATGGTGACGATCTCGTAGCGCATGGGGATCGGTTCGCGCCTGGGATCTAGCGCGTCGCAGGCTCGACTTCGAGGTCCTCGACGTGGTCGATCACCACGATGCCCGCCGCGACATCCACGCGCACGAGGTACGGCTCGTTCATCGGAACTTCCACGATGCCCGCTGCAAGCTGCACGCGCAGCACGCTCGACGCGGGGTATTCGCGCACCTCGAGCACCGGGCCCTGCACCGTGCCATCGGGTGTCTGCGTCTGGAGGCCTGGCAGATCGGCGAAGTAGAACTCGCCGGTAGCGAGCTTGGGCAGCGCATCGCGCGGCACATACAGCTCTGCGCCGTGCAGCGCTTTGGCGGCTTCCACCGTATCGACACCGACGAGCTGCACCAGCCAGCCTCTGCCTGCGGGCTGCGCGCTACGCACAGCGCGCTCCACGTCGGCACCCGCGTGACGCACCACCAGCTTACGCAGACTCGCCAGCAACACCGACTCGGTGTTGTAGACCTTCACACGCAGCGCGCCGCGCACGCCATGCGCGCCCATCACCGCTCCGATGGCGACCAGGCGCGCCGACACGAGCAGCCTCTATTCGAGGATCTCCAGCACCGCGCGTTTGGCTTGCTTGGCCGACGTTGCCGCCAGCAGCGTGCGCAAAGCGCGCGCCGTGCGGCCGTCTTTGCCGATGACCTTGCCGAGATCGGTGGGCGCCACCGACAACTCGACGATGACGGTCTTCTCGCCTTCGATGACCTCGACCTCGACCTCGTCCGGGTCGTCGACCAAGGCCTTTGCGATGAAGGACACGATCTCTTTCAAGTCTTCCATACGGCCCGGCTCACTCAGACGACCGGCGCGGTCTTCGGGGCCTTGGCCAGCTCGCGCATGACCTTGGCGAGCGAGCTCGAGAGCAGAGCGCCCCGGCCAACCCAGAAGTCCATCCGCGTCTTGTCGACGGTGGCTTGGACCATCGGCTTCTTCGGATCGTAGGTGCCGATTTGCTCGATGAAATGGCCGTCGCGCGGGTTCTCTCGGTCGGTCACCACGATGTGGTAAAACGGACTCTTCTTCGAACCAAAGCGAGCAAAACGAATCTTAACCATGGGTTACGCTGTTCCTTCTAGACGCCGAAGCCGATTCGGGCCCCGCAAGCTACTGCCGGCCCTGCGGAGCGTCAAGTAGGCGCGGTCGTTCGGGGCGCGCGCAGGACTTCATCGACCTGCCGCGCTGGTCCTGATGGTTTGCGTCAGGGCGGCGAGTTATATGCTCCGCCGCATGGCTGGGACCACTCGGAGCTGGATGCTGTGCGTCGCGCTCGTGCTCTGCGCGACCAGCACCGCTTGCGCGGATGGCGAGCGGCACGCGGTCGTGGTGCAACAAGGCGCGCGCCCGCAAGCACCCGCACTGCGCCTCGTCGCGATCACGGATCTGTCTGGGTATCTGGCGCCCTGCGGTTGCCAGAGCCGCCCGCTCGGAGGCGTCGATAAAGCGGCGTCGAAGCTCGCGCAGCTGCGCGCGGATGGAACGCCGACGCTCTTCGTTTCCGCGGGAGACCTGCTGTTTGGCGAGGCCCCCGAGGGCGCACAGGGCGGCGTGGATGCCAGCAGCCAGGAGAGCTGGCGGGCCGAGACGCTGGTCAACGCGCTCAACCAGCTGGGGCTCGCCGCGGCCACGCCAGGCGCGCGCGACCTGGCCGGTGCGCCGGCAGCGTTCGCCAAGCTCGCTGCGCAAGCCAAGTTCCAGCTATTGCCGCGCGACAACGCGCCGGCCAGCCCGGCCGCGAGCTGGGTGACGCAGTTGGGCAAGCTGAAGGTCGGCGTGGTCGGTGCCAGTTCCTTCAGCTCGCCAGACGCGGATCTCGAGCCGAGGAGCGTGAGTCAGCTGACGGCTGCGGTGCAAGCCCAGGTCGATGCGACCCGCAAGCAGGGCGCTGGCGTGGTCGTGTTGTTGCTGAGCACACCGGCGCGCGCCGGCCGCCGCATCGCGGGTGCACTGCGCGGCGTGGACCTGGTGGTGCAAGGCGGTCTGGTCGATGCCGCGGCGCCGCCGCCGAGCCGCGTCGGCAGCAGCTATGTGCTGCGCGCGAGCCGACACGGGCACGGGCTGCTGGTCGTGGACGTGTATCCGAGCCCAGGGGCGCCACTGACCGACGCCAGCGCATGGACGCGCCGCACCGAGACCCAGGCCGCGCAGGCACGCGTCAGCGATCTGCAGCAGCGCATCGAGGGCTGGGCCAAGGACCCGAGCGTCGACCCGAAGGATCTCGCGGAACAGCGCAAGAAGCTCGCCGCGCTGCGGGCCGAGCTCGCGCATGCGCAGACGCCAGACGCAGCTGTCGGCGGCGGTCGCTTCGAGGCTCGCTTCGAAGAGCTCGGCCCGGAGACTCCGGGCGCTGCGTCGATCACCGCCTTGCTCGATGCCTTCGATGCGCGCGTGAACGACTACAACAAGCAAGCCTTTGCTTCGGTGATGCCGCCGCAGCCTGCGCCCGGCGGCGCGCACTACCTGGGCGCAGACGCCTGCAAGAGCTGCCACGCCCCCGCGTACGCGTGGTGGAAGGGGCACCCGCACGGCAACGCCTATGCCACGCTCACCAGCAGGCACAAAGAGTTCAACCTGAGCTGCGTGGGCTGTCACGTGACGGGCTACGCGCAGGCGGGCGGCTCTACCGTTGTGCACAACGCCGGCTTGATCAACGTGGGCTGCGAGAGCTGCCACGGTCCCGGTAGCACGCACGTGGCGCATCCCGAGCGCGCGGCGTCGCAGACGATCTCGCGCGTGCCCACCGAAGCGATCTGCCGGCAGTGCCACACGCCCGAGCACAGCGATCTGTTCGTGTTCGCGAGCTACCGACAGCGCTTGCTCGTGCCTGGTCATGGCCTGCCGCCGCCAGCAGCGGCAGCTGCGCCCGCCGTGGGAACGCCACGGTGAAGCGTAAGCGCTCGCCCCTTCGCCTGTGGCTGCTTGGCGTCGGCGCAGTTCTGTTGTGCGCTTGTGCGACCACGACCAGCACCCGGTCCACCGACTACGGCAGCGCTCGCCCTGGGGGGTTCGACCCCCACGACTATTACGCCCGACGCGCGCTCTACGTGCTGCACGGCGAAGCCAGCTACTACGCCGACAGCCTGGCCGGGAATTCGACGGCCAGCGGTGCGCCCTACGATCCGAGTGCGTTCACCGCTGCGCACCGCGGGCTGCCCTTTGGAACGGTGCTGCGCGTGGTGCGGCCCGACACCGGCCAGTGGGTGCTGGTGCAAGTCAACGATCGGGGCCCCTACGCAGGGAAAAACCGCATTCTCGACGTCTCCCGGGCCGCAGCGCGGGAGCTCGGGATCCTGCACAAAGGCGTGGCCGTGGTCGATATCGAGGTCCTGGAGCTGGGCCGTAAGCCAGCCCACCGCCGGCGGCATTGACTGCGATTTGCCTCTGATTTGCCCCGGGCCAACTGGCAAGTTGCCGGCGTAGGTGTATGTTGCCCACATGTCTCGAACTGTGCCGTGGTCGACGGGGCTCGTGCTGCTGACGCTGCTTCTTGCATCGGCTGGCTGCGCGAGCCTGAACAACAGCGTGCGCAAGCGCGCTGCGTCCGACTTCGCGTGCGCGCAGGACAAGGTCCGCATCGTCGACGAGTACGCCACCATCTTCCGCGTCTCCGGCTGCGGCTCGGTGGCAACCTACCGTTGCTCTGATACGCCGGCGTTCGCCGTGCACTGTCACCGCATCGTATGGGATGCGCCCGAGACGCACGAAGTGACGCAGGCCAGCGAGGCGGGTGAGCGCTCGCAACACTCGCAGCACTCGCGCCACTCGGCTACGCCAGCAACTCCCGAGCGATGACCGTGCGCTGCACCTCGCTCGTGCCTTCGCCGATGCGGGTCATGCGAACGTCGCGCAGGTAGCGTTCCACCGGGAAGGTGTTCACGTAGCCGTAGCCGCCGTGGATCTGCAGCGCGTGATCGCACACGCGGTTGGCGGCTTCGGATGCGAAGAGCTTGGCCATGCTGGCTTCGCGGCTGTAGGGCTTGCCGTGGTCGGCGAGCGCTGCGGCGCGCCAGATCAGCAGACGTGCGGCGTCGAGCTCGGTGCGGGCGTCCGCCAACATCCACTGCAGGCCCTGGAACTCGGCGATGGCGCGACCGAACTGCTTGCGCTCTTGCGCGTACGCCACCGCAGCCGCGAGCGCAGCCTCGCCGATGCCGAGCGCCATCGCTGCGATGCTGATGCGACCTTTGTCGAGAATGCTCATGGCGTCGGTGAAGCCGCTGCCGAGCGCGCCGATGCGCTGCGCATCCGAGACGCGAACCTCGTGCAGGCGCACTTCGGCGGTGTCGCTGGCGCGCACTCCCATCTTGCCGTGCAGGCGGTGTGCGCTGAGCCCGGCAGTGCCTGCGTCGATCGCAAACGCGGTGATGCCGCGGTGCTTCGCGGACGGATCGGTGGAGGCGAGCACCAGCGTGACGCCGGCCACCGAGCCCTGCGTGATGAACTGCTTGGTGCCCTCGAGCTCCCAGCTGTCGCCGTGGCGGCGCGCGCGCGTGGCGAGTGACGCGGCGTCGGATCCGGCGTTCGGCTCGGTGAGCGCCCACGCGCCCAGCCACTCGCCGCTCGCGAGCTTGGGCACGTACTTCTCGCGCTGCGCGTCGTTGCCAAAGAGCGCGATGTGCGAGCTGCCCAGCCCGTTGTGCGACGCCACGGTGAGCCCGACCGAGGCATCGCCACGTGACAGCTCCTCCACCACGATCGCGTACGCCAGCGTGTCGAGGCCCGCTCCCCCGTATTTCGGATCGATCTGGATGCCGAGGAAGCCCAGCTTGCCGAGCTTGGCGATGATCTCGTGCGGGAAGTGCTCGGTCGCGTCCCAGCGCGTGGCGTTGGGCACCAACTCCGCTTGGGCGAAGTCACGCGCGCTCGACTGAATCGCGCGGTGCGTCTCGGATAGCTCGAATTGCATTGGCGCTGGGTCGCGGTTGCGGGCGTCGTGCTGCACGACAGCGCAACAACGTCATACAAAAAGATGCCCGTTGCCATTCACAGGGTCAAGCAGTGCGCAGACACGCATGGTATGTTGAGGTGTGCGTGCGCACGTGAAAGACGCTGCAGCCGCGCGTGCGCTACTTGACGGCGTGGTGCGCGTGGCGGGCCGGTCGCTGTCCGAGAACGAGCTCACGAGCACCGCCGTGGCGGTGGCCGAAGCGCTGCAGCGCCTCGCGCAGCAAGAGCAGTCGGCGGCTGAGCGGCGGCGCGCCAAGTTGCTAGCGCGCTTGATGCACGATGACGCGGGTCAAGCGTTCACGACCCTGCTCACCGACCGTGTCTATCGTGCGAAGGAGCCGGCCCGCGTCGTGGACGCTGCGCGGCAGCTGCTGCGCACCTTGGGTGTGCCGGCGTATCTGCCTGGCGTGGCGCGGGTGCAGCTGCAGCTGCTGCTGCGCGCGGGCCCGTTCGTGCCCGAGCAGGCCACGCGCGGCATGCTGCGCAAGCTGCGCGCCGACACGCGCGACGTCGTGGTGTCCTCGGAGCCGAGCGCGTTCGAGGCCCACCTGCAGGCGCGCCGCAGCCAAGGCGTGCGCGTGAACGTGAACCAACTCGGCGAGGCCGTGCTGGGTGAGGCGGAAGCGCAGCTGCGGCTCGCGCAGTACCTGGAGCTGCTGGCGCGCCCCGACGTGGAAGCCATCTCGGTGAAGCTGTCTTCGATCGCGAGTCGCGCCGAGCTGCTGAGCTGGGAGCACACGCTCGGGGATCTGCGTCCGCGCCTGGGCGCCATCTACCGCAGCGCCCTCGCCCACCCGTATCTGCGCGGTGATGGCACGCGGGTACCCAAGCTCGTGAGCCTCGACATGGAGGCCTACCGTGATTTGCAGCTGACGAGCGAGCTGATGCGCAGCGTGCTCGACGAGCCCGATCTGCGTGCGCTGCCGGCCTGCATGGTGTTGCAGGCGTATCTGCCCGATTCGTTCGGGCTGCAGCAGGACCTCACGCGCTGGGCAACAGAGCGCGTTGCGGCCGGCGGATCGCCGGTGCGCCTGCGCGTCGTCAAGGGAGCGAACCTCGCTGCCGAGCGCATCGAGTCCCAACAGCGCGGCTGGGAGCTGCCGATCTACGCGAGCAAGCTAGAGGTCGACGCCAACTACAAGCGCATGGTCGCGTATGGATGTCGGCCCGAGCACGCGGCTGCAGTGCACCTGGGCCTGGCCAGTCACAACCTGTTCGATCTCGCCTTCGGCTTGGTGTTGCGCGCTGCGCACGGCGTGCAGGCCCAGGTTGGCCTCGAGCTGCTCGAAGGCATGGCCGATCCGCTGCGCCGTGCGCTGCAACAGGTGTGCGACGACGTGCTGCTGTATTGCCCAGTGGTCTCCGAGAGCTCGATGCAGACAGCCATCGCGTACCTCACGCGCCGGCTCGACGAGAACACCGGCGACGAGAACTTCTTGCGGCACAGCTTCGGCATGCAAGTGGGAGACGCCGCGTGGACGAGCGAGCAGCAGCGCTTCGAGGCCGCTTGCGCGCTGCGCGACAGCGTGAGCACGCAGCCACGGCGCACGCAGGACCGCCGCTTGCCAGCCACGCAGCTGGCTCCGGCACGCGCGTTCACCAACGAGCCCGACACCGACTTCTCACTCGCGCACAACCGCGAATGGATCGTGCGCATCTTGGATCACTGGCGCACGCGCGCGTGCTTCGACCTGCCCATGCAAATTGCAGGAGAAACTCTGCTGCGCGAGCCGCTGGTTGCGGGCTTCGATCCGTCGCGGCCGGGGCTGATTCCGTATCGCCACGGTCTGGCCACAGCCGACGACCTGGAGCGTTGCCTGGCGACCGCCAGCCGCGCGGCACAGCGCTCTGCGCGCCCGACGCCCGACGCGCGCGCGGCGCTGCTGGCGCGCGTTGCCGCGGGCTTGCGTGCGCAACGCGGTGAGCTCATCGCTGCGATGCTGCTCGACGCCGGCAAGCGGGTCGAGCAAGCCGACGCCGAGGTCTCCGAAGCGATCGACTTCGCCGAGTACTACGCACGCAGCTACCTCGAGCACGCGCAGCGCCCGGAGCTGCAGCTTGCGGCCAAGGGCGTGGTGCTCGTGACGCCACCGTGGAACTTCCCGCTGGCGATCCCTGCAGGCGGCGTGCTCGCGGCGTTGATGGCCGGCAACGCCGTGATTCTCAAGCCGGCGCTGGAGACCGTTCTCGTCGCCGCGCGCTTCGCGGAGCTGTGTTGGGCCGCGGGCGTAGCGCGCGAGACGCTGCAGCTGGTGTTCTGCAAAGACGAGCTCGGCTCTCGGCTGATCGCCGACTCCCGCGTGAGCACCATCGTGCTGACGGGCGCGACCGCAACGGCGCGACTGTTTCAGGAGTTGCGCCCGGGTCTCGACCTGCTCGCCGAGACCGGCGGCAAGAACACCCTCATCGTCTCGGCGCTGGCCGATCGCGATGCCGCGATCAAAGACCTGCTGCACTCGGCGTTCGGGCATGCCGGCCAGAAGTGCAGCGCTGCGAGTCTCTTGATCTGCGAGGCCGAGGTCTACGACGACCCGGCGTTCATGCGCAGCCTGCAAGACGCCGTGCAAAGCCTGCCGGTCGGATCGGCCTGGGAGCTGCAGTCGGTCGTGACGCCGCTGATCCATCCGCCGCAGGGCGCGCTGCTGCGTGGCTTGACGCAGCTGGAACCCGAGGAGAGTTGGCTCGTGCAGCCGCGGCAGCTCGGCGACAACCCGCGCTCGTGGACGCCAGGTGTGAAGCTGAACGTGCAGCCGGGCAGCTTCACGCACACGACCGAGCTCTTCGGCCCCGTGCTCGGCGTGATGCGGGCGGCCGATCTCGACGTGGCCGTGGCACTGGCGAATGCCACGCCCTACGGGCTCACGGCCGGCTTCTTCTCGCTCGACGAAGGTGAGCAGCGGCGTTGGCTCGCGCAGATGCGCGCGGGCAACCTCTACGTGAACCGGGGCGTCACCGGCGCCATCGTGCGTCGTCAGCCCTTCGGAGGTTGGAAAGCCTCCAGCGTGGGCCCCGGTGCCAAGGCGGGCGGTCCCAACTACGTGTTGCAGTTGTGCGATTGCCACGACGCGCAAGCGCCGGCACTCGCGCCACCGGTCGACGCCAGCGCTGCGTTCTTGGTACCGGTCAAGCGGAGCCTGCCGCCGGCACAACACGAGCAACTCGCTCGCGCCGCCTGTGCGTACGCGCACGAGCTACGCAGCCACTTCGAGCTCGACCACGACCCGAGCGGGTTGCTGGGTGAGTCGAACCGCTTTCGCTACGTGCCGCTGCGCTCCGTGCTGGTGCGGGCCTCGGCCGAAGCTTCGCTGCTCGATGCCCTGCTCAGCTGCGTTGCAGCGCTCACCGCCGGCGTTCGCGTCACGCTCAGCGTCGCACCAGCCCACGCGCAAGCCGCGCCCTGGCTCGCTCAGCTGCGCAACCTGACCTACGCAGTGCACACCAGCGCTGCAGTCGCCGAGCAACTGGCGTTGGGAGTTGAGCGGGTGCGCGCGCTCGGGCCACTCGAACCGGCGCTGCTCGAGGCCGCACTGCGACACGGAGTGCACGTGGCCAACGCGCCGGTGCGCGCGAGCGG
>JADGRE010000204.1 GCA_017881185.1 Pseudomonadota bacterium | reverse complement strand
GTTGGCTGCAATCGGTCTTGCTCTCACGCTGGGCCTGTCGGCCTGTAAGAGCGACAAGAAGTCCAAGCCGCCTGCGTCCGACGCCGGTGGCGGCGATGCTTCGGCAAATAAGGATGCCGGCGGCGGTTCGGACTCCGGTCCGGCGGCGGATGCTGGCAGCAGCGTCACGCCCGCAATGTGCGAAGCGATGACGAAGACGACCACCATGAACATGGACGTCCCGGCGTGCACGACCTGCGTTTGCGCCAACGCGACTGCGGAAGCCGTCGCCTGCGCCGCCGACCCCAACTGCTGGGTGCTGATCGCTTGCTACAATGCCAACTGCCATAACAAGGCCGACGGCAGCGCCGACTCGGCGTGCGCCCTCACGAAGTGCACCTCATCCGTCGGCTCTACGATGCCGGCAGGCGCCCTCGGCATGAAGATCAAGGCCAGCTGCGCGACCGAGTGTGTGGCGCCTTCGACCGGCGACGGCGGCACCAGCAACGACGCTGGCGGCGCTGACGCGAACTGAGCACGCACCACGCGTGCAACACGAACGCCGCTCCGGCCTGCTTCACGGCAGCCGGCGCGGCGTTTTGCTTTGTTCCGGGTGCCCGCCAGCCCGTGTGCCCCGATGGCGTAGCCTCTACGCGCACATCGCACACCTGCCCGCGGAGCGGTCAAACCGGCCTCCCCCGTGTATGATTGCACAGTGGGCGTGTCGCAGACTCTGTCGGTCATCGCCGGTCGCTACCGGCTCGAGTCGTTGATCGGAGAGGGCGGCATGGCCAGCGTGTGGCGGGCCAAGGACCTGACCTTGGCGCGACGGGTCGCCGTGAAGCTGCTCTTCGAGCGCGACGACCGCGACCACGAGGCGTTGGTCGCCCGCTTCTTGCGCGAAGCCCGCATCGCTGCGGCCGTGCAACACCGCAACGTGATTCACATCGTCGACTTCGGTACCACCGAAACCGGCCAGCCGTACATGGTGATGGAGCTGCTCGAAGGCGAGACGCTCGGTGACCGCTTGCATCGCCACAAACGTCTCGATCTGTCCGAGGCCGTACACATCTCGAGCATGATGTTGCGCGGTCTGGCCGCCGTGCACGACGCAGGCATCATTCATCGCGACCTCAAGCCCGACAACATCTACTTGAAGGAAGAGAACGGTGTGCTGTTCCCAAAGATCCTCGATTTCGGGATCTCGCGCAGTGTGGAACCGCAGAGCGGCCGCCGCTCGGCGCTCACCACGAAGGAAGGCATCATCGTCGGCACGCCCGAGTACATGTCACCGGAACAAGCGCGCGGTATCAAAGAGATCGACCGGCGCACCGACATCTACAGCATGGGCGTGATCATGTTCCAGGCGCTGACGGGCACGCTGCCGTTCACCTCCGAGAACGTGGGCGATCTGATCATCAAGATCGTGACGGGCTCGCCACCGAAGATCCGCGAGCTCAATCCGGAGCTGCCTGCGGCATTGGCCGAGGTGATCACGCGTGCGATGGCGCGCGAGCCTGCCGAGCGCTTCGTCGACGCGACGGCGATGCAACAGGCGCTGGTCGCCGCGGCGGAAGCGTCGATGGGCGACAGCGTGCGACGCTCGCTTTCCGACAGCCCGCCCGCGACCATCGCCACGTCGACCTCGCGCATGCCGCGCAACCCGACGCCGCTCTTGAGCCGTGAGTTCGCGCTGAACACGGACGAAGTCCGCATCGACACACGGGACCCGATCACCCTGCCCCGGGCGCCGACACCCGCCGGGCCGGCGAAATCCCAGCTGCGCACCTCCGACTTCTCCGAGCTCATGGGCAAGCCTCGCCGGCAGCGCAAGATCGTCGCCGGCGTGGCGATGGCGGTTGCGCTGGTCGGCGCCGTGGCATGGTCGCTCAGCGGCGAGTCAGCTGCACCCGCGCCCACCGTGGTGACGCCGCTTGCGTCAGCTACAGCGAATCCACCAGCGCCAGCACCGCCCGCGCACCGCAGCATCACGCTGACGAACGTGCCGCGCGACGCCACCATCACGGTGGACGGCGTGGCCATGCCGGGCAGCAACTTCGAGCTGCCGAACGACAGCCAGGCGCGCACGATCTTGGTGAGCGCACCCGGCAAAACGCCGTGGCAGGTCGTCTATCTCGGCGCCGCCGACCGCAGCTACGAGGTCACGCTGGCCGACGCCACGCCTGCTGGCGCGCACCGTGCAGCCGCTGCACGCAAGGCCAAGCGGCCCGCCGCCACGCACAAGCCGGGCGGGCCGGGCGCGCTGCGTCACCTGGATTTCTGAGGGTCGGCTGGCCTCAGGCGCGGGGCGTCAGTCGGCATCGAGCGCGCGCTCGAGATGCGCGACGATGCGGTCCTCGTGCCACAGGAACGTCCACTTGTGGTTCGACACCTGATCGGGCTCGTGTTCCCCGGTCGGGATCGTGATGGTGAACGCACAGTTGACGGTCCAGCAGCGTGCCTCGGTGAGCCGCGGCGTGAGGCATTCGTTCACGTGGACACGGAACTGTGGATAGAGCGCCTTGAGGTAGCTCGCCACCGTCTTCCAGGTGTTCTCCGGCAGCGGGCCGCAGCGTTGCTCGAGCGCCGCTTTGGCCGCGCGCTCCTTGGCCAGGCGCGCCTGTTCGACCGCGTTCATGCGCTTTTCGAGCTCGTCGGCGTGCGCGGTGTAGATTGTCTCCATGTACTCACGCGAGATGTGCAGCGCGACGGCGGCCTCCGCCATCAGCTCGTCTTCCTTGCGCGCGCGGTTCTGCGGCGCCGTCAGTAACTTGTACGCGTGGTCGAAGGCGCGATCTTCGAACGCCTTGAGCGCGCTGCGTTCGTCTTCGAAACGGGCGCGTAGCTCCTCGACGTCGCTCGGCAGCACGTCGGCCTGCGCATCTGCAGCGGCGAGCACATCCATGGGAGCGAAGAGCTCGGTGAGCTTGTCGATGCGCTGCCTCACCTCTTCGTAGCGCTTGCGCTTCAGCGTCTTGTGCGTGTCGTCGAGCACGGATTTGATCTGCGTGACAGCTGCTGCGATCTGCGCCGCGCGCGCCTCGGCCTGGCGCTTCTTCTCCTCGGCCTCGGCCTGTTTGCGACGCTTCTCCCCCGTCATGCGCGTGAGATCGCCGTGCACCACGTCGAGCACCACCGTCGGCCCGGGCAGGTCTTCGTCGCGCGCTTCGGCGCCCACGGCACGTGGCTCGCAGATGCCGCGCACGCGATCCAGCACGCTGCAACGCTGCGTGTGGTAACCGACGAACGCACCGGAAAGCGGAATCTCGTAGTGACCTTCCGGGGTGTCTTCGGTCGCTGCGAGCAGAAGATCTGCGCTGCCGACGCCGCCGATCACGCGCGCTTTGCTCGTAGCGAAGAGCAAGCCATACGCTTGATTGGGCAAGGTGACCTCGAAGGTGGGCAGCTTGCCGTCGTTCCACAGCCGCGGATCCACCGCCTTGCAGGTCGCGCCACCGGGCAGCGAGCGCTTGCACTGACCGCGCGGATAGAGCTCCACGGCACGGGTCAGCGCCGGCTCCTTCGCGGCGACGAGCACGCGCACCTCGACGCTGGCCTCTTCGCCCTGCGGCAAGGCCAGCTTACCGACTTCGCGCGTGAGGTGGACGTCGGTGAGATCCACGCCGAGCAGGGTGATGACCAACGGCGCCAGGAACACCAAGGCGCCGGCAGCGAGCGCGCTCACGATGACCGTGAGCTTGCGTTTGCTCTGCGCGCCGAGCGAGGGCGCGAGCGGCACGATCACGCCGGCCTTCAACGCGTCCTTGCACGCGTCTTCGAGGCGGTTGGCGGCGATGTGCACGACCGGCAGATCCGGCAACTCGTGCGGATTCGCGCGCCAGTGCTCCAGCTGCTGCTGGATGGCCGCAACCGAGCGACGCACCTGAGTCAGGTCGGTGAAGGTCGCGCAATACGCTTCGACGCGCTCCGCGATCGGCGCCGCTTCCGCGGCACGCAGGGCCTTCGCGAAGTCGCCGAGGCGTTCCTGGATCTCTTGTATCCGCGCTGAGTCGGTCACGCTGCGACGCTCGGCTCCTAACCCAGCGATTTTACACCCAGGCAGCGGCCTGCCGATTTTTTCGAGCTGCACACCTCGTGGGTTAGTGTGCTCTTTGTGCCTACATCTACCGTTGCGCGAAAGCTCTCTCCGGCCCCACAGCTGACCTCCACCGCGCCGCTGGCGCCAGCCTCACCCATCGTGAAGTGGGTGGGTGGGAAATCCCGACTGCTTGCGCAGCTCTTGCCGCTCTTGCCGCCGGGCAGCGAGCTGATGCGGCACGTGGAGCCGTTCTTCGGTGGCGGCGCGCTGTTCTTCGCGCGGCGCCCCGAGCGCGCGCTCCTGTGCGACGTGAACCCGTCGCTCGTCGCCACCTACGAAGCGGTGCGCGACCAGGTCGACCGAGTCATCGCGCACCTCGAGCGCTTGTCAGCTGCACACAAGGTCGAGCGCTACTACGAGGTGCGCCACCGCTACAACCACGGCAAGCGCATCGACCAGCCCGAGCGCGCGGCGATGTTCGTGTACCTCAACAAGACTTGCTTCAACGGCCTGCACCGGGTGAACCGACGCGGCGAGTTCAACGTGCCCGCCGGCCGCTACGACAACCCGCGCATTCTGGACGAAGGGTTGCTGCGCGCAGCGCAGCGCATGCTGCAGGGCGCAGAGCTACGCTGCGGCAGCTTCGAACAGGTGCTGACGGCCGCCAAGCCCGGTGACTTCGTGTACTTCGACCCGCCGTACGAGCCGGTGTCGGCCACCGCGAGCTTCACGGCGTATTCGCAAGGCGGCTTCGGTCGCGCCGACCAGGAGCGCCTGCGCGACGTGTACGCAGAGCTGGACCGCCGGCGCTGCAAGCTCATGCTCAGCAACAGCGACGTGCCCTTCATCCGCGAGCTGTACGCGAAGTTCCGCATCGACGTGATCGCCGCACCGCGCGCCATCAACTGCGACGCGAAGAAGCGTGGGCTCGTGAGCGAAGTCGTGGTGCGCAACTACTGAGCTCGCGCGGAAGCCGGAGCGCTGCGGAGCGTAGGAAACTCAAAACGAGTATGGGCTCCGGCGGTCCCTGCGCCGCGCGTCTGCTGGAACTGTGCGCCGCGCTGTAGCCCATCGTTCGCGTCTTGCCCGAATGTAGCTCAGCGGTGGCTCGGAGCCGCGCTCGGACGCTGCTACAATCGCCCGGTGTCCGCTCGTTTACCGTCGTTTCGTTCTGGGGGACTTCTCGCGTTCGCGGCGGCGGTGACCTTCGGAGGCACCATTCCGGTGATCGCCCGCTTCGGGAGTGGGGCTGGAGCCTTCACGACTGCCGCGTTGCTCTATTTCGGCGCCGCCATTTCGGGCGTGGCGCACATCCTGCGACGGCCTCGCCATGCAGCAATGCAGCAACGCGATCGACTGCAACTCGTCGGTGTCGCACTCGTGGGTGCCGCGATCGCACCCGCTCTCTTCGCATGGGGCCTGCAACACGCCGGTGCAACCGCGGGGTCACTGCTTCTCAACCTGGAAGCCGTATTCACGATGCTGCTGGCACGCGTCATCTATCGTGAATCGTTGACGCGACAAGCGGCGAGCGCGCTCGTCGTCATGACCGTGGCCGGCATCGTGCTCGTGCTCGACTCACGGCACGACGGCTCGGCGATTGCCAGCATCGGCGTGCTCGCGCTGACCGGAGCAACGCTCTTCTGGGCGCTCGACAACACGCTGACACGCCGACTCTCGCACTACGACCCGCTGCAGATCGTAACCGGCAAGAGCGCAATCGGTGTCGTGGCGACGGTTCTCGTCGCAGGGAGCATGCACGAGCAGCTTCCGCGGTTGCTGCCCTGCGCAGCGTTGATCGCGTGCGGTGTCGTCGGCTACGGCACGAGTCTCCGTCTCTATCTCCTTGCGCAACGCCAGATCGGCGCATCGCGTACCGCGTCCATTTTCGCCACCGCCCCGTTCATCGGCGCTACTTGCGCCAGCCTGCTCGAGATGCGCATCCCGAGCCTGATGACCGTGTTCTCCGGCGTCCTGTTTGCCACAGGAGTCGCGCTCCATCTAGCCGAGCATCACGCGCATCGGCACCGCCATCAGCCGCTCGAACACGAGCATGCTCATCGGCACGATGACGGCCATCATGGGCATCACCACGAGCCTCCCGTCTCGGGTGAACACTCGCACCGTCATCGCCACGAGAACGTCGAGCACGAGCACGAACACGGCCTCGACCTGCATCATGACCACCACGGCTAGGACCGCTACCACGAGAGGATCGTGTCGAAGACCAGGAGTTCGAGCACGGCGCGGGATGCGCGGTCTAGCGAAGCGCATCGAGAGCCTTCAGCCGTGCCAAGGCGCGGAGCTGATTTGGGGTGAGGAGGGGTCGGCGGCGGCTGCGTGCCTCGCACAACACGGTGATGCCGCACTCCGCCTTCGACGGCCAGACGCTTGGCCGCAGCAGGAGCTGCCGCTACGCGACACGTCGAGTGATGAAGTGATGAGGTAGGTGCGTCCGGCGACGACTTGCCAGTGCGCCACTCAGTTGAGTGCAAATGCAACCAGGAACGCTCGCTACATCCAACCCATCGACCTGCGTGCGCCGCCGCGTGATGCCTCTACCTGCGCCTCGAACCCCGCTTCGCGCGGCCCAGCAGGACGCCCGGATCCCCGGCCGCAAGCGCGGACAGCGGCACGACTTCAACGCGATCGGCGAGCTGATACGCCGTGTCGCCCGGGTAGAGCACCACCAGGCGATCGAGCTTGAGATCTTCGAGCGCGATGCGCATCGACGCGCTGAGCGAAGGTGCATCTTGTCGCTTCACTTCGATTCCGATTCGCTTGCCGCCCTTGCGCATGAATAGATCGAGCTCTGCTCCCTGGTGTGTCGCCCAGAAGTAGGCCTCGTCTGGTGCGACGACCCGGAGTGTTTGCTCGATGGCATAGCCTTCGAACGACGCGCCGAGCTTGGGGTGGCCGAGAAGCTCAGCTTCGCTTCGGATCCCGAGCAGCTCGTGGAGTAGACCGCTGTCGCGCACGTAGACCTTGGGCGATTTCACCTGCCGCTTCGAGAGGTTCTCGTGCCACGGCGAGAGCAGCCGAACCATGTAAAGGCCTGCCAGCAGGTCGAGATAGCGCCGCACACTTGGTTCGCTCATCCCGAGCGAACGCGCTGGCTCGGCGTTGCTCCAGACTCCGCCGTGGTAGTGCGCCACCATCGTCCAGAAGCGCCGCAGTGTGGTGGCTGGGATTCGTACCCCGAGCTGCGGCACGTCGCGCTCCAGGAATGTCTGGATCATCTGCGCGCGCCAACTCACGCTGTCGGCCTCGGAGCGGGCGAGAAAAGCACGTGGAAAACCGCCGCGCAGCCAGTGCTTGTCGAGCGCCGCGGCACCGACCTCGTCCAGCGTGAAGCCGCCGAGCGCGATGATCTCCACGCGTCCCGCGAGCGACTCCGTGGTTTGGCGCAAGAGCTCCGGTGCGGCGCTGCCAAGAACCAAGAACCGAGCCGGCAATGGTCGTCGGTCGACGAGCACGCGCAGGATCGGGAAGAGCTCGGGGCGTCGTTGCACTTCGTCGATCACCACGACCCCGCGCAACCGCTCGAGCGCCGTCATCGGTTCGGACAGTCGCTCGATGCTCCTCGGGTCTTCGAGGTCAAAGTAGTGTGCCCCGCTCGCTGGTACGATCTTTCGTGCCAGCGTGGTCTTGCCACACTGGCGTGGACCCACGAGCGCCACGACGGGAGCGCGGCGAAGCCCCCTTCGAATGGCATCGAGCCAGTGCTCTCGGTCGATCATGGCTCTTCAATACCATGAAAATCAAACTATGGATATTGGTATTTCATGGTATTGAAAGGCACAAGCAGCGGCACCACTTCGCCCGAAGAGCGTGCGTTATCAGGTCTCAATCTGCCTTTCGATCGAGATTCGAGACCCGATCCAGTGAACCGATTGGCTTGACAAGCGTCACTCAAGGCTGCTGGGGTGTCTTTCCATAGAGCATGTCTGGATGAAGTCGGGTTGCATCAACAGAGTCAGGGGCGGTTGTGCCGTTGTGTGCCTGCTGACACTCATGGCTTGCGCGGCGCGGCACACCAAGACAGGCAGCCGGCTGGCACATGATGGCGGCGCTGATGGCGGCACCTCGCCCTATTGGGACGCCGCCAGTGCGGCGGCAGGCTCCGGCGGTAGTGGCAACGTGAAACTGCCCACCACCAAGCCGAGCGGCTGCGTGATGCCGGGTGAGGTGAACGAGTTTCGGCTGCCGCTGTGCCCGGTGAAGCAAGCGAAGGACGCGGGCGTGCCGCACCTGGCGTGCATACAGGGCTTCGACGAGTTCGGCAGGCCGGTGTGCCTGGGCGATGGCGGGCTACCCAGGCCACCGCCCGCGCTGCAGTGTCAGCGTGGCGGCTTGTGCCAGCAGATCGTCGTGGCGGGCGGCGGCCAGCTCGACGTTTTGTTCATGGTCGACGACTCCGGCTCCATGTCCGAAGAACAGTCGGCGCTGGTGAAGGAGATGCCGAAGCTGATCGGCGTGCTCACGAGCGGCGATGTCGATGGGGACGGCAAGCAAGACTTTCCGGCGGTGAAGGACCTGCACTTGGGTGTGGTGTCCTCGGACATGGGCCTGCGCGGCGTGGCCGGCATCGGCAGCTGCGCGGGCGTGGGAGACGATGGCGTGCTGCAGAATACGCCCTCGCCCAGCGTCAGCGGTTGCGCTGCGAGCTATCCGCGCTTCCTCGCGTACGACGCCAGCCTGGTCGACCCGAACCAGGCCGCCACCGACTTCGCGTGCATCGCCACGCTAGGCACCAACGGCTGCGGCTTCGAGCATCCGCTCGAATCGATCTTGAAAGCCATCACGCCGGCAAGCTCCGACGTGCGCTTCCTCGCCGACCCGCCTAGCGCGCCGGCTACCACCGGGCACGCCGATGACGTGAACGCAGGGTTCTTGCGACGGCAATCGCTGCTCGCGCTGGTCGCCGTCACCGACGAAGACGACTGCTCGGCGCGAGAGACGCGCATCTTCAGCTACGCGCTCGACCCGCAGGATCCGATCTACGCGCAGCCGATCAACCTGCGCTGCTACTACAACAAACCGCAGCTGTTCCCGCCGTCGCGCTACATCACAAACTACCAGGCGTTGCGGCCGCCCGGCAGCAACCTGGTGTTGTTCGCGGCGATCGTGGGTGTGCCGCCCAGCTTGGTGGACGCGACGGCCCGCGCGAAGGTCGACTTCAGCGACGCGACCGCGCGCGACGGCTACTACGACGCTCTGCTCGCCGACCCGCTCATGCAAGAGCAGGTGGATCCGAACGACAACAGCAATCTGATCCCTTCGTGCAACACCGCGACGGGGACGGCGTATCCGCCGCGGCGCATCGTAGAGGTCGCCAAGGGCTTCGGCGAGAACGCCGTGGTGCAGTCGATCTGTCAGTCGAGCTTCGCGCCCGCGCTGCTGCCTATCGTCGATCGCATCACGCAGAGCTTGACCGCTGGTTGCCTGAAGAAGCCCTTCAAGCGCGA